>JBGQFO010000011.1:0-30463 GCA_041496945.1 Candidatus Limnocylindria bacterium | reverse complement strand
TCATGGGCCTTCGGCACACCTTCCTCCCGCTCGAGGCCGTGCAGTTCCACCCTGAGTCCGTGCTCACGGCCGACGGAATGCGCATGCTGGAGAACTTCAGTGGACGCTCGTGATGCGCTCGGCATCGTCGCAGCCGGCCGCACGCTCACGCGCGATGAAGCCGAGGCCACGATGAGCTCGATCATGGCGGGCGAGGCGACGCCGTCGCAGCTCGCGGCGCTGGTCGCCGCGCTGCACATGCGCGGCGAGACGGCGGAGGAGATCGCGGGGTTCGCCTCGGCCATGCGCGCGCAGGTCGTGCGCGTCTCGGTCGCGGACGACGCGATCGACGTCGTGGGCACCGGTGGCGATCGCTCGAACAGCATCAACATCTCGACGCTCGCGGGGCTCGTCGTCGCGGGCGCGGGCGGGCGTGTCGCGAAGCACGGGAACCGCGCGGCCTCGAGCGCCTGCGGCAGCGCGGACGTGCTCGAGGCTCTCGGCGTGAAGATCGACCTTGGGCCGGACGGCGTTGGCGCGTGCGTGGCCGAGGTCGGCGTCGGGTTCATGTTCGCCCCGCGCTTCCACCCGGCGATGCGCCACGCGGCGCCGGTGCGGCGCGAGATCGGCATCCGCACGATCTTCAACCTGCTCGGGCCGATCGCGAACCCGGCGGGCGTGCGCCGCTACGTGCTCGGCGTCCCAAGCGCCGCGATCGGCGAGACGATGGCGCGCGCGCTCGCGGAGCTCGGCGTGGAGCACGCTCTCGTGGTGTACGGGACCGATGGCCTGGACGAGATCAGCCCGAGCGCCGAGACGCGGACCTGGGAGATCCGGAGAGAGGACGTGCGTGCCGCGGCGCTCGTGCCCGAGGACCTCGGCCTCGCGCGCGCGCCGCGGAGCGAGATCGTCGGTGGCGATCCCGCGACGAACGCCCGGATCGCGCGTGAGGTGCTCGGTGGCGCGCGCGGTGGGGCGCGGACGGCCGTGCTGCTCACCGCGGGGGCCGCGTCCTACGTCGCGGGCCTCGCGGGCAGCCTGCGCGAGGGCGTGGCCGTCGCGGCGCGGTCGATCGACTCGGGCTCAGCGCGCGATCGACTCGATCGCTTCATCGCGACCAGCCAGCGGCTCGGACAAGAGGCGGCGACGGCATGACCGACTTCCTCGAGCAGGTGGTGGCGAGCCGTCGTGCCTACGTGCGCGCCGCGAAGGCGCGTCGCAGCGAGGACGAGCTGCTGCGCGATATGCCCCTGAACGCGTGGGCGCGCGGGCCAGTGAGCTGGCCGGCCGGCCGGCTCGCCGGCGGTCCTGAGGCCGATGCGTTCGAGCGCGTGCTGCGCCACCGCAAGCGGAACGGCCACCTTGCGGTCATCGCCGAGGTGAAGCGGGTGTCGCCCGCGCTCGGACGCCTCGCGCCCCAGGGCGCGTCGGCCGCCGTCCAGGCGATGGCCTACGAAGCGGCCGGCGCGGCCGCTATCTCGGTCCTCGTCGAGCCCGAGTTCTGGGGCGGCTCGCTGGAGGACCTCGCCGCCGTACGTGCCGCGGTGTCCCTCCCGCTCCTGTGCAAGGACGTCATCGTCGACGAGTACCAGATCGCCGAGGCGCGCGCGGCGGGCGCGGACGCGGTCCTGCTCATCGCGGAGGTCCTCAGCGATGCCGAGCTCCAGCGCTTCCACCGCCGTGCGGCCGAGCTGCAGATGGGCGCGTTGGTGGAGGCGCACGAGTCCGTCGCCTTCGGGCGCGCGGTCGCCTGCGGCTCGCCCCTCGTCGGCATCAACGCGCGGAACCTTCGGCTGCCGAGCGACATCGACATCGGCCGTGCGCGCCAGCTGCACACGTTCGCGAAGCCCGGTCAGATCGTCGTCGCCGAGTCCGGCATCGCGAGCGTGGACGATGCCCGTCTGCTCCCCGCGCGGGTCGACGCGGTCCTCGTCGGCACGGCGCTCATGCGTGGGGATCCCGGAGCGCTCCTGACCGGCCTCGCCGGGATCCGAAAGGCGGTGTCGGTGTGAGCGACACGAAGGGACGCTACGGGCGTTTCGGCGGCCAGTACCTGCCGGAGACGCTCATGCCCGCGGTGGCGGAGCTCGAGCGCGCGTTCGAGGAGGCGCGTCGCGACGATGCCTTCGGGCAGGAGCTCGACCAGCTCCTGCGCGAGTGGGTCGGTCGGCCGACACCCCTCACCGACGCAGCGAACCTGGCCCGCGAGGTCGGCCTCCGTCGCGTGACGCTCAAGCGTGAGGACCTCGCGCACACGGGCGCGCACAAGATCAACAACGCCGTCGGGCAGGCGCTGCTCGCGAAGCGGATGGGGAAGAAGCGCGTCGTCGCCGAGACGGGCGCGGGCCAGCACGGCGTCGCCAGCGCCGCGGCCTGCGCGCTCCTGGGCCTCGAGTGCGTCGTGTACATGGGGACCGAGGACATCCGGCGCCAGCATCCCAATGTCTTCCGCATGAAGCTCCTCGGCGCCGAGGTGCGCGAGGTCGATGCCGGGAGCCGGACGCTGAAGGACGCGGTGAACGAGGCCATCCGCGACTGGGTGACGAACGTGCGCACGACCTACTACCTGCTCGGCTCGGCCATCGGCCCGCACCCGTATCCGCTCATCGTGCGCGAGCTGCAGTCGGTCATCGGCCGCGAGGCCCGCGCCCAGCATCTCGAGCGGGTCGGCGCGCTCCCCGACCTCGTCGTCGCCTGTGTCGGCGGCGGCTCGAACGCCATCGGGATCTTCAGCGCATTCCTCGGGGACGCCGCGGTCCGGCTGCGCGGGGTCGAGGCCGGCGGCCTGGGGATCGCGAGCGGCAAGCACGCCGCCTCGATCGTCGGCGGCCGCGAGGGCGTGCTGCACGGGACGCGCTCGTATGTGCTGCAGGACGATGACGGCCAGATCCGCGAGACGCACTCGGTGTCCGCCGGCCTCGACTATCCGGGCGTCGGCCCGGAGCACGCCTTCCTCCACGACACCGGACGCGTCGAGTACGTGTCGCGCACCGACGACGAGGCGCTCGAGGGCTTCCGGCTCCTCTCGCGGACCGAGGGCATCATCCCCGCGCTCGAGCCGGCGCACGCCATCGCCGACCTCCGCCACATCCGTGCGCAGTACGGCGCCGAGCGCAGCGTCCTGCTGTGCCTTTCCGGGCGTGGCGACAAGGACCTCGACACGGTCATGGAGCATGTGGGCTGATGGTCGCCATGATCGGCGCGTCGACCGGCCACGCCCGCCTCCAGCGCGCCTTCGCGAAGGCCCGGGAGGAGCGGCGGCTCGCGATCGTCGTGTACCTCACCGTCGGCTACCCCGAGCCCGCCGCGACGCCGGCGCTGCTTCGCGCCGCCGCCGACGGCGGGGCGGACGTCCTCGAGCTCGGCGTCCCGTTCAGCGATCCGCTGGCCGACGGCACCACGGTGCAGCGCGCGAGCGAGGCCGCGCTCCGTCACGGCGTGACCCTTGCCGACTGCGTGCGGGAGGGCGCGAGCGTGGCGAGCGAGCGCGACCTGCCGGTGCTCCTGATGGGCTACACCAATCCATTCTTCCAACGCGGGTACGACCGTCTCGCGGCCGACCTCCGCGCCGGCGGTCTCGCCGGCGTGATCGTGCCGGACATGCCGGCAGAGGAGAGCGCCGACCTCGATCACGCCTTCGCGCCGACCGGCCTCGTGCGCATCGATCTCTACGCGCCGACGACGGCCGAGGACCGGCTCGCGCGCCTGGCGCCCGCGGCGCGTGGGTTCGCGTACTGCGTCTCGCTCACCGGCGTCACCGGCGCGCGCGCTCGCCTGGGTGGCGAGGTCGGCGAGCTCGTCGCGCGGGTGCGGCGGCACACGCGCCTACCCGTCGTCGTGGGGTTCGGCATCGCGTCGCCCGATCACGTCCGCGATCTGCGCGGCGTCGCCGACGGCGCCGTCGTCGGCAGCGCGGCACTCGACGTGATCGCGAAAGCGCCGGCGAACGCGCGGGCGGCCGCCCTTCGTGACTTTGTCGCGTCCTTGCGCCGCGCGGGTTCTTTCTCATGAGCGCGGTGCGCGGTGTGCGTGGCGCCACGACGGTCCGCGCGAACGATGCGGCGGCGGTCACCGACGCGACGCTGGAGCTCCTGCGGGTGATGCGCGATCGGAACGCCATCAAGCCGGAGGACATCGGGTACGTGTGGTTCACCGTGACACCGGACCTCGACGCGGCGTTCCCCGCGGACGCTGCGCGCGCGGGGATGGGCTGGACCGACGTGCCGCTCATCTGCGGGCGAGAGATCCCGGTGCCCGGCGCCCTCCCCCTGTGCGTTCGCGTGCTCATCGCGTGGAACACGACGCTCGCGCAACGCGATGTGAAGCACGCGTTCCTGCACGGAGCGCGCGCTCTCCGACCCGCGTGGGCGGTCGATCTGCCGACCGACGCGAAGAGCGGCCGGCCGCCGTCGGGAGGGACGGGCTAGGTGCTCGTCGTGATGAAGCGCGGCGCGACGCAGAAGGAGATCGACGCCGTCGTGGCGCGGATCGGCGAGTTCGGCATCACGCCCGTGCCGCTGCCGGGCGCGGAGCGCATGGCCATCGGCACGTTCGGCGCGACCTCACGCGCCGCGGCGGAGGCGGTGGAGTCGCTGCCCGGTGTGGCCGAGGTCGTGCCGGTCAGCCGGCCCTTCAAGCTCGCGTCCCGCGAGGTCATCCCGGATGACACGACCGTGCGAGTCGACGGCGTGCCGGTCGGTGGCCCCGCCCCGCTGGTGGTCATGGCCGGTCCGTGCGCGGTCGAATCACGCGAGCAGATGCTCGCGACGGCGCGGGCGGTGCGCGCCGCGGGGGCGACGATCCTGCGCGGTGGCGCGTTCAAGCCACGCTCCTCGCCGTACGCCTTCCAGGGCCTGGGCGTCGGCGGCCTCGAGCTCCTGGCCGAGGCTCGTGCCGAGACCGGCCTCGCGATCTGCACCGAGGTGCTCGCGCCCGGCGATGTCGATGCGGTCGCGCGCGTCGCCGATTGTCTCCAGATCGGCGCGCGCAACATGCAGAACTACGCGCTGCTCGACGCGGTGGGCGAGCAGCCGAAGCCGGTGCTCCTGAAGCGCGGGATGTCCGCCACGATCGAGGAGTTCCTGCTGTCGGCCGAATACGTCCTCGCGCGCGGCAACCGCAACGTCATCCTCTGCGAGCGCGGCATCCGGACGTTCGAGAAGTACACCCGCAACACCTTTGACGTGAACGCGATCCCGATGCTGAAGCGCCTCACGCACCTGCCGGTCATCGGCGATCCGTCGCACGGCACCGGGAAGTGGTACCTCGTCGCCCCTGTCGCGCTCGCGGCCGTCGCCGCAGGGGCGGACGGGCTGCTCATCGAGGTCCACCCGAGTCCGGATCACGCGCTCTCCGACGGCTTCGAATCGCTCACGTTCGAGAACTTCGCGTCGCTGATGGTCCAGGTGACCGCGGTCGGCCGCGCCCTCGGCCGCGGCGTCGGCAGCCCGGTGCGCACGTAATGCCTCGCAATACGGGCTGCTCTCGTCCGCGTACGGAAGCTGCGGCTTCCGTCCTCGGCCTCGCTTGCCTGTGAAGATCGCCATCGCGGGACTCGGTCTCATCGGCGGATCGCTCGCGCTCGCCCTACGGTCCGCGCACGAGGTGCGCGGGTACGACATTGCCCGCGAGCCGCGCGACGCGGCCCGGGCGGCGGGTCTCGGCGTCGTCGATGACCTGGACGAGCTGCTGCCGGCCGATGTCGTGATCGTCGCGACGCCGATGAGCGCGGTGCTGCCTACCCTGGCCGCGCTGGCGCCACGCGCCGGCTCCGCGGTGCTGCTCGACGTCGCCTCGGTGCGCGCGCCGATCGATGCGTTCGCGCGCGAGCACGCCGGTGGCGCTCGCCTGGTGGGGATGCACCCGATGGCCGGACGGAGCGCGCAGGGCTTCATCGGCGCGGACCCCGCGCTGCTCGCGGGCCGGCCATTCCTCCTCGTTCCGACGGCGACGTCGGACGCGCCGGCGATGGCGGTCGCCGGCGAGGTCGCGCGCGGCGCGGGCGGGGTGGTCACGGTGTGCTCGGCCGTGGAGCACGACCGCATCGTCGCGCTCACATCCGCGCTGCCGCTCGCGCTCGCGACCGCGCTCTCGGTCGCGGCATCGGAGGGGGCGACGGACCTTCCCGCGTTCGCCGGCCCGGGCTACCGGGACACGACGCGGCTCGCGCTCACCGCGCCCGACCTGGCCGAGACGATCCTTCTCGCGAACAGCGGGAACGTCGTCGCGGCGATCGCTCGGCTCCGCACGGTGCTCGATGAGCTCGAGCGCGCGGTCGCCGAGCGGGACCAGGCCGCGGTGCACGACATCCTGGAGCGCGCCGCCGCGGCGCGGTCGCGGCTCGACTAGCACGACCGGGCTCCTGCGCGGCTCTTATCTTCTAGTCGTTGAAACGGCTGATCGTCGTCGCTCTCTCACTGGCCGCGCTCGTCGCCGTCGTCCTCGTCCTCCCCGGCCTGCTTGCTGAGCGGCGCTCCGCCGTCGCCGAGCCACCCGCGACGTCTTCGCTCACGTCGGCCTCGCCAAGGACGACCGCTCCCGCGTCCACGCGTGGGGCCGCGAGCGTCCTGAGCGACAGCTTCGGCTTCGTCTGGGCCCCGCAGCAAGGCTCCCTCGGCGTGACCGTGCGACCCGAGACAGGTCAGAGCGGATTCGAGCTGCCCACGCAGGCCTGGCGGTTCTCGGCCTGCAGCTGCGCGGTCTCGCCCGACGGGACGCGAGTTGCCTACTGGTCAGGGAGCACGGCAGGGGCGATCGAGCTGCGCGTCGTGGAGGTGGCTCGACCTGGGCTGGGTAACGCGATCTACAGACCGCCGACGGAACAGCGGGGAACTGCGCTGGCCTGGTCAAGCGACGGCAGCGGGATCGTCTTCTCGCTCGAAGGCTGGCCAAACCCGGGAGATCCGGTCGGCTTCGTGTCCAACACCTCGCTCCTGGTGATCGAGGCGACCGGCGGCACTGCGAGGCGGCTCGCCACCGGCGGCGGCGTGTACGTGCCGCTCGGCTGGGACCGCGCCGCCGGGATCGCGGCTGCGGGCCTGTCCGGTGAGGGCGGGTACACGACCGGGTACATCGCGGTGCGCACCAACGGCGACCCCGCGCCACTCCTCTTGGGAATGCCCGAGGGCATGGGCTCAGTGCAGGTGTCCAGCGATCAGCGGATCGGCTTCTCCCTGTTCTCGTCCGATCAAGGCCCCACGCTGCGCTGGTGGAGGCTCGCTGAGCCCGGGGCGATGGTCACGGGTCCGCGCCTGGGGCAGACCGCCGGCCAGCCGACGTGGCGGCCCCTGTCGAGCCAGATCGCATGGGTCGAGAACGGCACGCTGCAGCTTCTGGATGTGGAGCGTGGCGCGATAACGAGTGGCGGCGCGTTTCCGACGGGCACGCCGATCGCGTTCCGCGTGGATGGTTCGGCGGCGGCGGCGGCGAGCGGACCGTCCTATGTACTGTTGGACATCGCATCCGGTCAGAGCGCTGCGCTCGCCTCATCGGGATACATCATCGGATCGGTCCGTTTCACCGGCGCCCCCTCGAACCCGTGACTTCACCGGACACCCGGCGACGCCCGTCAGCGCTCGCTCGGACCTAGCGCCGGAGCGTATCGAGCATCGCGTAGAAGCCCGGGAACGTCTTCGACACCGACTCCCAGCCGCTGATCGCGACGCCCGGGACGTGGAGGCCGAGGACCGAGAAGGCCATGGCGATGCGGTGGTCGCCGGACGCGTTCACGACGCCGTCATGGAGCGGGACCGGCTCGATCCGGATGGCGTCGCCGAACACCTGCGCGTGTCCGCCCAGCGCCGCGATCGCCGCGGCCACCGTTGCCGGCCGATCGCTCTCCTGGCGACGGGTGTGCGCGAGCCCCTCAAGCTCGGTCGGCGAGTCGGCCTGCGTCGCGATGACGGCGAGGGTCGGAAAGACGTCGGAGCAGTCCGCGACGTTCGCGACGATCCCGTGCAGCGCACCGGTCCGCCGCACGGTCGTGGACGCACCGCCGCGCGCGACGGCGCACCCCATCTGCTCGATGAGGTCGAAGAAGCGCACGTCGCCCTGGCCGCCCGCGTCGCGCCGGGCCGAGACGTTCTCGATCGTCACCGAACCCCCGAGGAGCGCCGCGGCCGCCGCGGGGTACGTCGCCGCGGTCGCGTCGCCCGGCACCGCGAGCGCTCGCGGCCTCACTCGCTGCGGCGCGACGACGAAGGCGTGCGTGGAGGGACGCCGCACGCGCACGCCGCGCCGCTCGAGCGCCGCGACGGTCATCTCGATGAACGGAGCGCTGACGACCGCGCCCCGCAGAACGAGTCGCAGCCCCTCGCTCGTGCGCGGGCCGACGAGGAGGAGCGCCGAGGCGTATTGGCTCGACTCATACCCGGCGACGCTCACCTCGCCGCCCCGGAGCGGGCCGCGCACGACCAGGGGTAGCGCGTCGCCCTGCACGCTGGCCCCGAGCGAGCGCAGGGCCGAGGCGAGCTCGCCCATCGGCCGCTCGCGCATGCGCGCCGACCCGTCGATGCCGGTCTCGACCCCCGACAGCGCCGCAAGGGCTGCCCCGAAGCGGGCGACGGTGCCGGCGTCGCGGGCATCGATGCGCGCGTCGGCCGGCGTCGCGTCGCGCGGGGCGACGTCGATGCGTCCCTCGACCCAGCGCACGCCGTGACCCAGCGCCACGAGCGCGTCGCACATCGTGTGGACGTCGTCGCCGGGGTCGAGCGGCCCCACCTCGAGGCGTGACGATCCGGTGGCGATCGCGGACAGGACCAGCTCGCGGTTTGCGATGCTCTTCGACGCGGGCACGCGCACCCGCGCGTCGTCGAGGGGGCGCCGCCGGGGCGGGATCGGACGCGGTTCCACGAGATGCGAGGATATGACCCAGGGATGTACACCCGCGGGGAGCGCATCGGGCAGGTCGCCGTCGTCGGCGTCGGGCTCGTCTTCGCCATCGCCGTCGGTGGGTTCCTCTTCGGGCGCGGCGGCGGAGGATCCACCGACGTCGGCCCGTCGGCGTCGCCGTCGGCGAGCGCGACCGCGAAACCGCCCGAAGTCACCTTCGTGCAGGACACCTGCTGCACCCAGGCCGCGCGCTACATCAGAGCCGCGTGGACGGTGACCGAGAAGGCCACGACCGCGAAGGCATCGCTCACGCCCGACCCCGGCTTCCCGTGCGAGACATCGCTCGATCCCACCGGCCTGAAGGGCGTGATCACGTGCGTTGGTCTGCTGCGGGGAGCCACCGACTACGTCGCGAGCCTGGTCCTCTCGGGGACGCGGGGCACGTTCACCTACGAGCAGAAGTTCAAGACCATGGGTGACCGGCTGACCGGCGTGCAATGGTTCACCGAGTTCGAGGATCCGAAGGGCGATCCGCTCGCCTGCGCCGCCGCGAGCGTCCGCATCGTGCAGATGTACACCGGCGGGAAGGACCCGCTCACCGCGACGCAGATCCTCGCGCAGGGTCAGGCCTACAACCGCAGCAAGGATCCGGGGATCGACCCCGTGGCCATCGCGACGATGCAGAAGAAGCTCGAGCCGCGGGACAACTATCACTACTACCGCTTCGGCTCACGCGAGGAGGCCACGAAGTCCGCGATCTACTGGCTGGTGCGGAGCGGCAAGCCGGTGCACGTCATCAGCCTCGCCGGGCAGCATGACCCATTGCTCGTCGGCTTCACCGGCACCTTCGGCACGTTCTACGACGATCCGGCAAACGCCTTCACCCAGGTCATCGTCGAGGACGCGCAGCGTGGCGACATGCGACCGGAGACCGCGAATCACCGGCCCGACAAGTACCGCACGCCCGGCTTCCAGACCGGCCAGCCCATCGCTCTGGACGAGTGGTACGGCGACGAGTGGTGGCTGCGCTTTTCGTATGCGAGTCCCATCCGCATGCCGGATGGCTCGCTGCTCGCGGTCGACCGCAACGATGGCGTGTACTCGACGCCGCACTGGGCGGCGCAGTTCGTGATCCTCGTGGACGATGCGGATGCCGACTGGCCGCAGGACAAGGAGGGCCGCGTGAAATGGCATTAGGGTGTCAGCCGGATCCTTTGGCGCGCTCATAACGCTGGCGAGGAGGTCACCGCATGGGACTCATCGAGCTGATCATCTTGGTCTTGGTGCTGCTTTGGCTGTTCGGTTACTTCGGCCGGGGCAGGCTGTATGCACGTGGACCCGTCGTTGGGGACGCGCCGCCGTGGGGTGGCACGTGGCTGCACACGCTGCTGGTCATCGCCGTGATCCTCGTGGTCCTGCGTCTTCTCAGGGTCATGTAGGTTGCCGGCCCGCAGCGGCATAGCCTCGCGCCGGCTCAGGCCAGCGCGCTGGGCGGCAGGTACTCCCCCAGGAGCTCCCGCTGCCACCAGTCGCCGCTCTGGCGTCGCTCGGCCGGCGAGGTGAAGCGGTAGCGATAGAGGCGTGCGCGCACGAAGCGCGGCGCCTCGCCGCGGAACGGATCGTGCCGCAGCAGGGCGAGCGTCGGCCGATCCGCGAGCAGCAGCTTGGTCACGAACGGCACGAACCACTCGTGGTGCCCGGGTGAGGACATCGCGGCGAACCACATGAGCCAGTCGAGGCGCAGGTGGTACGGCGCGTATTGCGGCGGACGGCGTCGGACATCGCCCGGCTTTCCCTTGAACTCGTACGCGAGCCACTCGGTCTGCGGCCCCAGGACCGCGTCGCGGGTCCCTTCGACGATCAGCTCGTCGCGCTCTTTCGTGACGCTGCCGAACGCGCCGTACGTGCCGACGAGGTGGAACGGGTCCCACGAGTAGTTCATGACCTGGCGGCGCGAGAGGAGATTGCGCGCCGGTCGATACGAGAGGACGAGGATGAGTGCGGTCACGGCGAGGGCGATCGCCCCGAACCACTCTGCCATGTAGACGATGTGACCCAGTTGTGGCTCGCTCAGGCCGGCCACGAGGTCCTGCCGGCGGAGGCCGACCATGCCGAACGCGTCATCGCTCAGACTGGCGATCGCGAGGGACATGGTGAGAAGGTTCAGCCACGCGAAGTTGCCGGACAGCACCAGCCAGCCCTGCGTGCCAATGACGACCAGACCCGCGATCGAGGCGATCGGCTGCGGCGCGAAGAGGAAGACCGGCACGACGAGCTGCGCGAAGTGGTTCCCGAGGACCTCGAGCCGATGGAACCACTTCGGCAGGTGGTGGAAATACCAGGAGAGCGGGTTTGGCATCGGCTGCGTCTCGTGGTGGTAATACAGGCAGGTGAGGTCGCGCCAGCACGCATCACCGCGCATCTTGATGAGCCCGGCGCCGAACTCCACGCGGAAGACCAGCCACCGGATGAGGTACACGAGCGTGATGGGCGGGGCGACCTGCGCGTTCCCGAGGAAGATCGCGAGGAAGCCGGTCTCGCAGAGCAGGCTCTCCCAGCCGAACGCGTAGAAGGTCTGACCCACGTTCACGATGGAGAGGTACATCGCCCACAGCGCCAGCCACACGAGCATCGCGACCGGCGTCGGCACGAGGTCGCCGAGACCGAGCACGATCGCGCCCGCGAGCGCGATGCCCGTCAGCGAGACGGCGACGAGCAGCCGGTCGGAGTAGCGCCAGTGGAAGAGGCTGGGGGACGCCATGAACGGGACGCGGGCCGTGAAGTCGCGGACCGGCAGGAGCCCGCGCTCGCCCAGGAGCGGCCGGAACTGGCGAAGCGCCGCGAGGAACGCGATCAGGTAGATCGCGCCGAGCGCTCGCTGGAAGAGCGTGCGCGCGACCCAGTAGTCGTCGGCCCGCAGCCACTCCACGCCGCTCATGGTGCGACGTGAACGCCAGCCCGCGCCCGGGGATCCTCGACGAGGGCAGCGGACCGCCGCTCGTCGTGTTCCACGGCTGGAACGGGTCGAATCACAACGTGCTGCGCTGGCTGCCCGCGCTGACGCCGCACTTCCGGGTCATCGTCCCCGACCTGCCGGGCTGTGCCGGCGTCCCGACGCTTGGCGAGCGCCACACGGCGGAGGCGTATGCGCGCCACGCGCAGCGGCTCGTTGACACGCTCGGGCTGGGGGAGCACTTCGTCGCCGGGCTGTGCTCCGGCACCGCGATCGCGATCGCCGCCGCGCAGCTGTCCGGTCCGCGCGTGCGCGGACTCCTTCTGCACACGCCGTTCCTGCGGCCCGATCTCATCCGGCCGATCGTCCGGCTGCAGCTCGCGGCGCTCGTGTCGCCGGCGGGCGTCCTCTTCGGACCGCTTCGTCGGAACACGGCGCTCGCGACCCTCCACCGCCGGGTCTTCGCGAACGCGGGCGACGTCGAGGCCGAACAGCTCGCGCACGATCAGGCGGACCTGCTCCGCGCGGACCTGGGCGCGGCGCGCGAGCTTGCCGCCGATCTGCTGCGCGTCGATCGCACGCCGGTCCTCCGCGCGTGGCGCGGTCCGGTCGCGGCGCTCCTCGCCGAGCAGGACGCCTTCGTGGACGCGCCAGGAACGGCGTCGCTGCTGCGCGACATCGTGCCTGGGGCGCGCGTCGAGATGATCGCCGGCGGTCACGGCTGGACGCCGGCGTACGTCGCCGAGCAGCACGCCGCGCTTGAGCGACTCGGGCCGCTCCTACGCGCGGAGGCGGCCGGCCCGTGAGCGAGACAGACCTGGAACGGTCGCTCCGGACCGCGGAGGAGCTCGAGCTGCTCACCACCGGCCGGCGGAGCGGACGGCCGCACTCGGTGCGCATCTGGTTCGCGTACGACGACGGCGCGATCTGGCTGCGGACGGACCGTGCCGCGGACTGGCTGCGGAACCTCGAACGCGAACCGCGCTGCCGGATCCGCGTCGACGGGGCGGAACGCGGCGCCAGGCGCGAGGCTGTCGCCGACGAGAGCGCGGCGCTGCGGCGGCTCGTCGATCTGTGGCGCGCGAAGTACGGAGCGGAGTGGGTCGGGGACTGGTACGTCGAGCGCGGACGCGTGCCTGTGCGCCTCGTCCTCGACGCCGAGCGGTAGGCGGCCCGAGGGCTATCCTCGATCCATGCGCTTCGTGCTGCGGCTGGTGTCAGTGCTCGCCGTGGCAGTGGGCCTTCTGGGCATGGTCGCGGCCGGCGCGGATGTCAACACCGTGCTCGTCGGCCGGATCGAAGGCGTCATCAACCCGATCACCGAGCGCTATGTGGACCGGGTGCTGGACGAGGCGGAGCAACGTGGCGTCGCGGCAGTCGTGTTCCAGATCGACACACCCGGCGGGCTCATCGACTCGACGTACAAGATCACCGGCCGGTTCCTGGCCGCCCGCGTCCCGGTGGTGACCTTCGTCGAGCCACCTGGCGCGCGGGCGGCGTCTGCCGGCACGTTCATCACCATGGCCGGCCACGTCGCCGCGATGGCGCCGTCGACGAACATCGGCGCCGCGCATCCGGTCGACTCCTCCGGCGGTGACATCCAGGGCGACCTCCGCCTCAAGGCCGAGAACGACGCCGTGGCCCACATCGTCAACATCGCGAAGGCCCGCGGGCGCAACGAGCAATGGGCCGAGGACGCCGTTCGCAAGAGCGTGAGCATCGGCGCGGACGAGGCGGCGAAGATCGGTGTCGTGGACGTCATCGCGAACGACGTCCCCGACCTGCTGGCGAAGATCGACGGCCGCACCGTCACGACCGCGGCCGGCGCGACGAAGCTCGCGACGAAGGCCGCGACCCTCGTGGACGCGACGCCGAATCCGATCGAGACGCTGCTGCACCTCATCGTCGACCCGCAGATCGCGGTGCTGCTGTTCACGGTCGGGACGTACGGGATCATCTTCGAGCTGTCGAACCCGAGCCTCATCTTCCCCGGCATCATCGGCGTCATCGCCGTCGTCCTCGCGCTCTTCGCGTTCGGCACGCTCGACGCGAGTGCCACCGGGGTCGCGCTCATGGTGTTCGCGATCCTGCTGTTCGTCGCCGAGATCAAGATCGCGAGTCACGGGCTCCTCACCGCCGGTGGGATCGCGGCGCTCGTCGTGGGCACGATCATCCTGTTCCCGCCCATCACGACGTTCCCCGGGCTCCGGGTGAGCGTCGACCCCATCGTCATCGCGGCGGTCGCGCTCGTCTCGGGCGGGTTCTTCTTCTACGTCGCGCGCTTCGCGGTGTCGATCCGCCATCTCAGCTGGGCCGGGGGCTCGCCGGCGCTGGTCGGCGCGACCGGCGTCGCGAAGAGCGACATCGGCCCGAACGGCGTCGCCTACGTCGCCGGCGAGCACTGGTCCGTGAGGAGCGAGGGTGGCGCGATCGCCAAGGGAAGTCCAGTTCGTGTCACACGCAGGGAAGGCCTGAGTCTTATCGTCGAGCCGGCACGCGATTCGTCACCGGGAGGGGGAGCGTCCTGATGGATATCGGTCTTGCGATCGCGCTGTTCGCCGCGATCATCGCGATCCTCGTCCTTCGCACCATCATCCACATCGTTCCGCAGTACCAGCGCCTCGTGGTCCTTGCGCTGGGGAAATACCAGAAGACGGCCGGCCCGGGGCTCGTGTTGCTGCTCCCGCCGCCGATCCAGGTCGGCATCAACGTGGACCTCCGCGAGTTCGTCGTGGAGATCCCGCAGCAGACCTGCATCACCAAGGACAACGCGCCGATCTCCATCGACTTCCTCATCTACCAGAAGATCATGGAGGAGCAGGCCGCGGACTCGGTGCTCAAGATCCAGAACTTCCGCACGGCCGTGACCGGCATCGCGACGACGACGCTCCGCGCGGTGATCGGCGACATCCTCCTCGACGACGTGCTCGCCAAGCGCGAGCAGATCAACGAGGTCCTACGTACGAAGCTCGACGAGGTCACCCAGCGCTGGGGCGTGAAGGTCACGACGGTCGAGATCCGCGAGCTGACCCCGCCGCGCGACGTGCAGGAGGCCATGAACCGCCAGCTGACCGCCGAGCGCACCCGTCGTGCCTCGGTCACCGAGGCCGAGGGCAAGCGCGCCTCAGCGATCCTGGTGGCCGAGGGTGACAAGCAGTCGAACATCCTCCAGGCCGAGGGGCAGCGGCAGGCGCAGCTCCTTCGGGCGGAGGGCTTCGCCCTCGCGCTCGACAAGATCAATGACATGGCCAATCACGCCGACCCGCGGACGATCACGCTCCAGTACCTCGAGGCACTCAAGGCGCTCGGCGCGTCACCGTCGACGAAATTCATCATCCCGACCGAGTTCGCGGCCCTCGCCGCACCGCTCGCGGCATACGCGAGCAGTGTCGGCGAGACGAAGAAGAAGGAAGGCGCCTAGGACGATCGGTCGCGTCGGCCGCGGAAGAACGGCAGGCGCGTCCGGCCAGAGATCGCGCTCGCCGTTTCCGCGTCGGCCGGGACCGCCATCGGTCGGGTGAGCCGGCGCTGTGCGTAGGGGGTATACACGCGCGGCGGCACCCGGTCCGCGGATGCCGCCGCGGTGCGGCGTGGGGAAGGGCTGTTGAAGGTGGCGACGGTGGCAATGGCCATTTCAGGGCTCCCCTCAGATCAGTTTGGAACAGGCGTTCGCATGATAGAACGTCCGTTCGGACTGTCAAGAGGATGGGATACTGAGTGGCGAAACCCTTGAAAAGCGCCATCGGCGGAGACCTGCTGCCGCAACGACCGCACTACGCCCGCGAGCAGGCGGAGCCGAGCGGGCACATCCTCGAGCCCGAGTGGCGGGGCACCCGCGTTCTGGTCCGAGTGGGTCATGAGGGGCCGCGTTTCATCGGGTACACCGGAGAGGTGGATGGCCCGCGGGAGCTGTTCGACGCGATCGTCGCCGAGACGAGGTCGTCGACCGCGATCCTCGACGGCGTGCTGGTGGACGCGTGGCAGGACGAGCCCGAGCTGGAGATGGACGCCGATGGGAACGACCTCGGCCGCCCCGCCGGCAGCCGGCGGATCTTCGCGGCGTTCGATCTGCTCGAGGTCGACGGCGACTCCCTGCTGGAGGTCCCGCTCCTGGAGCGACGGCGCCACCTTGAAGGCGTGCTCGCCCCAAGCCTCAACGTCCGTCTGACGCCCTATGTGTCGCGCGGCCTGCGCTCGTGGCGGGACACCCTCGCGACGCAGGGTTTCAGACGGGTCGTGCTCAAGAACTGGAACAGCATCTACGCGGCCGGTCGGGAGACGAAGGACTGGCTGGTCGTCGAGAAGATCAACGCCGCGAGATCGTGACGGAGGAATAGGTGGCAGCCATTAATAACGCGGTCATCGATCACACCCAACGCGATCCCTGGTCGGTCGCGCGCGAGCAGTTCGGCATCGCCGCCGACAAGCTGCATCTCGACCCCAACATGCGCGCGATCCTCGCTGAGTGCCAGCGCGAGCTGATCGTGCACTTCCCGGTGCGGATGGCCGATGGCGTGGTGAAGGTCTTCACCGGCTACCGCGTCCAGCACAACGTCTCGCGTGGCCCGGGGAAGGGTGGCATCCGCTACCACCCCTCGGTCACGCTGAACGAGGTCAAGGCGCTTGCGATGTGGATGACATGGAAATGCGCGGTCGTGGGCATCCCGTACGGCGGGGCGAAGGGCGGGGTGGTCTGCGATCCGAAGAACATGAGCAGCCAGCAGCTCGAGACGATGACGCGCCGCTATGCGACCGAGATCATGCTGCTCATCGGCCCCGAGCGGGACATCCCGGCGCCGGACGTGAACACGAACGCGCAGACGATGGCCTGGATCATGGACACATACTCGATGCACCACGGGTACACCGCGCCGGCCGTCGTCACCGGAAAGCCGATCTCCATCGGCGGCAGCGAGGGTCGCAACGAAGCCACGGCGCGCGGCGCGGTCTACACGATCATCGAGGCCGCGAAGCATCTGGGGAGCGACCTCGAGGGCGCGCGCGTCGTCGTGCAGGGTTTCGGCAACGCGGGGTCGTTCTCGGCGAAGCTCATGCACGAGCTCGGCGCGAAGGTCATCGCGGTGTCCGACACGAGCGGCGGCATCTTCAACCCGAAGGGCATCGATCCGAACAAGGTCGACGCCTACAAGCGCGAGACCGGCTCGGTGGTGGGCTTCCCCGGCGCGGACCGGGTGACCAACGCCGAGCTTCTCGAGCTCGACTGCGACATCCTCATCCCCGCGGCGATCGAGAACCAGATCGGCGAGCACAACGCCCCGAAGATCAAGGCAAAGATCGTCGCCGAGGCCGCGAACGGACCGACCTCGCCCGAGGCGGACCGCATCCTCTACGACCGGGGCGTGTTCCTCATCCCCGACATCCTCTGCAACGCCGGCGGGGTGACGGTGTCGTACTTCGAATGGGTGCAGGACCTGCAAAACCTCTTCTGGCGCGAGGCCACCATCAACGCGCGCCTCAAGGAGGTCATGGTCAAGTCCTTCAACGACGTGTTGGACATGTCGAAGAAGCACAAGGTCGACATGCGCACGGCCGCGTACATGGTCGCGGTGCATCGCGTCGCCGAGGCCACGCTCACGCGCGGCATCTACCCTTAGTTTTCGCATCCGCGGCGGCCGGGAGGTCCCCAGGGGACCTCCCTGGCGAGCCCTAGAAGGCGTTTTCCATCGACCTCATCGCGATCGACCTGGAGACGACCGGATTCGATCCGGCGATAGACCGCATCGTCGAGATCGGGGCGGCGCGCGTGCGGCTCGACGCCGACGGGAAGGTGACCGTCGGCGAGCGCTTCGCCACCTTCGTCGACCCGGGCGCGGGCCTGGCTTCGGCGATCACCCGGCTCACCGGGATCCACGACGAGGACCTCGTCGGGGCGCCGTCGGCCGAGGTCGCGATCGAGCGCCTGCGGGCGTTCCTGGGTGACGCTCCGGTCGTCGGTCACAACGTCGGCTTCGATCTCGCCTTCCTCGAGCGTGCCGGCCTGCCGCCGCGCGAGCGGCTCGACACCGTCGAGCTCGCGTCGATCCTCATGCCCACGGCAGCGACCTACGCGCTCCAGTCGCTCGCAGCCGCGGCCGCCATCACGCCGGACGCCGCGCATCGCGCGCTCGATGACGCGCTCACGTGCGCCGCGGTCCTCGCGGACCTTGCCCGCAGGGCGCGCGAGCTGCCGCGGGCCGTCCTCGAGGAGGCCCAGGCCTACGCGCCGCTGCTGGGGGCGCCGTTCGTCACGTTCTTCCATGACGCGCTGGCGTCGGCCGTCCGCGGCGCGTGGATCGACGCGCGCCTTCAGTCGCCGGCGGCGGTCGCGCCAGCGCAGCCGCCGGCCGCGGCGCTCGCGGTCGGGCCGGTCTTCGCGCACGACGGACCGCTCGCACGATCGCTCGCCGGATACGAGGAGCGCGTCCAGCAACGGGATCTCGCGCTGGCCATCGAGCGCACCTTCGCCGAGGGCGGCCCGCTCCTGGCCGAGGCGGGCACCGGAGTGGGGAAGTCGCTCGCCTACCTCGTGCCCGCGCTCTCGCGCGCGCTCGCCGGCGAGCGCGTCATCGTGAGCACGCACACGCTGCCCCTGCAGGACCAGCTGGTGCGAAAGGACATCCCCGCGCTGCAGGGAGCGCTCGGCACGCACGTCAGCGTCGCGGTGCTGAAGGGCCGCTCGAACTATCTCTGTCCGCGGCGGTGGCAACAGTTCCGCGGCGTCGCGCAGACGCGCGAGGAGGCGCGGCTCGCGCTGAAGACCCTCATCTGGCGGCTGGACACCGCGACGGGCGACCGCGCCGAGCTGAATCTGCTGGGTGCGGAGTCCGAGCTCTGGGGCCGCGTGTCGGCTGACGACGAGACGTGTGACGCACGCCGCTGCGCGCGTGTCGCCGGCGGCTGCTACCTGCAGCGTGCCCGCGAGGCCGCCGCGAAGTCGGGCCTGGTCGTGACGAACCACGCGCTCCTGCTCCAGGACGCGCGCATGCGCGGCGCGATCCTCCCGGCGGCCGAACACCTCGTCGTCGATGAGGCGCACCGCCTGGAAGAGGTCGCCACCGACGCCTTCGGTCTCGCGCTCGAGGATCGGCTCGTCCGCCGCGCGCTGGACCGCGTATCGCGCGCGCCCGCCGTGACCGCGGCGCTCCGCGACGAGCGGGCTGACACGGCCGAGGCGCTGCGCCGTGAGGTCGCCGCCGCCCGTGAGCGCGCCGGAGAGGTGTTCGCGGCACTTGGGTCGCTGCTCGATCCGACCGCACAGGATGACCGCCTTCGCGTCACCGCCGGCCTTCGCGCCTCCGACGAGCGGTGGCTTCCGGTGGAGCTCGCCGGCGAGCGCCTCGCGGACGCGATCGCCGGCGTGGCCACGGCGACGGACCGTCTCGCGGCGCGGACGACAGACGAGGACGAGCAGGCCGAGCTCGCGTCCGCCGCGGCCGAGCTCGCGGGGATCAGAAGCGCGATCGCGCGTGGCGTCCACACTCCGCGCTCGGGCGACATCGTCTGGCTCGAGCGTCGCGCCGACGGCGACGTCGTGCTGCGTGTCGCGCCGTCGCATCTGGGGGAGGCGATCCGGCGGGGACTGGTGGAGACGCGGCGCTCGGCGGTGTTCACGTCCGCGACGCTCGCGGTCGCGGACTCCTTCGCGTTCGCGATGGACCGCTTCGGCATCGCCGACGTGGCCGACGCGCACGCCTTCGGCTCGCCCTTCGACTACGCGACGCAGGCGATCCTCGTCGTGCCGGACGACGGCGCGCTGCCCGGCGAGCCGGACTTCGCCGACGAGGCCGCCGAGACCATCGCCGAGATCGGCCGCGTGCTCGAGGGGCGCACGCTCGTCCTCTTCACCTCGCACAGCGCGATGCGTGAGGTCGCCGCGCGTCTCGGTCCGCTCGAGGAGTCGGGCATCGCGGTGCTCACGCAGGGGATCGACGGATCGCGCCGCGCGCTCCTCGAGCGGTTCGCGGCGGGTCGCGCCGTGCTCCTTGGCACGCAGTCGTTCTGGGAGGGCATCGACCTGCCGGGCGAGATCCTCGAGTGCGTCGTCATCGCGCGCCTGCCGTTCGCCGTGCCCGACGACCCGCTCGTGCAGGGCCGGTCCGAACGCTACGAAGATCCGTTCCGCGAGTTCCATCTCCCGCAGGCCGCGCTCCGGCTGCGTCAGGGATTCGGCCGCCTCATCCGGACGCGCACCGATCGCGGCGCGGTCGTGCTGCTCGACCGCCGCGCGCTCCTGCGCGAGTACGGCGCGGAGCTGCTCGCCTCGCTGCCGGACGCGCGGGTGCGCCGGGTGCCCGCGGAGGCGATCGCGGCCACCGTCGCCGAGTTCTGTCGACGCTCGTAGGAGAATCCGTGGCGTGGACGATCGGAGCCGCGGCGCGGTCGACGCGTGGCTGGGGACCCTCTCCGTCGAGCGGCGCACCGCCCTGTACCTTCTGCTCGACGAGGTGTGCGGCGGCCTGGATCCCAGCCGGCACAACCGCTTCGGCTTTCTCCGCCTGCGGGCCGAGTTCGAGACGAGCGGCGAGCTCTTCGGGTGCACGCTGGAGGAGCTGCGCGGCGCGCTCGCCAGGTCCCTCCCAGACGCGCTACCAAGGCCGCAGCGCCCACCCAGCGCGCTCGAGGAGCTGCGTGCCAGCGTCGTCCGTAGGGGCCACCCCGACTTCCGCTAGACGGAAAACAAGCCCGTATCAGCCGGCGGGGGCAGGACCCTCAGGGGATTGCCGGGCAGTCAAGCGAGCCTAGACTTTCGACTGGCGGCGTCCGTGCGAACGGGCGTCGAGCACGCAAGAAAGGAGGTCCAACAAATGCTCGCTTTCTTCCGTGAGGACGATGGCCAGGGCCTCGTCGAGTACGCCCTCATCATCGCTGTTATCGCCATTGCCGTCATCGTCGCCATGATCTTCCTCCGCGGCCAGCTCCAGAACATCTTCAGCAACATCGGCAACAACCTCACGTAGCGACCACGACGTCGTAGTCCGCGAAGGCCCGGCCGAGAGGCCGGGCCTTCGTTCATCCGGAAAGGCGAGATTTCGCCTGCTAGAATCGTCGATGGACCGGGCGCGAGCCCGGTATCACGCACGCTCTCCCGATTCGTCCGTACCCTCGTCCGTCGCCGGCTGGCGACCGTCGACACGGCCGAGCTGACGGGGAGCGGAGGAAAAAGGGAGACCACGTTGGCCGTCGTCACCATGAAGCAGCTCCTGGAGTCCGGGGTCCATTTCGGACACCAGGCCCGCCGTTGGAACCCGAAGATGAAGCGCTTCATCTTCATGGAGCGCAACGGGATCCACATCATCGACCTGCAGCAGACGCTCACGCGCGTCGAGGACGCGTACGTGTTCATGCGGGATCTCGCCGGCAACGGCGGACAGATCCTGTTCGTCGGCACGAAGAAGCAGGCGCAGGAGTCCATCGCCGAGGAGGCCCGGCGTGCCCAGATGCACTTCGTCAACCAGCGCTGGCTGGGTGGCTTCCTCACGAACTTCGTCACGATCCAGAAGCGGATCAACCGGCTCAACGAGCTGCACGAGCGCAAGGAGCGTGGCGACTTCGGGACCATGCCCAAGAAGGACGCCCAGCGCCTCGAGGACGAGCTCCAGCACCTCGACCGCTACTTCTCCGGCGTGCGCGAGATGAAGCGCCCGCCGGCGGCGATCTTCGTCGTCGACCCGCACCGCGAGCACATCGCGGTAGAGGAGGCGCGGCGACTCGAGATCCCGATCGTCGCGATGGTCGACACCAACTGCGACCCGGATCTCATCGACGTGATCATCCCCGCGAACGACGATGCCATCCGCGCGGTGAAGCTCATCTGCCAGAAGATGGCCGACGCGGTCATCGAGGGCCGTTCGATGTTCGATGCCAGCCGCAAGGAGGCGACGCCCGAGGACATGGGCTACGCGCCGTCCACGACCGTCTCGGAGATCGAGGGTGGCGTCGGAGTCCCGCGCGCAAAGCGCACGCCGCGCGTGTACGAGCCGGAGGAAGAGGAAGAGTTCCCGATCGGCGGCGCGCCCGAGCCAGAGAAGACCACGGAGGAGACCGTCTAGCCATGGCCGGGCAGATCAAGAAGATCGACCCAAAGGAGGTCCAGCGCCTGCGCGCGGAGACGAACGCGGGCGTCATGGACTGCAAGCGGGCGCTGGAGGACGCGAGCGGTGACTTCGAGAAGGCGAAGGCGCTCCTGAAGGAGCGCGGTCTCGCGTCGGTCGCGAAGAAGTCCGGCCGCGAAGCGAACGAGGGGACCGTGGCGAGCTACATCCACGCCGGCGGACGCGTCGGCGCCATCGTCCTGATGGCGAGCGAGACGGACTTCGTCGCGCGCAGCGAGGAGTTCCAGAAGCTCGCGCAGGAGGTCGCGATGCAGGTCGCGGCGATGTCGCCGAAGGACGTGGACGCGCTCTACGCCCAGGCCTACATCCGTGACGCCTCGAAGACGATCAAGGACCTCGTGACGACGCTCGCGGCGTCGGTCGGCGAGAACGTGTCGGTGCGGCGCTTCCAGCGCTTCGCGCTGGGCGAGCCCGAGGCCGAGTCATAGACTCCGCCGCGATGACCAAGGGCGGCACGAAGTACAAGCGCGTGCTGCTCAAGATGTCCGGGGAGGCCCTCCTCGGCGACCGCAAGTTCGGCATCTCGCCCGATTACGTGCGCTATCTGGCCGAGGAGATCCAAAAGGTGCACGACCTCGGCATCGAGATCGCGATCGTCATCGGCGGCGGCAACTTCATGCGCGGTGCCGCCGTCGCGGAGCACGGCATCGAGCGCGCGACCGCCGATTACATGGGCATGCTCGCGATGGTCATCAACGCCCTCGCGCTGCAGTCGGTACTCGAGGCGAGGGGCGTCGCGACACGCGTGCAGTCGGCGCTCACCATCCAGGACGTGGCCGAGCCGTACATCCGCCGGAAGGCGATCCGGCACCTCGAAAAGGGCCGGGTGGTCATCTTCGCAGCCGGCACCGGCAACCCATACTTCACGTCGGACACCGCGGCCGCGCTCCGCGCCGCCGAGATCAGCGCGGACGTGATCCTCATGGGGAAGAACGCGGTGGACGGTGTCTACGACGCCGACCCGCGCACGACCAAGGGCGCGAAGAAGTACGAGGAGCTGACGCACCGTGAGGTGCTCGAGAAAAATCTGGGCGTGATGGACGCGACCGCCGCCGCTCTCGCTGCCGATCGCGAGATCGCGATCATCGTCTTCGACCTCTCAAAGACGGACTCTCTCCTGCGTGCCGTGCGCGGCGAGCACGTGGGCACTCTGGTGCACAGCTGATGGCGCTCGAGGAGCTGCTCGCCCAGACCGAGGCGCGCTTCAAGAAGGCGATCGAGGCGCTCCGCCACGACATCGGGACGGTCCGCACGGGTCGGGCCGCGCCGTCGCTGGTGGAGAACCTCGAGGTCGAGGCGTACGGCGTGGGCACGCCGCTCATCCAGCTCGCCGCGATCAGCGCGCCGGAGCCGCGGATGATCCTCATCCAGCCCTGGGACAAGAGCCTCATCAAGGCGATCGAGAAGGCGATCCAGTCCTCCGACCTCGGCCTCGCTCCGAACAACGACGGGAATCTCATCCGCCTGAACATCCCCGCGCTCAACGAGGAGCGCCGCCGCGATCTGGTGAAGCTCCTCCACAAGAAGGTGGAGGAGGGGCGCGTCGAGGTCCGCACGATCCGGCGTCACACCCACGACGAGATGAAGGCCAAGGAGAAGAGCTCGGGCGTCACGGCGGACGAGGTCAAGCGCGCCGAGGCCCTGCTGCAGAAGCTCACCGACCGTTACATCCTCGTCGCGGACGAGATCGGCACCGCCAAAGAGAAAGAGATCCTCGAGGTCTAGCCTCGGGGGATGAACGCAGCGGTCCCGCGCCACATCGCGGTCGTCATGGACGGCAATCGCCGATGGGCGCGCGGGCGTCACCTCCCGGCGATCGCCGGGCACCGCGCCGGCGTCGAGACGATCCGACGCACCCTCCGCGCGGCGCGCGAGCGCGGTGTCGAGTACCTCACGCTCTTCTCCTTCTCGACCGAGAACTGGGCGCGCGAGCCCGAGGAGGTCCGCGGGCTCATGGGCCTGCTCGAGGAGACGATCCGGCGCGAGACCGATTCGCTGGTGAAGGACGACGTCAGGCTCGAGGTCATCGGGCGGCTGCACGAGCTCGCGCCGGGTCTCCAGGAGGCGATCGCAAGTTCGGTCAAGGCCACGTCCGGCTGTCAGCGCGGCGTCATGACGCTCGCCTTCAACTACGGCGGCCGGGCCGAGATCGTCGACGCCGTGCGCGCGCTGGTGAAGGACGGCGTGGCCCCGGACGCGGTCGATGAGGCGGCGATCGCGAGCCGTCTCTACGCGCCGCATCACCCCGATCCCGATCTCCTCATCCGCACCGGCGGCGAGCTCCGCGTCTCGAACTTCCTGCTCTGGGAGGTCGCGTACGCCGAGATGTGGGCGACGCCGGTCCTCTGGCCCGACTTCGCGGTGACCGATCTCGACGACGCCATTCGTTCGTACGCGGAACGCGAGCGCCGCTTTGGACGCTAGCCGCCCGCGCATGGGGATCGCCGACCTGGAGCGCCGCACCGCGACGGCGCTGGTCTACGCCGTCGTGGTACTGGCGGCGCTCTTCGCGCCGTGGCCGACGTTCGCCGTGCTCATCGCGTTGCTTGCGGTCATCGGGTATCTCGAGCTGCGCGCGTTGTTCCGGTATCGCCCGTACCAACCCTGGCTTGTCGGCGTGGTGTTCGTGCTGTTGTTCCTGGCAGCGCATCTGTTCGCCGCTCGCCCGGGCACTGACGTGCGCAGCGGGTTCGAGCCGGTCTTCGAGCAGGGCGCGCTCCTTGGCGTCGCTCTGTTCGGCGTGGTCGCGATGCTGGTCTTCATCGCCGAAGCCGTGCGAGGCCGTCCCTATCCCGCGGTCCTCGGCGCGGTGTTCACACTCGGCGGCGCGCTGTACCTCGGGTACGGCTTCGGTTACCTCATCGACCTGTGGCAAGCGGGTGGCGAGGGAACGCTCGGGTGGCTCGGCACGCTTCCGGTGTGGCTGCTGCTGGCGCTCGTGCCCACGTGGGTCGGCGACAGCGTCGCGTACCTGGTCGGCTCGCGCATCGGGCGGCGGCGCATCGTGCCGCGCATCAGCCCGGGCAAGACGTGGGAGGGCACCCTCGCGGGATTCGGCGGGGCGGCGATCGTCGCGCTGCTCATCGCGACCTCCGCCGGGATGAAGACCGGCCCAGCGCTCCTCGTCGCGGCGCTCGTCGGACCGGTCGGCTTCGCCGGCGACCTCTTCGAGTCGGCGATCAAGCGCGCCGCGGGGGCGAAGGACTCGGGCACGCTGTTCCCCGGCCACGGGGGCGTGCTCGACCGGATCGACAGCCTCATCTTCGTCGCGCCCGCGGTGGCCCTGGTCCTCGCCCTCGCGCGTCCTTAAGAGCGGGATGAGTGATGGGATGATGGGTCGGTGGTGACCCGCCTCGCGATCCTCGGCGCGACCGGCTCGATCGGGCGGCAGGCGCTCGACGTCGTCGCCGCGCACCCGGAGCGCCTGCGGGCCACGGTCATCGCCTCGCGCCGGAACGCCGACGACCTCGCCGTCCTCGCGGCGCGCTTCGGGGCGCGCGCGGTGGTGTTCGAGCGCGACGGTGGCGTGCCCGCGCTCGTCGCGGCCGCGACGGCAAAGGATGTCGACCTCGTGCTCGTGGCGACGAGCGGCATCGACGGGATCGAGCCGACCCTCGCCGCACTTGAGGTGGGGAAGTCGGTGGCGCTCGCGAACAAAGAGACGCTGGTCGCGGCCGGCCATCTTGTGCGCCGCTTCGTGAACGGCGCCGGCGATCGCCTGCGGCCGGTCGACGGCGAGCACTGCGCGCTGTGGCAGTGCCTCGTCGGCACGCGGCCCGAGGAGGTCGAGCGTGTGCTCATCACCGCGTCGGGCGGTCCGTTCCGCACGTTGCCGCTGGACGAGCTCGCGCGCGTGACGCCTGAGACGGCGCTCCGCCATCCCACCTGGCGGATGGGTCAGAAGATCACCATCGACTCCGCGACCCTCGCGAACAAGGGCTTCGAGGTCGTCGAGGCGCGCTGGCTTTACGACCTGACCTACGAGCGGATCGGCGTGGTGGTGCACCCCCAGTCGATCGTCCACGCGATGGTCGAGCTCACCGACGGCAGCGTCCGGGCCCAGCTGGCGGAGCCGGACATGCGCCTCTTCATCCAGTACGCGCTGCTCTGGGGCCACGCGCCGTCGCCGACACGCGCCATCGACTGGTCCTCCGAGCGCTCGCTCACCTTCGGGCCGGTCGACCTCGCGCGCTATCCCTGCCTTCAGACGGTGCTCGAGACGGCACGCTCGGGCGACCTGTCGGCCATGGTCGGCCTCGTCGCCGCCGACGAGGTCGCCGTCGACCGCTTCCTGCGCAGGGAGATCCCGTTCAACGAGATCGCGGTCTACCTGCATCGCGGCGCGGCGCTCGGCCGCGCCCACGGCCGCTCGGCGGAGCCGAGCCTCGCGGAGATCCGCCACATCGACGCCGAGGTCCGCGGCGCGCTCCGCGCCGAGACGGTGGTTCGCTGATGCCGTCGTTCCCGATCGACCTCCGGACGCTCGCGCTGTTCCTGCTGACCTTCACGCTCATCGTGGCGGTCCACGAGTTCGGGCACTACTTCACCGCGCGCCTTCTCGGGATGCGCGTGCTCGAGTTCGCGATCGGCTTCGGGCCGCGCCTCTTCGGCTTCGAGCGCGGCGAGATCGATTACACCGTCCGCGCGATCCCGTTCGGCGGCTATGTGCGCATCCTCGGCCAGGACGACTTCGCGATCCACCAGGAGGGCACCGGCGAGCCTCGTGCGTTCACCACGAAGCCCTGGTGGATGCAGGCGATCGTGCTCGTCGCGGGCGTGGGGATGAACATGGTCCTCGCGCTCGTCGTGCTCACCATCGCGTTCGCGAGCGGGACGACCGCCCCGACCGGCGACGTGCGCGTCGACCAGGTCGCCGCGGTCTCGCCCGCGGAGAAGGCCGGCATCCAGATCGGCGACATCGTCCGTACGATCGATGGCCGTCCGATCACGCGCTCGCAGGACCTCGTCAGCTACGTCCGCCAGCGGGCGCGCACCGAGAGCGAGGTCACGCTCGAGATCGAGCGCAACGGCCGCCCGATCACGCCGATCAAGGCCATCCCGCGCGCCGACCCGCCCGAGGGAGAGGGCCCGCTCGGCATCCGCCTCGAGGACGTGCAGGGACCGGTCTCGGTCGCACTGCCGCAGGCCTTCGGGCAGGCCCTGTCGCTCTCGGGTGATGTCATCACGCAGATCGCCGAGCTCCCCGGTCAGCTGCTCTCCGCACGCGGCGGTGGCGCCGGCGCGCCCCAGGTGGGTGGCCCGATCCAGATCTTCGTCGTGACCGGCCAGGTCGCGCAGTTCGGGCTGCCGACATTCCTGAAGCTCATCGGCGTGCTCTCGGTGAACCTCGCGGTGCTCAACATCATCCCGTTCCCGGGTCTGGACGGCGGGCGCCTCTTCTTCGTGCTCGTCGGCGGGATCTTCCGGAAGCGGCTCTCGCCGCAGGTCGAGGCGGCGGTGCACGCCATCGGCTTCCTGCTCCTGCTCCTGCTTCTCGTCGTCGTCTCGATCTCCGACATCCGACGGGTCGTTGGCGGCTGACGGCCGCGTCCTCCCGTGGGAGGCGCTGCTCAACGCGCGGGACCTCGGCGGCCTTCCCGCGGCGCAGGGCACGGTCACCCGCGGCGCGATCGTGCGCTCGGACTCGCTGTACCGCCTGAACGCGGCGGGCCGTGCGTCGCTCGTCGCTCATGGCGTGCGGACGGTCGTCGACATGCGGACGGCCGAAGAGGTGTCGGCCAAGCCGTACCGCTTCGATGCCCAGAGCGGCGTGCGGGTCGCGCATATCGCGCAGCAGACCGGAGAGATGTGGCAGGCCGTCAGGCGATCGACGTCCTCAGCCCTCGGCGTCGACCGAGTGGCGTTCGACACAACGATGCTCGAGCTCGCGAGGTCGCGGTTCGCGATGATCGCCGAGTCCATCGCCGATGCTCCGGCCGGCGGGGTGCTCATCCACTGCGAGGCGGGGAAGGACCGCACCGGTCTCATGACGATGCTCCTGCTGGACCTCGTCGGCACGCCCGACGATGCGATCGCCGCCGACTACGCGCTCACCGCCGTCGGGCTCGCGCCGCTCTTCGCCGACCTGATCGCGAAGGCCGAGACGCCGGAGCGCCGCGCGCGCCTCGAGGAGGAGGCGCGCACCCGACCGGAGGTCATGCGCGCGATCCACGCGGTGCTGCGGAGACGCTATGGGGGCGCCGAGGCGTATCTGCTGGGCGGTGGGGCGAGTTCCGCGGCCCTCGAGCGGATCCGCGCGCGCATGCTCGCAGCCGCCGATGATCGCATCGTCGCGCCATACACTTGACCTCGTGAGCGCGCCTCTTGCCGTCGACCTGAACCTCCCCGAAGACCGCATGGGACCGCGTCCGCGCCGCAAGTCGCGGCGGGTGTGGGTCGGCGGGACGGCCATCGGCGACGGCGCGCCGATCGCGGTGCAGTCGATGTGCACGACCCTCACGCATGACGTCGACGCGACCATCCGGCAGATCGAGCAGCTCCAGGCGGTCGGGTGCGAGATCGCGCGCGTGGCGGTGCCGGACAAGCGCGCGGGCGAGGCGCTGAAGGAGATCGTCCGGCGGTCGATCCTTCCGGTCGTCGCGGACATCCACTTCGACTACCGCCTCGCGCTCATGGCCCTCGACGCCAAGGTCCATAAGCTCCGCCTCAACCCCGGGAACATCCACAACAAGGACGGCGTGCGCGAGGTGACAAAGCGCGCGAAGGAGCAGGGCACACCCATCCGCATCGGCGTGAACCACGGGTCTATTGGCGACCGCCAGCCCGGCGACCTGCGCGACGAGGCGCAGCGCATGGTCGACCTCGCGCTCAGCGAGATCAAGATCCTCGAGGACCTCGACTTCGACAACATCGTGGTCTCGGTGAAGGCGTTCGAGGTGCCGGTGATGGTCGCCGCATACCGCCGCCTCGCGAAGGCCGTCCCGTACCCGCTCCACCTCGGCGTGACCGAGGCCGGCACGCTCGTCGCCGGCTCGATCCGGTCGACCGCGGGGATGAGCGTGCTGCTCTACGAGGGCATCGGCGACACCATCCGGGTGTCGCTGTCCGAAGACCCGGTGCGGGAAGTGACCGCGGGATTCGACATCCTGAAGTCGCTCGGTCTGCGCGATCAGGGCCTCACGCTCGTCGCGTGCCCGTCGTGCGGCCGCGCCGACATCGACCTCATCCCGCTGGCGAAGGTCGCCGAGGAGCGCCTGCGCGCGCTCCCCACGCCAATGAAGGTCGCGGTCATGGGCTGCGAGGTGAACGGGCCGGGCGAGGCGAAGGACGCCGACGTCGGGATCGCCGGCGGTGTGGGCAAGGGCGCGCTCTTCCGCAAGGGCAGGGTCGTCGGCGTGTTCCCCGAAGACCAGCTCATGGATGCGCTGATGGCCGAGATCGACAAGATCCTGGTCGAGAACGGCAAGGAGCCCTACTCGGAGAAGGCCCCAAAGGCCACGTCCGCAGGTCAGCTCACGCCGGGGCGCAGTGTCCCAGCCGGCCAGCGAACCTAGTCCGCTCGAAAGCGACGAGCGCGTCGTCGCGATCAGCCGCGCGACGCTCCGCGGCGTCGACTTCCGTAAGGCGCGCTTCGACAGGTTCACGCTCGCGGGCTGCCTCTTCGTCGCCTGCGACTTCCGCGCGCTTCGGTTCGACAAGCGCTACCAGCCGCTCTTCGCCGCGCGTCCAGCGTCGGTCTTCCGCGACTGCCGCTTCGACGGCACGGACCTCCGCCGCGTTCGTCCGGGCGAGGCGCGCTTCGAGCGCTGCACGTTCGACGACGCGCTCCTCGATGGCTGGCGCTCGGAGGCGGCCGAGTTCGTCGGCTGCCGTTTCGCCGGCGCCCTTGGCCGCGTGGTCTTCAGCGGCCGCCCGACCGGCAACGCCGGCCGCGGTGTCGTACGAAAGCGCAATGAGTTCGCCCAGAACGACTTCAGGGACGCCGACCTCGACCAGGTCGTCTTCACCCACGGCATCGACCTCAGCGCGCAGCGACTGCCGCTCTCGGATCGCTATGTACGACTCGACCGCTTCCCCCAGCGACTCGCGCGAGCCCGCGCTGAGATCGTGCGCTGGGACGTCCAGGAGGAGCGCGTTCCCGCGGTCGCGATGCTCCGCGAGCTCGCGACGCGGTACCGAGATCAGCGCGAGGTCATCGCCTCGCGGGTCTCGGCCGCCGGACCGGCGGCGCGGGTGCAGACGCGCGTCTGGGCGGTCCTCGAGCGCGCCATCGGATGAGCCGCCGTATGCTTCGCATCACGATGCACGCCTTCCGAGGGACCACGTACCGGATCCCGCGCTAGCCGGCGTCCGCTGGACGTCGGCGCACCAGAGCGCGACCGAATCTCGCCCTCGGAGTTGATGACATGAAACAGTCGAACCTCTTTGGCCGCACCCTGCGGGAGGCCCCCGCCGATGCCCAGACGCCCGGGACGCAGCTCATGCTGCGTGCCGCCATCGCGCGTCCGCTCGCCGCCGGCCTGTACACCTGGCTGCCGCTCGGCTTCCGCGTCGCGCGGAAGGTCGAGCAGATCATCCGCGAGGAGCAGGACCGCATCGGCGCTCAGGAGATCCGCATCCCGGTCATCAC
>JBGQFO010000010.1:0-30895 GCA_041496945.1 Candidatus Limnocylindria bacterium | reverse complement strand
GTCGAGGTCGCACTCGACGATGTCTTCTGCCCCTGCTGCCAGGACGATCTCTCCGCCGCGATCGGCTCGCTGCCCCACGTGGTCAGCGCGCACGTCGATCTCGAGCACAAGGTCGCGCATGTCACGGTGCATGCCGGCATGACCGACGCGGCGACGCTCCGTAAGCAGATCGCAGCCTGCAACTTCCGCAACCCCGTGCCGCTCCCAAAGGCCGAGGTGAGCTCGCACGAGTCGATGCACCATGCCGCAGGGAAGACCGCGGCGCACGGCGGGCACGAGGCGATGGGCCACGACATGTCCGACCCGCGCATGGCCGCCTCCATGGAAGCCGACATGCGCCGACGGTTCGTCGTCGCGCTCGTCCTCTCGCTGCCGGTGATCGCGTACTCCTCGCTGGGCACGCTCCTCCTCGGCGGCCGCGAGCTACCCGCGCCGATCGACCGGAACTGGATCCTGCTCGCCTTCAGCACGCCGGTCGCCCTCTGGGCGTCGAGCGTGTTCCACATCGGCGCGTGGCGCTCGATCCGCTCGGGCGTGCTGAACATGAGCGTCCTCGTCTCGCTCGGCATCCTGGTGAGCTACATCTTCAGCGTGGGGATCACGCTGACCGTCGGTGGCGAGACCTTCTACGAAGCGGCGGTGATGCTCGCGACCTTCCTGCTCTTCGGGCACTGGATGGAGATGAAGGCGCGCCGCGGCTCCTCTGACGCCGTGCGCAAGCTCCTCGAGCTCGCGCCCAGCGAGGCCAACGTCGAGCGCGAGGGGAAGGTGCAACGCCTCCCGGTCGCGGCGGTGCGCGTCGGCGATGTCGTCGTCCTGCAGCCCGGCGAGCGCGTCGCGGTCGACGGCGAGGCTATCGATGGCCGCACCTCGATCGACGAATCGATGGTCACCGGCGAGTCCATCCCGGTCGAGAAGGAGGCCGGCGCGAAGGTCGTCGCCGGGACGGTGAACCAGACCGGGTCGATCCGCTACCGGGCGACGAAGATCGGGTCGGACACCGCGCTCGCGCGCATCGCGCAGCTCGTCGAGACCGCCCAGGCGTCGAAGCCGCCGGCCCAGCGCATCGCCGACCGCGCGGCGCACTACCTCGTCATCGTCGCGGTCGGCGCGGGCGTCGTCACGTTCCTGGTGTGGCTGTTCGTCGCGCGCGAGCCGCTCCTCTTCGCGCTCACGCTCGCCGTCACCGCGGTCGTCATCGCCTGTCCGGACGCGCTCGGTCTCGCGACGCCGACCGCGGTCATGGTCGGCACGGACATCGGCGCCAAGCACGGGATCCTCTTCAAGGAGGCGACCAGCCTCGAGCTCGCCTCGCGGATCCAGTCGGTCGTCTTCGACAAGACCGGCACCCTCACCGAGGGCAAGCCCCACGTCACCGACGTGGTGGCCCTTGCGCCCTTCGAGGAGGCCGAGCTCCTCCGACTCGAGGCCGGCGCCGAGGGGCGTTCGGGTCATCCGCTCTCAAAGGCCCTGCTCGATGAGGCGCAGCGGCGAGGCATCGCCGTGCCCGAACGGGTCGAGGAGTTCGAGGCACTGGGTGGTCGCGGCGTACGCGCACGCGTGGATGGACGAGCCGTCCTCGTCGGGACGCGACGGCTCATGGAGGAGAGCGGGATCGAGGTGACTCCACTCGCGCCGCAGCTCGATGAGCTCCTGCGTGCCGGGAAGACCCTCACCATCGTCGCGATCGATGGGCGGATCGCGGGCGTGGTCGCGGTGCAGGACACGCCGCGCGCGAGCGCCAGGGCGGCCGTCGCCGGCCTCAGGGAGCTTGGCATCGAGGTCGCGATGTTGACGGGCGACAACCGCCAGACCGCCGAGGCGGTCGCGCGCGAGCTCGGCATCGAGCGCGTGCTGGCTGAGGTGCTCCCGGAGCACAAGGCCGATGAGGTGAAGCGTTTGCAGGCCGAGGGCAAGTTCGTCGCCATGGTCGGCGATGGCATCAACGACGCTCCGGCCCTCGCGCAGGCCGACCTGGGTATCGCGATCGGAGCCGGCACGGACGTCGCGGTGGAGACGGGCGACATCGTGCTGATGCGCTCGGACCCGCGCGACGTGCTCGGAGCGATCCGGCTGTCCAAGGCCACGGTCCGCAAGATGAAGCAGAACCTCTTCTGGGCAGCGATCTACAACATCGTGGCCATCCCGGTCGCCGCCGGCATGCTCTATCCCTTTGGGATCCTGCTCCGTCCCGAGTTCGGGGCGCTCGCGATGAGCGCGAGCTCCATCACCGTCGTGACCAATGCGCTGCTCCTTCGGCGGGTAGACAGGGTGCTCACAATCGAGCGCTGACGTGACGACGCGTGGGAGCGGCCCGACCCTTGCGCTGGCGGTCGCGCTCCCGGCCGCACTCATCGCCTCCGCCTGCGGGGCCGCCGCATCGCAGGCGCCCGCAGACCAGGGACGCACTGTGCGGATCGAGATGAGCGACTTCGCGTTCTCGCCTCCGCAGATCGTGCTGCAGGCGGGCGAGACGGTCACCTTCGTCTTCAGCAACGTTGGTACGGTCGAGCACGAGTTCATGGCGGGCGCCGGTCCGACGGCCGGGCATGGGTATGCCAAGGACTGGTTTGGCTCGGTCACCGCGAGCGGGCTGAGCCACGACCCCGAGCACATGGGAATGAGCGTCCGGGTCGCTCCGCATGGGACGGCCCGGCTCACGTTCGTGGTGCCGAACGAGACGGGTCAGTTCGACTTCGGCTGCTTCGTTTCGGGACACTACGAGGACGGCATGCGTGGGGTGCTGGTGGTCACCAGCACCGAGCCGGCGGCCGGCCCGCTCGCTGTGCCCACAGCGCGCCCGGGCACGGTGCCTTCGCCGTCAGGCTCTCCCGGCGAGATGGAGATGGAGGCGCACTGAGAAGCCCGGTCGAGATGCGACCGGGCTTCTCGTTAGCTCTCGTTAGCTCTCGTCAGCTCAGGCGCCCGTGGGGATACGGGTCCCGCCGGGGACCGGAGCGAAGACGACCTTCTCCTTTGGAGTCACGTATGCGTGCACCAGGCCGGCGACGGAGAGGACCGCCATGAGGGCGCCGAGCGCGTAGATGATGTTCGCCGCGAGCGCGATCTTGTCGGCGATGAAGCTGAATCCGTAGACCGTGAGCAGCAGCCCGCTGAGCGTCTCACCGGTCTGCATCGTCGTGCGCAGCGACGTGGCGGCGTCGAACTTCTTCTGCGCGGCGTCGGCCCCAGCCGTGTCGCCCTTGGCCTTGGCCGCCGTCACCTGCGCGGTGAGGTCGGTGCGGATCGAGCCAAGCGTCGCGTACGTCGCACCCGGGAAGCCCGCGGATTCGGCCGATGACTTCATGTGCTCGCGGATGTAGTACTTGGCGTAGCACTGGGCCTGCTCGCCGTTCTCCATCGTCTGGCCGGCGAAGGTGGTGAGGCAGATGGAGCCGGCCTGCCAGTTCTTTTCCGCGTCGGTCAGGGCGGAAGCCGGCGCAAAGGTGATCTTCTGAGCGGCAAGCTCTCCCTTCACGTAGTCGACCGCAAAGGCGTGCTGGGTGCTCAGAGCGTACGCAAGGATGACGAGGAGAACGGCGACCATGACGCCGCCGAACGCGAAGACCAGGTCCAGGGTTCTGCGTTTCACTTCATTCCTCCGAGTGATCTTGGGTCGGTCGTGCGGAGCGCGTGACTTGCGCGACACACTCGACGCAACGCGTGCGAAGCGGTAGCACTGAACGGCCTAATCGGCCGCGGCGGTCGGCTCGGTGACCGTCGGGCACTGGACACTTGCCCTCAGTTCGTTTTCAGTTTTCGCGCGCCATATCGATCGGTCCTTCACGCGCACGCGATCTGACCGTGTCGCAGCCCCGTCTGGCGCGCCCGGTAATGGTCGCGGTGATGGTGGTACGGCGAGGCTAGTGCCCGCCGCAGGCGCCTCTGAAGCGTGAAACGGATTCGACACGATCGCCCGCTACAGCAGGGCCGTACCCGGGCACGCTCGCCGCCGGGCAGCGGAGGATGGACATGCTCGAGCTCAACGGCCTCGATCTCGGTGCGATGCAGTCGCTCGTTCAGACGATCCAGGCGGATGCAGGCGCGGCCGAGCCGTACAACGAATGGACCGCGCGGGTCCGCTGGATGGGCGGATTCAAAGCGCAGGCTCTGGTTCGCAACCACACCTTCCTCATCGACGAGCCGGCGGACCTTGTGGGCAAGAACGAGGCGCCCAATGCCGCCGAGTACCTGCTCGGCGCGTACGGCGCATGCCTGACGACCGGCTTCATCCTGAACGCGACCAAACGGGGCGTGAAGCTGCGCAACCTCGAGGTCACGGTCGATGGGCGCATCGACAACATCCTCACCTTCCTCGGCCTGTCCGATCGAGGTCACCCCGGCTATCGCGAGGTCGTCGCAAAGGCGTACGTCGACGCCGACACCGACGACGAGACCCTGCAGGCCATCTGGCGGGAGACCGTCGCGTCCTCACCGGTCGGCAACAGCCTGACGCGGACGGTCGCCGTCCGCGCGGAGGCCACGCGTGCGTGAGGCGGTCGGCCTGCCGCTGTTCCCGGTGACCGTGGTCGGCAGCTGGCCGCGCCCGCCCGCCCTGCTCCAGGCGCTCAAGCGCCGGCAGGCCGGTGAGATCCCGGAGGCCGAATTCGATGTGGCCGCCGATGCGGCGGTGCTCGACGTGCTCCGCGTCCAAGAGGACGCGGGCGTCGATGTGGTGAGCGACGGCGAGCAGCGTCGGGACAACTTCTACTCGTTCCTCGCCGACAAGATCGAAGGCCTGCGGCTCATGACGCTCGCGGACGTTCTCGAGTACGCCGAGGACAAGGTCTATTTCGACCGCACGCTGCGCTCGCTTGACGCTCCGTCGTTCGCGATCAAGAGCCCGACGGTGGTCGACCGCCTGCGGCTGCGGTCTCCTCTCGCGTCGGACGCCGCCGCCTTCCTTCGACGGCACACGCGGAAGCCCATAAAGGTCGCGCTACCCGGTCCGTATCTCCTGTCCCGGGCGACCTGGGTGGCGGGCGTCTCCGACGCGGCCTACCCGACCCGCGAGGCGCTCGCCGCGGACGTCGTGGCGCTCCTGCGCGAAGAGATCTCGCGCCTCGTCGCGGCCGGCGTCGACTTCATCCAGCTCGATGAGCCGGTGCTCACCGACATCGTCCTCCGCCCGCCGGTCGCGGTACGGAGCTTCATGTGCGCACCGCTCGCCGCACCCCAGACCGATCCGACCGGCGAGCTCGCCTGGGCGGTGGAGCTGGTCAACGCGGTCGTGGCGGGCGCGCGCGTACGCACCGGTCTCCACATGTGCCGCGGCAACTGGACGCGCAACGAGGCCGTACTGCTATCGGGCGGGTACGCGCCACTGCTGAAGGCTCTCGAGGCTATGGCGGTCGATCAATGGGTGCTCGAGTTCGCGACAACGCGGGCGGGTGACCTCGAAGTCTTCGAGGGTCGCGCCGGTCACGAGATCGGGCTGGGCGTGGTGAACCCGCGGATCGACGACGTCGAGACCCCCGCGACGATCGTCACGCGCGTGCGCGAGGCGCTGCGCTATTTCGATCCCTCACGCGTATGGCTGAACCCCGACTGCGGCTTCGGGACATTCGCCGAGCGTCCAGTCGCGGTGGCCGCGGTGGCCACCGCGAAGCTTCGTGCGATGACCGCAGCGGCAGCGGCGCTGCGCTGAGGAGGTTCGGCGTGTTCGACGAGCTCGTGGTCGTGAAGGGCGCAGGCGATCTCGCCAGTGGCGTGGCGTACCGGCTGCACCGGGCCGGATTCGCGGTGATCATGACCGAGATCGCCGAGCCGACGGTCGTCCGCCGCAGGGTGTCCTTCGCGCAGGCCGTCTTCGATGGGGCGACCGTCGTCGAAGATGTGCGCGCGTGTCTGGTCGCGACGCCGGACGTGGCGCTCGCCAGGGCCCAGGCCCGCGACATCGCCGTGCTCGTCGACCCGCACGCCCACGTGGTCTCCGCGTTGCGCCCCGCCGTGCTCGTCGACGCGATCGTGGCGAAGCGGAACACCGGCACGCACATCGACGACGCGCCGATCGTGATCGGGCTCGGACCAGGCCTCCGCGCGGCCGTCGATGTCCACGCGGTCATCGAGACGAATCGCGGGCACCGCCTCGGTCGAGTGATCCTCGACGGTGAAGCCGAGCCCGACACCGGCGTCCCCGCACCCGTGGGCGGCCGCGGCGCGGAGCGCGTACTGCGCGCGCCGGCGGATGGCTCATTCATCGGCGTCGCGGCGATCGGTGATCAGGTCGGGGCGGACGAGATCGTCGGCTTCGTGGGCAACGACGCGGTCCCGAGCCCGTTCGCCGGATGCGTGCGCGGGCTCATCCAGACCGGCGTGCACGTGAACAAGGGAATGAAGATCGGCGACGTGGACCCGCGCGCGACACGCGAGCACTGCTTCACGATCTCCGACAAAGCCCTCGCGATCGGCGGTGGGGCGCTGGAAGCGATGCTCTATCTCCTCGCGCGCCAGCCGCTTCGACGAGTGCTCTCGGCCGTCTAGGGTGCCTCCCCTCCCTGGACCTCGAGCACCGCGTCGCCCGCTTCCAGCGCCGCGATCACGACCCGCTGCGCACCGCGGTGGCGGAGCTCCGTCGCGAGGACGCGTGCCCGCTTCACGCGCACGTGATCGTCCGCCTTGTTCAGGAGATACACGATGCGTGCGTGAGGTGGCGCGCCTTTCGCGCCGCCCGCGGGATCGACGAGCACGTGGGCGATCGACCGAGCATCGAGGAGATCGTCCGCACCAAGTCCGGTGAGCGCCCTCACCTGTTCCGGACGGTGCGCGACGGCCGACAACGGCTGACCGATCGCGTCGACGCCGACGACCACGACGATCACGGTCGCCGCGTGCGGGATCACGGGCTCGCCCTCGCGCGGCGCTTTGAACGGCCGGCGCGCGGCACCGTCCGCCTCCACGAGCACGTGCGTCACGGGGGAGAGCGCGGCGAGATCCGCGACCCACTCAGGTGGGATCCCGACGAGCTTGCCGTCCGGCGTCGCCGCCGCCGCCACCACCGGGATGCGTCGGCGTGACAGAGCGGTGGCGACCGCGGCGAGCAGGTCCGGCCGCGATGGCTCGACCACGACGGACAGGTCCGTGCCGGCGTCGGGGACGAGGATCTTCGTCGTGGTCGTGGTGATGACGGTCTTCCCGGCCGCACGCAGCTCGCGCGCGAGGCGGAACATGGCCGTCGTTTTCCCACCTGCGCCGACGAACGCGACGACCTCGTGCTGGCCGAGGGTCAAAGCGTCGCCGAGCGTCGGCATGGACCCGAGCCTAGCCCGCCCGCGCGGTGACGCCCTCAATAGGGGATTGCCCGACAGCACGGATCACCCAGGAACCTAGGCTTCCGCCTGATGGTGCTGGACAGTCCGATCGGGCTCCCCCCGGACCTCCTCCGCTCGATCGATGGCTGTGGCGATCCCATCGTCGTCGTGGGCGAGCGCTGGGACATCGTGCACTGGAACGACGCGGCCGAGACCACGCTCGGGCACGCGGCCGCTGATGTCCGCGGCCGTCGCTGCTACGAGGTCATCGCCGGGATCGATGATGGCGGTCGCGAGGTCTGCCGTCTCCACTGCGAGAAGTGGGCACTCGCGCGCCGCGGCGCGCACATCCATAACTTCGATGTCCGCGTGCTTCCCACCCATGAGCGCTGGGCCAACGTGTCGATCCTGCCGGTCTGGGACGCGAATGGACGGCCCGTCGCGCTGGCCCACATCATCCGCAGCATCGGCCGCAGCAAGCGCCTAGAGCGTTTCGTGCAAGAGATCGCGGCGGAGGCGGATGAAGTGCTGACGACACACGTGGGCAACGGGGTCGTCCACGAGCCAACGGCGATCCATCTCACCAACCGCGAGCTCGAGGTGCTCCGCCTGCTCGCGCACGGCGCCGGGACCGCGGTCATCGCGGACCGGCTCGGGGTGAGTCCGCACACCGTCCACAATCACGTCGCGGTGGTGCTGAACAAGCTCGGCGTCCACAGCCGCGCCGAGGCCGTCGCGTACGCCTTCGAGCATCACCTGGCGTAGGCCCAACGCCTGCGCGTCCCCTACGGCCTCCGGTCCTGAAGTCGGTCAATGCGTACCAGGAATCCGGTACGCACGTGCCATGCCACGCCCGGCCCGCTCGCCGAGCATCCCCAGCGGGCCGCTGCGAGCGGCGCTATCGCGCGCCCCACCGTTGACGTTGAGGGAGGACGCAGCGTGAATACGACCAAGCACCGAACCATCACACGCCGTACGTTCCTAAAGGGTGCGGGCGTCACCGCCGGCGCGGCCGCAGCGGTCCCGATCGCGGCTGCATGCGCGCCCGCGGCGCCGGGTGTCGTACCGGCGGCGATCCGCGTCGCACCGCCTGCGGGAGCCCCCGCCACAGCGCTCGTGCCATTCACCGTCAACGGCGTGGCGTTCGAGGCCGCGGTCGATCCGCGCTGGACGCTCGCAGAGGTCCTTCGTGATCAACTCAACCTCACCGGCACAAAGGTCGGGTGCGACCGCGGCGAGTGCGGGTCGTGCACGGTCATCGTGGACGGGAAGGCGGTCCTCTCCTGCATGACGCTCGCGACCGAGGTGAGCGGCAAGACGGTCACGACGGTCGAGAGTCTCGCGGGCGATGGGAAGCTCAGCCCGCTCCAGCAGGCGTTCTGGGACGCCGGCGCCGCGCAATGCGGCTTCTGCACTCCCGGGATGCTCATGAGCGCGACCGCGCTGCTCAGCGCGAAGCCTAAGCCCACCGAGGACGACGTGCGCCTGGCGCTCTCCGGAAATCTCTGCCGGTGCACCGGCTATCGAAAGATCGTCGAGGGCGTTCTCGCGGCCTCCGGTCAACCGCTGAAGGCATAGGAGGGATCGTCGTGAGTAAGAAGACCATCTCGCGCCAGCGAGTCCTGCAGCTGCTCGACGATCCGGAGTTCCAGCTGGCCGCTGCCGAATACCCGGATCTGTACGAGGACGAGATCGACGCGATGAACGACTTCCTGCGCTCCGTGACGCCGCCGGTGCCCGAGCACGTGCGCGCCGCGGCCCCGACCGCGCTGAAGATCATCGGGACGCGCCAGCGTCGGATCGAAGACCCGGCGCGCCTCACCGGTCAGGCGCTCTACGCCTCCGACGTGCGACTTCCCGACATGCTCCACGTTGCCATCCTGCGGTCGCCCTATGCGCACGCGAGCATCGCGAGCATCGACACCGCGGCGGCCGAGAAGCTACCCGGCGTACGTGCGGTCCTTACGTACAAGAACGCGCCGAAGGCCGTCATCTCCGCCGGCCCTCCGGTGAAGGCCGTCGTGAATCAGGAAGTGCACTTCGAAGGCGAGGAGGTAGCCGCGGTCGCCGCCGACGACATGCATACCGCGCGTGAGGCGGTCAACCTGATCAAGGTCCAATGGAAGGTCCTGCCCACGATCACCGACCTCGAGGCGGTGATGGCCGCGGGTGCGCCGGCGCTCATCGCGGCGGGCACCTCGAACTTCTCGGTCGGCACGCCCGTGAAGCGCGGCGACTTCGACACGGCGTACGCGGCGTCGGCGGTCAAGCTCGAGGGTGCGTTCACCACGAGCACCCTGCAGCACGGCCCGCTCGAGCCCCACGTCTCGGTGGCCAGGTGGGAGGGCCCCGATCGCCTCGTCATCTGGGCAAGCAGCCAGTACATGTCGAGCGTCCGCAGCAGCCTCGCTTCGTTCTTCGCGATGCCGCGCAGCCACGTCCGGGTCTCCACCGAGAATGTCGGCGGCGGATTCGGCAGCAAGGGTGGCCCGCAGCGCGACACCTACATCGCGGCGGTGATGGCGCAGATGACCCAGCGGCCGGTGCGGGTCGCGTACGACCGCCCCGGCAACTTCAAGGCGGCCACGCACCGCTACGCCGAGATCATGCGGCTCAAGGCCGGCCTGAATAAGGACGGCACGCTCAAGGCGTATAGCCTCGCGTCGATCGGCGACGGAGGCGCCTACAAGGCGGGCACCTCGGCCCTGCCGCCCATCCAGCGCGTCTACGAGGTGAACGACGCCTCGTTCCAGGAGACCAACGTCATCACGAACCGCGGCATGTCCGGCCCGATGCGTTGCGTCGGCGACCCGCAGGGCACGTTCGCGCAGGAGATCTTCGTCGACGAGCTCGCCGAGAAGGCCGGGATGAACCCCTACGACTTCCGGATGAAGAACATGGCGAGCGTCGACCAGGACCACGAGGACCGGAAGTGGAATAGCTTCGGTCTCCCCGAGGCCGCGCAGAAGGGCGCCGCCGCGATCGGCTGGTCGCAGAAGTGGCACAAGCCGGCCGGGAAGATCACCGGTACGAAGGCGCATGGCATCGGCATGGCACTCCACGCGTGCGGGCACGGCTCCATGTCGCTCCCGATGACCGCGTTCGTGCGGCTCGATCGGGACGGCAGCCTGGACGTGAACAACTCGCTCACCGAGATCGGCGGCGGTCAGGCGACCGCGGCGATGATGATCGCGGCGGAGACGGTGGGTGTGAAGATCAGCGACGCCCAGCCGTCGTGGAATGACACCGGGTTCCTTCCCGACGCGGGAGTCACTGCCGGCAGCCGCGGCACGATCTCCGCCGGCAGCGCGATGCGCAATGCCGCGCTCGATCTCAAGTACCAGATCATGCAGGTCGCCACCGCGGGCGCGAAGCCGATGCTCGCCGGGAAGCCCGAGGACGTCGACACCGGCGATGGCTTCGCCTTCCTCAAGGCCGATCCGAGCAAGAAGGTCTCGCTCGCGGACGTCGCCAACAGCACCGGCAACCCGATGCTCGGACGCGGGACGCACGTGGTACCGCCGAACACATCGATGAGCACCTTCGCCGCCGGCTTCGCCGAGGTCGAGGTCGACCTCGACACCGGCGACGTCTCTCTCCTCCGGTACGTCGCCGCCGCCGACGTCGGCAAGTCCATCAACCAGCTCGGCGTCGAGCAGCAGATCGAGGGCGCGGTCTCGATGGGCATCGGCTTGGCGCTCCTCGAGGAGCAGAAGTACGACCCGCAGAACAACTACCCGGTGAACTGGAGCTGGGAGAACTACGCGATGCCGACGACGCTCGATCACCCGAAGTGGGCGGACTTCACGCCGATCATCGTCGAGCCGATCGACGCGATCGGTCCGTACGGCGCGAAGGGCGTCGGCGAGCCGCCGGCGTCACCGCCCGGCCCCGCCATCGCGAACGCGATTTACAACGCGATCGGGGTCCGGATCCACGACGCACCACTCACGCGCGACAAGGTCCTGGCGGCCATCGCGCAGATGAAGCGCTGAGCGGAAGGGAAGGAGCGCGATGAAACTCTTCGAGCACTCGAATCCCACCTCCGTGCAGGAGGCCGTGAAGATGCTGTCGGTCCAGAACGCGCGCCCGATCGCGGGTGGCACGGACCTCATCGGCGTCATGAAGGATGGCCTGCTCCCGACCGACCGCGTCGTGAACCTGAAGTCGATCCCCGGCCTCGATTACATCAAGGAAGAGTCGGGCGAGATCCGCCTCGGCGCGCTCACACGCATCGGGGACATCGCCTCTTCGAGCGTCGTCGCCCAGAAGGCGCCCGCCCTCGCGCAGGCCGCGCTGGCGGTCGCCTCGCCGCAGGTCCGCAACATGGGAACGCTCGGCGGGAACCTCGCGCAGAAGGTGCGCTGCTGGTACTTCCGCGACTCGGATCGCGCCGACTGCTACAAGCGGAACGGCAGCTACTGCTACGCGGTCTTCGGCCTGAGCGACGTTCACGCGATCTTCGACGGCGCCGCGTGCTTCGCGGTCCAGCCGTCCGACAGCGCGACGGCACTCTCCGCTCTCGGCGCGAACATCGTGGTCGCCGGCCCTGAGGGCGAGACGGTCATCGGCGTCGATGACTTCTTCATCGGCCCGCACGTGGACTACCTCCGCGAGACGATCCTGAGCCCCGAGCAGATCATCACCGAGGTCCGCATCCCCGCGAGCGCGGTCGGCCAGAAGAGCGTGTTCCTGAAGGCCGCGCCGCGCCGATCCATCGACTTCGCGCGGACGAACGTGGCGGCCCTCGTCATCGGCGATCCGGTGCAGACCGTGCGTTTGACGCTGGGTGCAGTCGCGCCGACGCCGCGACGGGCCACCGAGGTGGAGGCCTTCCTCGTCGGGAAGCGCCTCACCGCCGAGGTCATCGGCCAGGCCGCACGGCTCGCGGTGAACGGCGCCCAGCCGCTCGCATCCAACGGCTACAAGGTGCAGCTCGCGCAGGGCCTGGTGCGCCAGGCGCTGACCCGGCTCGCGGGTTGATGAAAGGAGAGCGAGGACATGACTGAGATCAACGAGTCAGGGACTCCGCAGGACGCACCCGATCTTGCCACCGACCCGCAGCCGGACGAGCCGCTCTCCCGGCGCCGCCTCGTCATCGGCGGCCTCGCCGCCGTCGGCGCCGCTGCGATCGCGGCCGGCTCGCTCAGCCGCGCCGCCTCGGTCGTCACCGCGCAGGAGATCTCGGACCGCGTCGTGGTGGCGGATCCGTCGCTCTGCGTCGGCTGCCTCGCGTGCGAGGTGAACTGCTCGACGTGGCACGCGTCGGTCGGACGCGCCGCCGTCGCGCGTATCCGCATCCTCACCGATCCGACGGTGAAGCTGAACGCGCGGGTCGCCGCCTTCCTCCCGGCGCGTGCCGGGAATACCCCGCAGACCTGTCGGCAGTGCCCGACCCCATGGTGCCTCCCGAACTGCCCCACCGAAGGTCTGCAGATCGATCCGAAGACCGGCAACCGCTTCATCGACGAGAGCCAGTGCATCGCCTGCGGCAAGTGCGAGGTCGACTGTCCGGTCGAGTTCAACGGGACCCTCGCCTACAAGGCGCAGACGATCTCGAGCAAGCGGGTCGTGTACGACCCGGTGAAGAACGTCTACGCGAAGTGCGACCTCTGCATCGGCCGGGATGGCGGCCCGATCTGCGTCGAGCGGTGCCCGGTGAATCTTGCGATCAAGACCGGCTACATCAAGTCCGATCACCTCGCGCTCGAGCTCAAACCGAGCACCGAAGCGCAGTGGAAGCAGCTGGCATAGGCCGAAGGAGAAGACGATGAGGACCAAGCCGTTCGCGCTCATCAGCGACATCGCGTTGGTGGCGCTCGTCGTCATCGGCGCGATCTATCTGTTCTTGCTCGGGTCCTACCCGACGGGTGACACGACGAACCGTCCGCTCCTTCCGCTCTCCGTCGACGGCTCGCGCATCCTGCTCCTCCTGACGTTCGGCGGGATCATCCTCGGCCTGATCGTCGCGAGCGTGCGGCGTGGCCGCACGCGCGTCGAGGACGGCCAGGTCGTGCGCTACAGCCTCTACGACCGCGTCGTCCACTGGGCGCTCGCGATCGGCTTCATCCTCGCCTTCGCGACCGCGGTCTGGCTCCTGCGTTGGTTCCGGCTCGAGAGCACGGTCGACGTCCGTCCGACGCTCTACCTCCTCCACTACGTCGGCGCGGCACTCATCGTCGTCGCCGCGACGATGTTCGCGGCGTCGAGCCGCGTGCGTGGACAGGACGCCCTCTTCCCGCGGTGGCGTGACCTGAGCCCCGCGATCGCGCGTCTGTTCGGCTACCTCGGCGTGTATGGCCAGTCGGGGGCGTTCGGCATCCGCATGCCGAAGTCCTGGCAGCCGGGTGCGCAGGCGACGCTTGCGGACCTCGGCGTCAGGCCGAGCAAGCGGGAGGGCAAGTTCCTGTCGGTCGAGAAGGTGTTCTCGTTCACTCCGCTCGCGATCCTCACGCTCCTGGTGGTCGCGACGGGGCTGCTCAAGTCGGCGCATTACTTCTTCGCGATCCCTCAGGAGGTCATGTACTGGACGACCTGGCTGCACGACATCGCCGCGCAGCTCACGATCCTCGTCGTCGGATTGCACCTCGCCGCGATCTTCCTCGTGCCGCGCAACTGGCCTGGAGTCCGAACCATGATCTTCGGACGGATGCCGTTCCGTGCTGTGGAGCACGAATTCCCAGGCTGGGCCGACGAGCTGCGGCAGCGCGAGCCCCGCGCGATACCGACGGAGGGCGCTCCCGCGCACGGGACGGTGGGCGACTAGCGGGAGAAACGGTCGAGGTCGCCGGGCAGGTCGACGTCGTCGAGGCTCCCGAGGTCCGCGGTGACCTCGAGGACCGCCAGGTCTTCGCGCGCGGCGAGCACGTCCCGCGCGCCACGGTCGCCGGTCTGCGCGGAGATCTCCGCCCAGAGCGCGCGATGGATGAGCGTCGGCGGCGAGCGGCGCCCCCCTGACGCGCAGATGACCGCCGGCGCATCGGTGGCGCGCTGGCGCGCGATGAGCGCGTCCACGAGCGCGGCCGTGACCCGGGGCTGGTCGCCGAGGAGCACGATCGCCGCGTCCGCGCTGCCCGCCGCGCCCAACCCGACCCGCAGCGACGTCGACTGCCCCTTCGCGTAGTCGGGATTGAGGACCGTGCGCCCACGGCCCAGGCGCACCGCCGCGAGCACCTCGTCCGCGCCGTGACCGAGCACGACCACGACGTCGTCGCACCGCGACGCGCTCGCGGCGTCGATCACCTGTTGGACGAGCGGCTTGCCGTCGAGGGGCGCGAGCAGCTTTGGTGCGCCGAAGCGGCGCGACTCGCCCGCCGCAAGGATGATCGCCGCGACTCGTCCGAGCGCATACCGCGGAGAGACCACGATGTCGGCATTTGGCGGCTGTCGCTACGCCGCGGCTAGGGTCGAAGGTCCCGAAGCCGTTGCCCGCGCGTCGACGACCGTGAGCTCCAGGTCATCCGGCGTGGCAGCCGCCGGACCCGGAGCCGCGGTCGCCGCCAATTCCTCGTGCGCATGTGCTGCCATCGGTGTTCCTCCCGGCCTCCACCGGACGATGCCCCGCGCATGTGGAGGAAGTGTGAAGGGGGCATCATGTTCTCTCGTGGCAACGAACCGCTCCTCCGAGGCACTCCTCTCCGGCGATCTTGCCTCGGTCCGTTCAGAGATCGAGAAGCGCCACGATGAGAGCATCCAGCGCCTGCAGCACTGGGTACGCAATCCGTCGATCGCCGCGGAAGATCGCGCGATGGACGAAGGCTGCGCGCTCATGATGCAGATGGCGCGCGACGCCGGGTTCCAGCAGGCGCGCCGCATCGACACCGATGGTCACCCAGCGGTGTTCGCCACGCTCGACGCCGGCGCGCCGCGCACCTTCGGCCTGTACTTCATGTACGACGTGAAGCAGGCCGATCCGGCGGAGTGGTCGTCGCCGCCCTTCGACGCCGCGATCGTCGACAAGCCCGGCTTCGGCAAGGTCGTCATGGGTCGTGGCGCCGTGAACCAGAAGGGACCGGAGGCCGCGTTCCTGGCCGCGCTCCACGCGATCCGCGCCGCGGGGAAGAAGCTGCCGATCAACCTCGTGCTCGTCGCCGAGGGCGAGGAGGAGATCGGCTCACCGCACATTCGCCAGGTCACGACCCATCCCGACGTCGCGGCCGCGCTCAAGAAGACGGTCGGCGTCGTGATGCCGGCCGCGTGGCAGGACCCCGACGGGAACGTGACCGTATACCTCGGCGCGAAGGGCGTCGTCGAGCTCGAGCTCGTGTCCACCGGCGAGGGGTGGGGCCGCGGACCCGGCATCGACGTCCACTCATCGAACCGCGCGCGACTCGACAGCCCCGCCTTCCACCTCGTTCAGGCGCTCGCGACGCTCGTCGACGAGAACGGCGATCCGGCCATCGACGGCTTCGGCAAGGAGGCCCGTCCGGCCACGCCCGAGCAGCGCAAGATGCTCGACACCGCGGCGTCCCGGCTCTCGGAGGCGACGGCGAAGAAGATGCTCGCGGTGAAGCGCTGGGCCCACGACACGTCGTGGCGCGAGTCGTTCGACCAGTTCATGTTCCGTCCGACCGTGAATATCGAAGGTCTGGTCGCGGGTCACACGGGCCCGGGTGGTAAGACGATCCTGCCGCACCGCGCGGTCGCGAAGCTCGATCTCCGCCTCGTGCCCGACATGACCTATGCGGGCGCGCTCGCGCAGGTGAAGGCGCATCTGGCTGCGCGCGGCTTCGGGGACATCGAGGTCACCCCCAGCGGCGGATACGACCCGACCGAGACGCCGCTCGACGCTGCGCTCATCCAGGCACAGCTCGCGGTGTTGCGACGCGCCGGGATCGAGCCGGCGATCATGCCGCGCCTCGCGGGCAGCTATCCCGGGTACGCGTTCACGGCCGCGCCGCTCCACCTTCCCGCCGGCCACTTCGGCTTCGGCCATGGCAGCGGCGCGCACGCGCCGAACGAGTACTTCGTCATCGAGCCGTCGAACCCGAAGGTCAGCGACTGGGACGGCGCGGTGGCCTCGCACGCGGCGTACCTCTTCGCGCTCGCGTCGTAGCGCAGCGTCATGGGCAGGCAGTATCTCGGACCGTACGTCAACTTCCAGGGCAGGGCCCGTGAGGCGATGGAGTTTTATCGGACGCTGCTCGGCGGCACGCTCACGCTGCAGACGATGGATCAGCAGGGCGCCGCAAAGCCGGCGGGCCCTGGGGATCGCGTCTCCTACGCGCGGCTCGAGGCCGACGGCGTGGTGATCCTCGGCTCGGACGGCCACCCGAGCTACCCGCCGACGGTCGGCGACAACGTGGCGATCGCCCTCGGCGGCACCGACAAGGCCCGCCTCACGCGGGTCTTCGCCGAGCTCAGCGCAGGCGGAGCGCTGAAGGGGCCGCTGACCGATCAGGGCGGCGTCACGACCGGCTGGCTCACGGACAGGTTCGGCATCAACTGGATGGTCACCATCGACAGGGCCTAGGGCGTTTGTCTGGCTGCGCCCGACGGTGGGAGCCTCCACATGGCCCTATCTCGCGCGGGCCAGCCAGGGTGACGCTTTCGAGGATGACGACGGACAACACGCGCTTCCTGATCGGCGGGATCCTGCTCGTCCACGGGCTCGGCCACGGCGGAGCGCTGGGCGCTCTGGTCTGGCTGCGGGTCTTCCCAGACAGCCCGACGGGGGCCTGGCTTGCGGCGAGGTCGTGGCTCTTCCCCGCGCTGGACACACCGGTCGCGACGAGCATCGCGATGGCGTTCTGGATCGTGGCGATGATCGGCTTCGTCGGCGCGGCCCTGTCCTTCTGGGGCCTGCTGATCCCCGGCGACGTCTGGCGTCAGCTCGCCGTCGCCTCGGCCCTCGTGTCGCTCGCGGGCATGGTCACCTTCTTCGGGACGTGGCCCGCGTTCAATTGGCTCGCGTCGCTCGCCGTGAACGTCGGCGTCCTCGTGACCCAGCTCGTCACCCGCTGGCCCGCGCAGGAGGTGTTCGGCAAGTAGCGGGAGCCGATGTCTTCGCCGTCCCGCGGTCGCTAGGCCGCGATACGCACGACCATGCAGAGGCGCGGACCCGCGCCGGGGGGTCGAGGCCCCTCGGCTGGAGGTAGGAACGTGGGCGATCTGACCAAGGACTTTCTCGCGCAGAAGCGCATCGCCGTGGCGGGCGTCTCGCGCGCGCCGGCGACGCACGGCGCGAACGGCGTGTACCGGCGTCTCAAGGAGCGCGGCTACGAGGTCTTCGCCGTGAACCCGAACGCCGAGACCGTCGAGGGCGATCGGTCGTATCCCGACCTTCGTTCGATCCCCGGTGGCGTCGATGGCGTCGTCATCGCGACCGCGCCCGCGCGGGCGGAGGCGATCGCGCGGCAGTGCAAGGAGCTCGGGATCCGCCGCGTGTGGATGCACCACGGACCGGCGGCGACGAGCGTGAGCGCGGACGCCGTGGACTTCTGCGAGCGGAACGGCATCGCGGCGATCGCGGGCGGGTGTCCGCTGATGTACGCGCCGACCTCGGACACTGCACACCGCTGTATGCGGTGGGTGCTCGAGCGCACCGGAGCCGTCCCCACCGGCATCTAGCCGCGCACGTCCCTCACATCGTGAGGGATGACGCCCTGGGAGCGAGGACCGCGGTCCCCGCTCCCACCCCGGTCGTCACGCGCGCCCTGCGCGCGCCGGGATCTGCCGAACGAAGGCGTAGGCGAAGAGCTGGCCGTCGTACGCGAACGGAACGGTCTGCGTTTCCACCTTGACGCTCCGGCCGTCCTTCCGCTTCACGGTGAAGCGGAGCTGGTACGCGGTGAGCTCGCGATGGACGTGCTGGTGGTAGTTCGTCGAGACCTGCACGCGGTCCGGGTGCGTCGCCACGAACGTCTCGAGGAAGTCGGGCGTCGCGGCCCACTCCGCGGCCGAGCTGTAGCCCCACATCTTCGCGAGCCGCTCGTTGCAGATCTTGTGGCGGTCGTCGAGGTAGACGTACACGCCCTCCTTCGAGTTGTCGAAGACCGGCGCGAGCTGGCTGGCGATGGCCGCAAGCCACTCCTCGTGCTGTTCGTCCTGTTCGACCTGCTGCTGGTCCATGTCTGTTCCTCCTTCCTTGCGTGCTGGTCTCGCGAGGGGATCTCAGGCGGCGGCGGTGCGCTTGGTCCGCAGGGCGATCCAGAGGACCATGGCGAGCACGAGCATCTGCTCGATGAGCACGCCGAACTTCAGCGTGATCGCGCCGCCGAAGACGGTCAGGAAACCGATCTGCGAGATCGCGTAGAGCGCGAAGGCGTAGGCGTACGGGGCGCGGCCGGTGGTGAGCGAACGGATCGCCCAGACGCCGATCGCGAGCTCCGCGAGGTGCACGCTGACGAAGACCGCGGTCGGGATCGAGTCGAGGAAACCTCCAACTGGCACTTTCGACAGCCTCCTTTCATGAGGTGTTTGGTGAGGCCGATCGTGCCTGCCCCGGACCGTCGCGGCATCGGTGTTCGGTACGTAGACCGACCCTGAATCGCGCACGGATACGCCCGTACACTCGGCTCCCTCGTGACCGAGACCCCGTTCGTCGGCAGGGTGGATGAGCTGGCGCGCCTCCGCGGCGAGCTGGATGACGCGCGCGACGGTGCCCGCGTCGTCCTCATCGCGGGCGAGGCCGGTGTGGGCAAGACGCGCCTGGTGAGCGAGTTCCAGACCCTCGCGCGGGCACGGGCCCGCTGCCTCATCGGCCGAGGCTCCCCTCTCGGCACCGCGATCCCGTTCTCACTCCTGGTCGAGGCGCTGGAGGGGTACCTGCGCTCGCTGAAGGCGAACGACATCGCCGCGGTCTGTGGGTCGCGCCTGGCGGTCTTGCGGGAGGTGCTGCCGAGCGTGGGCGCCGCGCTACCGCCCGATCCTTCCGCCTCACCCTCTCGCCTCGCGACGTTCGAGGCCTTCATCTGTCTGCTCGAAGCGATCGCCAGGGACCGGCCCCTGGTGATCGTCCTCGACGACGCGCACCGCGCGGATCCTTCGAGCTGGGAGCTGCTCCACTATCTCGCCCGCAACGCACCGCGCTCGCCGCTGCTCGTGCTGGCCACGCTGCGTGGCGAGTCGGGCGAGCGGAGCCCTGAGATAGACGCAATCGTCGGGCTCATGCTCAAAGACCGGCTCGCGACCGAGCTCCGCCTCACACCGTTCGGACGCGAGGACCTCGGGACGCTTGCCACGCGCATGCTCGGGCCGGGCGCCGCGCCGGCGGCCCTCGCCGAGTGGCTCCACGAGCGCACCAACGGCAACGCGCTCTTCGCGACCGCGCTGCTCGAGGATCTGGCCGCCGACCCGAGCCGTCGCGACGTCCCGCGCAGCATCCGCGCGCACGTCGAGGCGCTCACCGCGGGGCTCGCGCCAGCGGGTCGCGAGGTGCTCGGCATCGCCGCGGTCCTCGGACGCTCGTTCTCGCTGCGCACGATCGCGCAGCTCATACCCGCTGACGCCGGCCGATGGCTCGACGATCTCGTGCGGCGCGGTGTGCTGAAGGAGCGCGCGCGCGACGCCACGGTCACGTACGACTTCGGTCATCCGCTCGTGCAGGAGGTCACCTATGAGGGCCTCGGTGCCGCGCGTCGCCGGGAGCTCCACGAGGATCTCGCGCGGCGGTTGTCTGACGAGCCGCTCGCGGTGCGGGCGTATCACGCGGCACGCGGCGCGCTGCCAGGTGACGCGACGGCGATCGCGCTGCTCCGCGACGCCGCTCGAGAGGCCGAGCGCGCGCAGGCGCACCGCGAGGCGCTCCAGCATCTGGGTGCGGCCGCGGCGCTCATCCCGGCCGGATCGCCCGAGCGTGCGGACGCCCTCGATGAGATCGGCTGGCAGGCCGCGGAGGCGGGAGCGCACGGCGTCGGTGCCGAGGCGCTTCGTGAGCTCCTGGCGCTGCGGACCGAGCCGCGCGAACGTGCCACGGTCCACATGCGACTCGCGTCGCTCCTTTCATCGGGCGCCGGCGAGCTCGTCGCGGCGGAGATCGAGGCGAAGGAGGCGGTCCGCCTCTTCGAGTCCGTGGGGGCCGAGGACCGGCTGGCCGGCGCGCTCAACGAGCTTGCCTGGATCAGAGGCGAGGCGGGAGATCTCGCTGCGCAGGTCGCGGGCAGCCGTGACGCATTGGGCCGCGCGGAAGCGCTCGGCGACGAGAGGCTGACGCTCCATGCTCTCGGCTCGGTGGGCTATGCGCTCGCCGGGATGGGACAGGGCGACGCCGCGGCGGAAGCTCTCGAGCGCGGCTGCGCGATCGCGATGCGGCGAGGCGACCTGGTCCAGCGGGCATGGCATGCCGGCGCGCTCGGCCTCGCGCTGTTCTGCGCGGGTCGGATCGAGGAGGCGACCCGCGTTCTGGACGGGGCACTCGAGTCGGGGCCGGCATTGTCCGCGGTCCCGCACGTTCATCGAGCGTTCCTCAACTGGTTCCTCGGGCGGTGGGATCTCGTGCTCGAGGACCATCGGGCGGTGCAGGCTCTCCATCCCGGTTCTCTGCCGGCGTTCGCCGCATGGACCGCGTCGCTCGCCGGCCTGGTGGAGCTCGCGAGGCGACACGATGCGGCGGGCGAGCGACACCTCGAGCAGGGTGGCCGGCTGTACGCGAAGAGCGACTTCTACTGGCACGGCGCGCTCCATGACTGGAGCTCCGGGAGCGCCGCGGCGCTGTTCGGCGACCTGAAGACCGCACAGATGCGTTTCACGCGCGCCGCCGACCGCGCCTTGCGCATGGGCGCGCTCGCGATCGAGGCGATCGTCCTCCCGGAGCTGGCCGAGGTCCGCGCCGACACTGGTGACCTCACCGGGGCCGCCGAGGCGGCGACACGGGCGCGGTCGCTCGAAGCCACGCTCCAGACGACGCTCGCAACGGGGCAGGCGTCGTACGCCGAGGGGGTCGTGCTGCACGCGCGTGGTCGCGTCGCCGACGCGCGTGCGGCGCTGCGGACGGCGGCGGACATCGGCGGCACCCTGGGGCTGCGCTTCGTGCAGGCGCGGGCGCTCGAGCAGCTCGGGCGTGCGTCGGAGGCGACCGAGCGGGTCCGCGCATCGACCGAGGCCGCGCGTCTGTATGCCGCGATCGGTGCGACACGCCACGAGGAGCGCGTGCTCGCCGAGCTGCGCGGGCTCGGTGCGGCGGGTCGCCGCTCCGCGCAAGCGGTCGGGGAGCTCACGCCGCGCGAGAAGGAGGTCGTCGCCCTCCTGCGGACCGGTCTTGGGAACCGCGAGATCGCCGCGCGGCTGCAGGTGTCCGAACGCACGGTCGAGACGCATCTCGCGCACATCTACAGCAAGCTCGGTGTCGAGGGGCGGCGCGAGCTGGTCTAGTCGCGCCTCAGGGGGTGCGCGTCTGGGTCCCGGATCCCGCTTTCGACCACTTCGCATCGATGGCGCCACGGATGTCCTTCAGCGCCAGGCCCTGCTTCTCCATCGCGATCACGTCGAGCGTGATCCCCACGCAGACGCCGCACCCAGTCGCGTGCGGGTCGATGACGACCCACCCGCCGCGCGCGAAGCGCTGCACGTAGCAGTCGAGGTTGTCCGTGTGACCGGCCGACCCGCAACCGCAGTAGCAGGGGATGTAGGGGAGCGACCGCGGATCGGAGGCCGCGTACGCATAGGCCTCACGCACCTCGCGCGGCGCCTTCGCCACGACGTCGGGCCAGATCCCGAGGGCGGCGTTCGCCGCGAGCGGCGAGTCGGGCCGGACGGACGCGACGGGATCGTCGGACGGTACCGCGCTCGTGCACGCGGCCAGGAACAGGCCGCCTGCGGCGCCGAGGAGTCGTCGGCGGGAGATCGTGCGCAACTCGACGACTCTGGGGCGCGGCCCGTCGCCCGGAACGTGCCGTCCGGCTCCGCGGCACCCCGCGGGCGACCCCTTCGTGTCGGGCCGCGCACCACAGCGGGCGAGCGAAGTCGGGCCGTTCGTCCGCGGCGCGCGTGCCGAGCGTCTGGGCTCAGAAAGCGTTACGCGGTCTTCTCGACGATCATCGCCGTCCCGTAGCCGAGCACCTCGGTCACGCCACTCATGAGCTCCGTCGCGTCGTAGCGGACCGCGACGATCGCGTTCGCCCCCTTCTCGCGTGCGTGCGCGAGCATCAGCTCGTAGGCCTCCTCGCGTGACTGCTCGCAGAGCTCGGTGAACAGCGTGATGTTCCCGCCGACGATCGTCTGCAGCGCGCCGCCGAGCGTGCCCGCGATGCTGCGCGACCGAACGGTGATGCCGCGGATGAGACCCAGGTAGCGGGTGATCCGGTAGCCCTCGAAATCGAAACCGGTCGTGACCATCTCGTGCGCGAGATCGGCAGCCATTCCAGACCCCTTCCATGCGCGTGTCGCGTACATGGTCGCCTCTTCGGCGAGAACGGCGCTCGGCCGCGCCCTGCTCAAGACCGCGGTCGAGCGCCGTCGGGATGGCTGAAGGAGACGGCGGTCTCCCTCGCTTATCTGGATACGCGCGTCCGCGGCGGCGCACCATATCGAGCGATGCAGAACGCAGGAACACCGGCCGCACCGCCGTCGTCGTAGGGGTGTGACCCGCAGGCTCGGCGCGCTCGCTCTCGTGGCCGTCCTCCTCGCCGGCTGCGGCAGCCTCGGCGGATCGGGATCGGGCGGCGATCCCTCACCGACCACCCCAAGCGCCGTCATGGTGACGGCGGCCAACGACGGCGGGACGGTGACGGCGCACGTGGGCGATCTGGTGCAGATCGCGCTCGGCGTGCAGTTCAGCTGGACGCTCGAGGCACCCGACGGCGCCGTGCTGGCGCGTCCGGTCGCGCAGAACTATCTCCTCGTCCGTGGGACGCAGGCGATCTGGATCGCGAAGTCGGTCGGCACGTCGACCATCCGCGCGACCGGCGGCGCGGTCTGCGCGAGCGGACAGCCCTGTCCGCTGTTCGCAGTGCTCTTCACCGCGACGGTGAACGTCGTCCCCTAGCGACCCACGATGACCTGAGGATCGCTCTGATCGCGGAGCGTGCTCGATACAGCTGAACGAGCGCGAGCACGCCGTAGAGCGCGCTGAACGCAAGCAATTCGAGCTCGCCCACACCGTTGCCGCGAAGCACGGTCCGCGCGACGCCGCCGATCACGAGCTGCGCGAAGAACAACGTGGCGAGCAGTCCCGCCTCCGCGAGCGTGAAGGTCAGGCTTGCCAGGATCGCGACGCCGAAGAGGCTCTGGGCACCCGTGAGCAGCACCTCCGCGGTCTGGCGCTCATCGAAGGGGAGAGGTGCCGGCCTGCCCGAACCGACGGAGTAGGCGACCGCCAGGCTCCCGATCAGCAGCGTCCATTGGTTGATCTTCGCCGAGAGCAGCAGCGCAAAGGCAACGGTCGCCCGGCCACGTAGGGCGAGGAGCGCGGCCACCAGGAACTCCGGGGACTCGCTCGCGAGCGGCGCGAGCCACTGCACGAGCAGGAACTCGTCGATGCCGAACGCGCGACCGGTACGCACCAGGCCGTCCGCGAAAGGCTCGGCCGCGAGCACGATGGCCGCGCCTGCGAAAGCGAAGAGCCCCAGGACGGCGGCACGCCGGGGCAGCGTGCGCATCCCGCCGATGACCGCGGCGGGTCCCACCAAGTCCGGCTCCTCCGTTCCGCTCCGCGCGGCCCAGACCGCGTAGGCGGCGAAGAGCGCGGCCAGCAGGACGGAATCGACGAGGCTGATCTCGCGGCGAAGTGGGAGCGTGAACGCGTACAGCGTCGCCGCCGCGAGGAAGGCGACCGCCACGGCGCCGCCGCGGTCGAGCGCGATCTGCGTCCGGCGGTGCGCCACCCACGCGAGGACCGCGACGGTCGACCAACCAACGCCCAGGAGCAGCCGGTTGGAGCCGGTCATGTTGGCGACGGCGTACGGGGCGAAGGTCGGATCCTGACCGGCCTTCCAGGCGAAAACGATGTCCACCGCGTACTCGGGCAGGACCGCAAGCAGCGCGACCACGATGAGCGAGAGCGCACGAGGGATGTCGCGCTCAGCGGCCTCGGCGGCCCAGGACATCGCGAACGCCGCCGCAACGATGCTGATGCCGAACATGAGCGTGCCGACCTCGACCCCTGGTCGCAGCGCCCCGACACGGACCAGCAACGCCGGCAGCGGGACGACGAGCACGAACACGATCGCCGTGAATGCGAGACGTCGGGGCATCTGCCGCGGTGCCGTGCGAGACATGTCGAGCCCTCCGAGCGATTGTTGCTCGAAAGTCTGGCTGGACCAGCGCGCGCTGGCCGACGAGGCCACGGGTCATCCCCGAGTGTGTTGACCCCGCCACGGTCCGAGATGACCGGCAGTTACTCCCCTTCGGGACGCCCGCCTATCGTACGACGATGACCCCGGTGGAGATCGCCCGTGGATTCATCCATGCGGTCCAGGACAAGGACGCCGATGCGGCGGCGAGACTGTGCGCCGAGGACGTCGAGGTGCTGCTCCCCGGAGCGGACGCGCCGCTGCGTGGCAGGGAGGGCGTGCGGCAGATGATCCGCATGGCGCCGCAGTTCGTGCAGAGCATGCGTGAGGAGGAGGAGCGCGACGGCGAGGTGCGGATCACGACGCTCACCCGCGCACCGGGTGTGTTCGCCAACTACACGACGTGGCGCTTCGTGCTCGATGGCGAGCATGTGAAGCGCCTCAGCTTCGACCTCCGCGGGGCGAACTAGCTTTCTACGCGGGGCTCCTCGAAGCGCAGCGTCAACATGGCCTGGCACCGGCCGCAACGCATCGTGGCGAGGCTGGACTCTTGACCACCGAAGCTGCGCACGAACGACGGGCCACCCTCCGGCCCGATCGGGCGGCGGCACTGCGGACAGCGGGCCTCGCCGCGGTCGAAGGTGGCGCGGTCGGTCACGACGTCCCCGAATCCGGATCGCTTCTTTCTTGGCATCTACGGCGTCCCTCCTGCGGGCTTCGGCCGGCTGCGCGGATGCGGCATGTAGGCGTGCTCGTCCGCGAGCCTCACGTGATGGTAGTCATGGGCGGTGACCTCGTGATCGGTGCGCGCGGTGCTCGCCGCCGCCAGAGCGATCATCGACTTCTGATCGATGACCTGGAACGTACGCATGCAACCCACGAGCCGGCACGGAAATCCACCTGTTCGCATGACCCCTCCTCCTCCCTCCACGGGGACAGCCCGGTGTGCTCTAGGAGTACATCGCGAGGCGCTCCTTGCGGAACGGTACACGCGCCTTTCGCCTCAGCTCCTGGAAGTCGCCTCGCTCGGTCTCGGTGACGAACGTCAGCGCGCGGCCACGCTCGCCGGCGCGGCCGGTGCGGCCGACGCGGTGGACGTACGTCTCCGGATCCTCCGGAAGGTCGAAGTTCACGACGTGGTCGATGCCCTCGACGTGGATGCCCCGCGCGGCGAGGTTCGTCGCGATGAGCGGCGAGACCGTGCCGCGGCGGAAGCCCTCGAGCACCCGCTCGCGCCTCCGCTGCGGGATGTCACCGTGGAGCGCGCCCGCGTCGTGGCCGAGGCGGATGAGGTCGCGCGCGAGCTTGTCGACGCCGCGCTTGGTGCGACGGAAGACGAGCACTCTCGTGGCCTCGTCGCGGCCGAGCACCTCTCGCAGCGCCTGGAGCTTGTCGGCGTGGCGGACCTCGACGAACGACTGGTCGATGGTGTCGATGGTCGGCTCCTCCGGCTTCACCGACACGTGCACCGCGTCGATGGTGAGCTCGCGCACGATCGCGTCGACCGCGGCGCTGATCGTGGCCGAGAACATGGCGGTCTGACGGCCCTTGGGCAGGAGCGCCGCGATGCGGCGCACGTCGCCGATGAATCCAAGGTCGAGCAGGCGATCGGCTTCGTCCAGCACCAGGACCTTGATGCCGCCCAGGTCGAGCGAGCGCCGCGTGACGAGGTCGAGCAGACGGCCGGGCGTGCCGACCACGATGTGCGTACCGAGGCGCAGCTCGCGCTCCTGCGGGCCGTAGCCGTTGCCGCCGTACACGGCGGCGACCCGTAGCCGGCGGTACTTCCCGAGGGTCGCGAATTCGGTGGCCACCTGAAGGCAGAGCTCGCGCGTGGGAACGACCACGAGCACGAACGGCCGCCGCGCGGGACCCGCGACCCGCTCGAGCAGCGGGAGCGCGAAGGCGCCGGTCTTACCCGTGCCGGTCTGCGCCTGCGCGACCACGTCGCGGCCGGAGCGGAGCAGTGGGATGACCTTGTCCTGGATGGGCGTGAGCTCGGTCCAGCCAAGCGCCTTTGTGGCGCGTTCGAGCTCGGGGTGAAGTGCTATCACGCGATGTGTTTCCTTCTCGAGGACGCTGTGAAAAAAAAGAGCCCGGGAGCACACGGCTGCCGGGCCAGATTCACCTACGTGTCCCGTATGTACTTGTCTGTTCAGTCTAGCACCCGCAGCGGCGATGGCGGTGCATACCATGTGCGCGTCACCAACGCGGTGACGGAGGGAAGGATTCGAACGTGGCCGTCGATATGGGTGTGAATTACGTCGCGGTCGTCGTCGCAGCCGTCGTGGCGCTCGTCATCGGTTTCGCCTGGTACGCACCCCAGACCTTCGGAAAGCGTTGGATGGCCTACCTCGGCACGACGCAGGCACAGCTGGGCAACCCCGGGCCGATGGGCATGGCCACGGGCGTCGTCGCGTCGCTCGTCAACGCGTGGGTGCTCGCGCTCCTCGCGCTGAATCTCGGCGGGAAGACGATCGGCGATGGCGTGCTGCTCGGGATCCTCTGCTGGCTCGGCTTCATGGCCACGATCACCGCGGCGCAGATCTCGTTCGAGAAGAAGCCGTGGGGTCTCTGGATCCTGAATAACGCGCACAACGTCATCGTGCAGATCGTGATGGCCGCGATCGTCACCGCCTGGCGCTAGTGAGCGACCGCGTCCCGGCTATCTACCTTGGTCACGGCGCGCCGCCGCTGGTCGACGATCCGGTCTGGCCCGCGCAGCTCGCGGGATGGGCGAAGGATCTGCCGAAGCCGAAGGCAATCCTCGTCGTGTCAGCGCATTGGGAGGAGTCGCCGCTGACGATCGGCGCCACCCGACCGGTGCCGTTGGTGTACGACTTCTACGGCTTCCCCGAGAGGTATTACCAGGTGCGCTATCCCGCGCCAGGCGCGCCGTGGCTCGCGGAGCGCGTGCGTCAGCTCGTCGGTCCGAAGACGCCGACCGCGGACGAGCCGCTGCGCGGTCTCGATCACGGCGCGTACGTCCCGCTCACGGTGATGTATCCCGAGGCCGACATCCCGGTGTTGCAGATCAGCATGCCGACCCTCGACGCGGCGCAGCTGCTCGATCTCGGACGCAGGCTCGCGCCGCTGCGCGACGAGGGCGTGCTGATCATGGGGTCGGGCTTCATGACGCACGGTCTGCCGTTCCTGCGCGACTTCCGTCCCGACGCCGCCGCGCCGTCATGGTCGAAGGAGTTCGATGGCTGGGCCGCGGAGAACCTCGCGCGCGGCGACGTCGACGCGCTGCTCGACTACAAGCGGCGCGCACCCGGGCTGCCGTACGCGCATCCGACCGTCGATCACTTCGTACCGCTGTTCGTCGCGCTCGGCGCGAGCCTCGAGCGGGCCGACTCGGGCCGCACCGTGATCGATGGCTACTTCCTCGGGCTCTCCAAGCGCTCGCTCCAGTTCGAGTGAGCCGCGCCGAGCGTCAGGCCGCTACGTCGGCCGGCGCGAGGTGAACCACAGCAGCAGGACGGCGGTCCCGGCGAGCAGCCCGCCGATCACGGCCCACTCGATGCGGCCGGTCATGAACGAGCCCGGGATCAGCCCGACGCCCTGGCCGAGGAAGACGAGGCCCATGAGCAGCAGGAGGAGCCACAGGCCGCGGGCGAGCATGCGCACGCGCTGACTCTACCGGGGCTAGGCTCGCCTACCGTGCGCGAGGGTCGATCAGTGGGCATGGTGCTGCTCGCCGCCCTCCTGTGGGGCACCACCGGGACGGCGCGGGCGCTCGGGCCGGCCGGGGCCGCGCCGCTATCGGTCGGCGCGGTGCGCATCGCGATCGGCGGCGCGCTTCTCGTGGCCATCGCGCTCGGCCGCGGGACGCTCGTCTCGCGCCGCTGGCCGCTCGGCCCCGCGCTCCTGGGGGCCGTCGGCGTCGCGGTGTACCAGCTCTCATTCTTCGAGGGCACGGCGCGCGCCGGCGTCGCGGTCGGGACGATCGTCGCGATCGGCAGCGCGCCGGCGTTCGCGGGTCTCTTCGCGTTCGTCACGCTCGGCGAACGGCCGACGGCGTATTGGACCCTGGCGACCGCGATCGCCGTCGCGGGCGTCGTCCTGCTCGTCCTGCCGTCGGGGGTGGCCGGTCTCGAGCCGGCGGTGATCCTGCTTCCGCTCGTCGCGGGCGCGGCCTACGCCGTCTACGCGACCGCGAGCAAGCGCCTCCTGCGCGAGGGCGACAGCGTGGCCGTCGCCGCGATCGCGTTCGGTGGCGGCGCGGTCGTCCTCTCACCGGTCCTCGTGCTCGCGGATCTCTCCTGGCTCGGTGAACCCCGCGGTCTCGCGGTGGCGGTCTGGCTCGGCGTCGCCGCGACCGCGGTCGCGTATCTCCTGTTCATGCGCGCGCTGTCCCGTCTACCGGTCTCGTAGGGCGCCACCCTCTCGCTGGCCGAGCCGCTCACCGCAAGCCTCCTCGCCGCGATCGTGCTCGGCGAGTCGCTCGGTCCATCCCAGCTCGCCGGGGCGGCACTGGTGGCGGCGGGTCTGGTGCTCCTCGCGCGCGCCGGACGGCACGCCTAGCTCTGCCGGCGAGCTCGCCCTCTCCTCTTGGTCCTGTCTGGGACCCTTCTCATCCTTCTCTTAGCCGCAGCGGCCACGCTCATCCACGTGACAGCGCAGACTGGCCTGATGACCCGAGCTCTCCGCCCGTTCGCCGCGCTGGCGCTCGCGCTCACGCTGGCGGCGTGCGGCGCCCCGGTCGATCTCGGCGCCGCCCTGCGCGGGATCGCCGGACCGGCGCCTACCGACACGGCCACGACCACGACGACGAGCGCGTCCGACCACAACGAACAGGACGCGGTGAAGCGTGTGATCGAGCAAGGCAACCAGGCGCAGGCCCGGGCGTTCAACACCGGCGATCCGAGCGTGATGAAGGACACGGCCACGCCGTCCTTCTATACGCAGCTGGTCCAGACGAACCGCGAGCTCGCCGCATCAGGCGTGACGCGGATCGAGCTCCTCTCGACCGACTTCCAGGATGTGACCGTGACCGGCTCGACCGCGACGGCGACGACGCTCGAGAAGTGGCGCTCCACCTATCAGGACGGCTCGACCGACGAGCAGACCGCGCGCAACGAATACGCCCTCGTGCGTCAGGGCGGCGCGTGGAAGATCCAGACCGACGACCAGCCGACGGCGGCACCGCCGGCACCGCAGCCGTCGCCGCAGACGCGGACCGACCCCGGCGTGCCCGGGGTCGCGGCGGCGACCTCGTCGACGTCATCGAACTGGTCGGGCTACTCCGCCACGGGTGGCGGTTACACCTCGGTGACCGGCACGTGGACCGTGCCGACGGTATCCGCGACCACGCCCGGCGCGGATGCGACCTGGGTCGGCATCGGCGGCATCGACTCGAACGATCTCATCCAGGCCGGCACGCAGGGGACCGTCAGCGGCGGCGAGGTCTCCTACGACGCATGGATCGAGATGCTGCCCTCATCGTCGCGCCCGGTGTCACTGTCCGTGAGCCCCGGCGACTCGGTCACCGTCACGCTCACGCAACAGGGCCCCCTGGAGTGGGTGATCGCGATGAAGAACAACACCAGCGGTCAGCGCTATAGCGCGACGGTCACGTACCAGTCGTCGAACTCCTCGGCCGAATGGGTCCAGGAGGCCCCCAGCGTGGGCCGCGGCACCGTTCCCCTTGACGACTTCGGGACGCTCACCTTCAACGGCGCGACCGCGGTGCGCGACGGGAAGACCGTCGACCTCCGAACGCTCGGTGCGCAGGCCATCACCATGATCAACGGGGCACGCCAGGCGCTCGCGCAGCCCTCGGTCATCGGCGCGGACGGCGCGAGCTTCAGCATCACCCGCACGCAGGCGCAGAGCACCGGCGGCGGCGGCGGCACCGGACGGCGCCGTCGTGGGTAACGATGGGGCCGGTCGCCGGAGTTCGATCCCGAGATAACCTCGTCCGCGTGACGACCTACGCCCTCTACCTCGAGTCCGGCCCGCAGAAGAAGACCACGATGGTCCACGTCACCGACCTCTTGGGCTGCGTCGCGACGGGCCCGACGACCGAAGCGGCCCTGGCTCGGACGCCGGACGCCATCCGCGCGTATCTCGGGTACCTCGCGCGGCATGGCGAGAAGGTCGATCCGCGGGCGCCCTTCGCCGTGCGGGTCGCCGAGCACGCCACCACCGGTGACTTCCTGGGACACGGGTCGTCGACGGTGATGTACCAGTCGGATCGCGCGCCGCTCCGTCCCGCGGATCAGAAGCGCTATCTCTCGTGGCTGGCCTGGTCGCGCGCCGACCTGCTCGCTCTGGTGAAGCGCAGCGACGTGAAAGCGCTGCGGGCGAAGCCGGCCGGGGGCCGGTCGCTCGACGGGATCCTCCGCCACGTGCTCGAGGCCGACAAGGGCTACGTCTACAGCTTCTTCGGGCCGGTGAGCGAGGTCGGTGACCCGGTCAACGCCGCGCTCCGCGACGCGCTCGATCTGCGCGTGGCGCTCCACGAGTCGAGGC
>JBGQFO010000009.1:0-31826 GCA_041496945.1 Candidatus Limnocylindria bacterium | reverse complement strand
CGGGCTTCGCCTCCTTCGTGATGACCGGCAGCGGCGCATATCCGATCATCCCCGCGGTGCTCGCGATCCTCGTCCTGCGCGAGCGGCTCGCGCCCAATCAGTACCTGGGTGTCGCGATCCTCGTCGCGGGTCTGGTGGGGCTCGGGTTACAAAGCTAGGAGCCGAGCTGCGGGAGCTTGCTGACGCGAGCGAGGCGACGACGCTTTGACGAGCGAAGCGAGTACAAAGCTACCCGTGCGCGTGGAGATACGCGACCGCGGCCTGGATGGCCTCGTCGATGTTGGGCGTCTTGACGTCGTCTTCGGCGATCTGGTCGGGCACCACGCCCTTGCCGGGGCCGTTCAGGTCCTCGCCGGTCTTGGAGTCCTGCATCTTGGTGAGGGTCACGAGGAGCAGGCCGCCGTCGGGGAGGTCCCGGGGCTGCCCGCTGCCCACGCAGCCCGCCGTGCGTGTGCCCATCACCGTGCCGGCGCCGTTCGAACGCACGCCGGCCGCTATGATCTCGGAGCCGGAGGCGGAGTTCTTGTTCACCAGCACCACCACCGGCGCGGTGATCCCGAGGAAGCGGCGCGGATTCACGTCGATCGGATTCTTCTGGCCGTCCCGGCCGGTCTGGTACACGAGCGCGCCGCTCTTGACGAACAGGCTGCCCACATCGACCGCGACGGACAGCTCGCCACCCGGGTCGTCGCGCAGGTCGAGGATCACGCCCCGCGCCGACTTCATCTGGCGCACCGCGAGCGCCGCGTCGTCCGCGACGGTCGAGATGAGCTGCTTGATGCGCACGTACGCGATGTCGCCGCCCTCGAGGCGCGAGTCGGTGAGCGGCGTGGTGAACCGTGCGCGGGTGATGGTGAGCTCGACGGGCGTGCCGCCGCGATCGAAGACGATCGTCACGGGCGTGCCCTCGGGCCCGCGCACCCGGTCGGCGACCTCGCTCGTCGTGAGCTTCGCGACGTCCTCACCGTTGACCTTCATGATCTTGTCGCCCTTCCGGACGCCGGCCTTCTCGGCAGGCGTGTTCGGGATGACGTCGATCACCTCGATCGGCGTGTTCGGGTCCGACTGGTTGATGGTGACGCCGATGCCCGACACCGGCGCGGGTGGACGGTTGAACGTCTTCGCCCGGTCGGGATCGAGGTAGTAGGTGTGGCATTCGTTCATCGAACGCGCCATGCCATCGACGGCCGCGCGCTCGAGGAGATCCTTCTTCGCCGCCGGATAGCGCGCGAGCACGGCGTCGAGGGACGCGCTGAGCTTCGCGAAGTCCGACCACTCGCTTCCGGTGAGGTCGGGCCGGTCGACCGTGGGGTTCGCGTCGACATTGCTCGTCTTCAGATAGCTGACGACGCCGTCAAGCGCGCCGGGGATGAGCGTCTTCGAAGAAGGCTTGTCGACGTGCTTGTCGATGATGATCTGGTACGCGGCCGAGGCCGTCGCGTACTCGGTCTGCGACGGCAGGAGCTCGTGCGTGAGCTCCGGCGGGAGGATCGAGCAGCCAACGGCGACGAGGGTGAAGACGAGCGCGAGCCAGAGACGTCGCATAGCCATAGCGCTGATGAGTCTATGGGGCGACCGGCCGAAAGGTGTCAGGTCGCGCCGCTACACGACCTCGGCGGTGAGCAATTTCCGCAGGCGACCGAGGGCACGGAACTGCAGCGCCCGGATCGCGCCTTCGTTCTTCCCGAGCACCTTGGCCACCTGGCGGCTCGACATGTTCTCGACGAAGCGCAGCACGAGGACCTCCTGCTGTTCGCTCGTGAGGTGCTTCACCGCGCCGCGGAGCGCGTCGACCTGCTCGCCGGTCACGGCGCGATCGTGCGCGGTCGGACCCTCTTCCGCGACGCCGAAGGCGTCATCGAGGTCCACGGTCGGACGCTCGCGGCGACGACGGTCGGTGACCGCGTTGCGCGCGATGGTGTAGAGCCACGCGAGGAACGACTTGCCCTGCCAGCGGTAGCGGTGGATGTTGGCGAACGCCCTGGTGAAGACGTCGCTCGTGAGGTCCTCGGCGTCCGAGGGCTCGCGTACGCGATACAGGACGTAGCGGTACACGGCGTCGACGTGCAGGTCGTACAGCTCGCCGAAGGCGTGACGGTCCCCGGCTCGCGCCCGATCGATGACATCCGGGATCGGCGTCATCTGCTCGAGGGGTCGCGCGTCTACTTTGACCAGCGTCACGGTGCCTCGTGCTCCCCTTCCACCTGCGTGGTGAGAAGGGACCATATCGGGGCGGCCGCATCACGCCAACCCTTTCGCGGTACCAAACCCGTCACATCTGAGGGTCCTAGTACCACGGTCACGGTCCCGCCTGTCGGGCGGTCCTAGATCTTCTGCTTCAGGATCGCGATCGCCTGATCGACGGCGCTCCCGTCATCGGCGGTCACGTCCGGCGGGATGCCCTTGTTGTTGTAGGCCAAGCCGGTCTGCGCGCCGACGTACTCCTCGACCGTCACGTCCAGCTCGCCGCCGTCGGCGAACGCGGTCGGTGACTCCGCGCCCAGACAGCCGACGGTGGTCGCGCCTACCAGCGTCGCGCGCTTGTTCTCCTTGAGCGACTGCGCGAAGACTTCGGTGGCCGACGCGCTGCGGCCGTTCAGCACGACGGCGATCGGCAGCTGGTACGCATTCGGCAGGCGCAGATCGCGGTTCGCGGAGGCGGTGCCGGCGTTCCCGGTCTTCACCGTCGTCTTGAGTGTGGGCTCGCCGTTCAGGAAGAAGCTCGCGACCGCGTCGGCGCCGTTGCCACCGGGATTGCCGCGGAGGTCGAAGAGCCACGCCTTCGCGCCGGCGGCGAGCGCGGCGTCGAGCGCCTTTCGCAGCTCGTCGGGGATGCGGTACGTACCGGTCACCGCCCACTGACGGAAGGTGATGTACGCGATCCCGCCGGGGAGCATCTTCGCAAGCAGCCCGTTCCCATCTGGCCCGAAGACGATCGTTCCGCCGGCGGGCGCCTGCGCGGCCGTGCCCGACGCGGACTCCACGCGCGACCGCATGACCTGACCGCTGCGCGTGACATACGAGGTGTGGCAGTCGGGCGCGATCTGGATCATCGCGCCGATCGCGGCGTCGGCGATGCGGTCAGCCGAGAGCTGGGGGTTGCGCGCCGCGAAGTCGGTCGCCGCGTCGGCGAACTTCTTGAAGTCGGCGAGCTCGACCTCGGTGCTGTCCGTGAAGTCGAAGGTGGGGAAGTCGTCCTTGCCTCCGGTCGCCTTCGCCTCGCGCTTGAGCGCGTCGATCATCGCCTGCAGCGCGGCGCGGCTCGAGGGCTTGTGCACGTCGAGGTCGACGAACGCGCTGTACGAGATGTCCAGCCTGCCGCGCCGGATGTCCGCGGTGCGCGCGGCCGTCGGCGATGCCTCGGTGCTGATCGACGGTGCGCAGGACGCGAGGACCAGGAGGAGCGCGGATACGCGGGCGAGGCCGGGGGCTCTCATCCGCAGTATTTCTTCTTCGCCGCCGCCTTCCATCCCTCGTAGAACTGCACCGACGTGATGTTCAGCACCTTCGGGAAGACATTTGCCGGCACGGCATCTTCCTTGAAGCCGAGGGCCAGCCTGCGATAGGCGTCGACGCCGCCGTACGTCGCGTAGAGGTATTCGACCATGGTGTTCGCGAACGCGTAGTACTGCGGCGACAGCTCGGGTGGCCCGTTCGGATCGGCGCCGTCCTCGAGCTGCTTGAGCGTCGGAGTCGGCGTCTGGCAGATCACGAACTTCTTCGTCTCGTCGGTGCGCGATTGACCGACGTAGTCCGGCCAACCCTCCACCGCCCACCACGGCAGGCGGGCCGTGATCCCGGGGCTGAACTGGTCCTGCGCCCAGTGCAGCCACTCGTGGCTCATGAACGTGATCGTCGCCGGAGAGACGGCGCCGCTCTGATCGAACCAGTAGCGGAAGAAGCGGACGTACGGGTCGCTCGCCACGTTGGTGAGGTGGAAGCCGACGACGGTGCAACCCTGGATGCCCGAGACGCTGCGGGTCGGGTAGAAGCGGATCGCCAGGGGGTCGCGGCGCTGCGCCGAGAGCACGTTGTCGAGCACGACCTTCTTCGCGGCGATGGCACCCTTTCCGAGCGCGTCGACCACGTCCTGGTCGATGCCCCAGTAGTCGATCTGGATGTCCTCGACGGTCGTCTTCTTCTCACCGCCGAGCTCCTCGTCCTTCGGCTCGGTCTGCACCCACTTGCCGTCGGCGCCCTTGCGGAAGAAGAGCCGCCGCATGCCGGTGGCGCCCTCCTGCACGTACGCGCGGACGTAGACGTCGAGGTACGCCTCGATCTTCCCGACCTGGCCCGTGTTCCCGACACCCTGACGGCTCGCGATGTCATACGACTCGTTCGCGCAGCGCTTCAGCGCGAGGCGCTCGGGGTCGATCGTCGCGATGTAGCTCTTGTTGTCCTGGGTCGCCATCGTGTCGTGCTGCCGCTGCAGCAGGGCCTGGATCTCGCCGCGGGTCTGCTCGTTGATCGCCGGCTTCGCGGCGGGCGCACCCACGCCGCCACTCGCCGCGATGCTCGCGGACGCGTCCGGCGCGGCCGCCGGCGGCGAACAACCAATCACAAGCGCCGAGACACCGAGGACCGCCACGAGAAGCCGCTTCATCCCGGAACAGGATATGGCCGGCGCGTGGGGCCGTTATGCCACGGCGGTGGCCGTCAGTCCGCGGCGGTGGTGACCTTCGCCGACAGCTTCGTGGCGTGCTCGGCCTGCCACTCCGCGGGCGAGGCGCAGAAGCCCTCGTAGTCGATGTACTCGCTGATCGTCGGGTTCTCGCCGCAGACCGGGCACTCGGGATCGCGGCGCAGCTTGACCTCGCGGAAGGACGCGTCGAGGGCGTCGAACAGGAGGTAGCGGCCGATCAGCGGCTCGCCGATTCCGAGGAGCAGCTTGAGCGCCTCGTTCGCCTGGAGTGAGCCGATGACGCCCGGCAGCACTCCCAGGACTCCGGCCTCCGCGCACGACGGCGCCATCTCCGGGGGTGGCGGTGTGGGGAAGAGGCAGCGGTAGCAGGGACCGATGAGGTCGGCACCATCAGTGTGGAAGGGCTTGAAGACGGTGAGCTGACCCTCGAAGCGATAGATGCTCCCGTGCACCACGGGCTTCTTCCACTTCACGGACGCGTCGTTGAGGAGATAGCGCGTCGGGAAGTTGTCGGCGCCGTCGATGATCACGTCGTAGTCGGCGATGATCCGGTCGATGTTCTCGCTCGTGAGTCGCTCCTGATACGGGATCACCTTCACATCGGGGTTCAGCGCCTCGAGCGTCTGTTTCGCGGAGAGCGCCTTCGACTGACCCAGCCGGTCCATCGAGTGCAGGATCTGCCGCTGCAGGTTCGACTGGTCGACGACGTCCGAGTCAACGATGCCGAGCGTGCCGACGCCCGCGGCCGCGAGGTAGTACGCGGCCGGAGATCCGAGCCCGCCCGCGCCGATGAGCAGGACCTTGCTCCCCAGGAGCTTGTGCTGCCCGGCCTCGCCGACCTCGGGGATCAGCAGATGGCGGCTATACCGCTGCGCCTGCTCGGGGGTGAACGACGATGGCGTGACCCACTCAAGGCCCGAGTCCTTCCAGCGGTTGAACCCGCCGGCCATCGAGATGAGGTTCGTGTAGCCGAGCTTCGCCAGCGTGTCGGCGGCCATGGCCGAACGAACGCCGCCGGCGCAATAGAGGACGGTGGTCTTCGTCTTGTCGGGGATGCGGTCCTCGGCCCACTGCTCGAGGTAGCTCTTCGGCACGTGTACCGCGCCCGGGAGGTGCCCCGCGTCCCACTCGTCCTTCTCGCGGACATCCGCGAGCTGGATGTCGCCGGAGCGCAGAAGATCCGCGACCTGCTGTGGGGTCGCTTCCTTGGTGCGCTTCTTGATCTCGGCGAAGTAGTCGCGATAGCTGGGCATGCACACGCTCCCTTGTCGATGAGTCTAAACCGACCGAGCCGCTCGGAAATTCCGAGGTGTGCGCTCTGCAACGGCCTGTAACGTTGAAAACGCGTGGACAACCTGTACTTCGACGCGATCCAGTTCCTGTATCACCTCGCCCTCGCGATCCTCGTCGGGGGCGGCGTCGTGCTCGGTGCTGCCGTTGCCCCCGCCGTGTTCAAGACGGCCGGCTCGCGCGGGGAGGCCGGGACGATCTTCGGCGCGGCGCTCGCACGCTGGGACGGCCTGGCCATGCTCGCGACCATCGTCCTCGTCATCACCAGCGCGCTGAAGATCGGATTCGAGATCACCGGGGCGCCCGAGCCGCGTCTGGTCGTGCGCTGGGTCGCGCTCGTTCTGCTCTGCGCCGCGGTCGTCTATTCGAGCGGCTGGGCGAACCCGGTCGCACGCTCGCTCCGCGCGCAGACGCCGGCGTTCGACGACCTGCCGGAGACCACGCCCGTCCGGCGTGAGTTCGCGAAGCTGCATGCCAGCTCGTCGCGTGCCATGCGCATCGGGATCATCGCAGGCCTCATCGCGCTCCTTCTCTCCTGATGGCCGCCCGCACGGCGTCATTGAAGGACGCGCTCGCGGCGCATCGCGCGAAGGTCGAGCGCGCGCACCGCGTGCGCAACGCCACGCAGCTCGTCGCGATGGTCGACGCGGTCGGCTTCTGCTTCGCGTTCACCGGCCAGGCGTCGTATCCGGTGCCGGCATGCTTCGACCATCTGTCGACGAACGACCAGAGCAAGAAGTGGGAGTGGATGTGGCCGTGGAAGGACGAGCTGGCCGAGGCGAAGAAGCTCTATTACGGCAAGCTGCTGGTGAAGAAGCCGACATTCGTTTCGATGAAGATGCTCCCGGTCTTCTACGCGACCTTCGGGCGCGCCGGTGAGGCCGACGATCACCTCGACGACGTGCGCGCAGGGCGCATCTCCGATCTCGCGCGACGCGTGATCGACTACGTGCAGCATCACGGCGAGACGCAGAAGAAACGCATGCGCGCGGACCTCGGGATCGAGTCGAAGGAGGGACGCGGCGATCTCGAACGCGCGATCGAGGAGCTGCAGCGGCTCATGTACGTCGCGCGCGTGAAGGCCGTCGGCGAGCGGAGCGACGACTACAACTACACCTACGACCTGTTCGTCCGCCGCTACCCCGAGACGGTGAAGGCGGCCGAGCGCCTGGGATCGTCCGAGGCCGCGGTCGTACTGCTACGCCGGCTGCTCGCTCTCGCCGGAGGGGTCACGCCGAAGCAGGTGCAACGACTCTTCGACTGGGAAGACGATCGGACCGCGCACGTCATCGACCACGTGACGACGGACGGCGGCGTGCTGTTGGTCCAGGGGACGCTGGTGCTGGCGGAGCTCGCGCGATGAGCGCGCGCGCCCGGTACGATACGCGGGCCTAGATCGTGGATATCCAGCAGCTTCGTTCCTGGATCTTCGAGCTGTACGAGCCGCTCGAGAACGAGCGCCAGTACATCGTGTTCGACGCGGCCCGCGGCAACCTCCTCATCGACCTGCCGCCCTTCAGCCCGCGAGCGGTACACCTGATCTCCGGCATCGGACGCGCGTCGCTGCTCGTCGTCACGAACGCGGCCCGCGCTCGCGAGGCGCAGCGCTACCGCGAGGCGCTCGGCGTGCGCATCGCGGCTCATGCCGACGACGCCGCGCACATCGTCGGTGGCCCCGACGTGGTGCTCTCCGATGACGAGCTCGTGCGGCCCGACGCGCGCGCCATCCGCGTGCGCGTAGGTGCCGAGGGCGCGACGGTCGTGCTCCTCGCGAAGGCCGGCGGTGTCCTGGTGTGCGGTGATCTCGACCTCGCTTCCGAGGGCGCGAAGCGGCTCGAGTCGCTCGAGTTCTCCGCCGTGCTTTCCGCCGATCGCCCGCCGATGTGGAACGCCGGCAAGGACACCCTGCTGCTGATGCAGCGTGACCTGCCGAAGCCCCGCAAGCTCTTCTCGATCCTCGGGCGGCCGCCCTGGGACCGTCTTTACAAGGGACGGCTCGAGGACAAGATGACCGACCACGACCCGATCGTCCCGAAGGAGGATACCGCCGCCCACGAGGCGGCGATGGGCCCGAACACGCTCGTTGTCTCGCGCCAGGCGCGCGACCTCATCGAGCGAACGAAGCGCCCGGTGCCGGCATCGGCCGCCGCGAGCGCGGGGAATGGCGCGGGAGCGCCGCCCGCGCCGCCGAAAGAGACGAGCCGTCCGAAGCCGTTCGCCGAGGACTGGGACGCCCCGGGCACGGAGCGCCCGCCGACGACGATCGCGAACCCGGCCACGGACATCGTGCCCACCGCGGGGGCCTACCGGCCGCGTCCGCTGGGGGAGCGGTTCCAGCGCGTCGCGATCGAGGATCTTGTCGGCTCGCCCTACGTCGACTGGAGTTTCGGCGCGATCGATCTCTCGTCTGCCGGCGACGAAGTTGCCTTCAGCTGGAACAAGACCGGCAATTTCGAGATCTACAGCGCGCCGATCGAGAAGGAGGCGCTGTACCAGTTGACGAGCGGGACCGAGCGCAGCGTGTCGCCGCGGTGGTCACCTGACGGGAAGCAGATCGCGTTCCTTCGGGACCATGGCGGTGACGAGCGCTGGGATATCTGGCTCGTCGATCGCGACGGCGAGCGCGAGCGAAATCTCACGAGCGAGCCGGCGGTGTGCCACCGCGAGATCGCGTGGTCACCGGATGGCGGGCGGATCGCCTTCGTCTCCAACGCGGGCGGTAGGGGCTTTGGCGTCAGCGTCATCGACGTGCGCAGCGGCGCGAAGAAGCCGCTCACCGACGGAGCGCACGACGACTTCCAGCCACGCTGGTCGCCCGATGGCACGAGGATCGTCTTCGCGTCACGCCGCGAGAAGACGCGCACGAACGTCGGGACGTATCTGGTGCCGGCGGACGGCACCGTCGTGACGCTGCTCGACACGCGCCAGGGCAAGGACGGCGAGTCGCAGCACGCTTCCTTCTCGCCGGACGGCGACCGCATCTCGTTCACCACGAACGTGCGCGGGCGTTACGAGCCGGCCGTCGCGAAGCTGGAGGGCGATCGCGTGGTCGCGGTCGACTACCTCACGCAGAACATCCACGACGAGACCGAGCCGACGTGGCGACCCGACGGCCGCGGCGTCCTCTTCCTCCACAGCGAGGAATCGGAGGTGTCGGTGCGGCGGGTGTTCACGGCGTCCCACGCGACCCATGCCGTCGCGGACCGCGCCGGCGTGCACGCGTCCGCGCACGTCGGACCGGACTCCGACCTGACCGCATACGTCTGGACCGGCGCGCGCGACCCGTGGGACGTGTACGTGACGCGCGAGCGGATGAGCGCGCCGAAGCGACTGACACGCTCGCTTCCGTCGTCGATCGATCCGGCCACGCTGGTGGAGCCACTGCACGTCCGCTATCCCGGCGCCGATGGCCGGGAGATCCCGGCGCTCCTCTACGTCCCGCACGCCGAAGCGCTCCGCGGCGGCGCGCTCCCGCCGGCGATCGTGCACATCCACGGCGGCCCGACCGGACAGCACCTGCGGTGGTGGGACCGCGCCTCCCAGTGGTTCGCGAACAACGGCTACGTCGTGCTCGCGCCGAACATCCGCGGGTCGACCGGATACGGCCGGGAGTTCCAGGAGGCGAACCGCGGCGACTGGGGCGGCAAGGATCTCCAGGACGTGGTGAAGGGCGTGGACTGGCTGGCGGCGGAAGGCATCGCCGACCCGAAGCGCATCGGCGCGTACGGCGGGAGCTACGGCGGGTTCATGACGCTCATGGTCCTGTCGCAGGCGCCGGAGCGCTGGGCCGCCGGCGTCTCCGTCGTGGGCGTGGTGTCGTGGAAGACGCTGTACGAGACCACGCGCGGCGACCTCAAGGACTACCTCGAGCGCGAGCTCGGCGATCCCGCGAAGGTCCCCGATCTCTACCGCGACCGTTCACCCCTGACCCACGTCTCGCGGATCAAGGCGCCGCTCCTCGTGCTCCAGGGCGCGAACGATCCACGCGTGCCGCGCAGCGAGGCGAAGCTGATGATCGATGCCCTCGCGGCGGCGGCGAAGACCTTCGATCAGCACGTGTACGAGGGCGAGGGCCACGGCTTCCGGACGCGCGAGAACATGATCGACTCGCTGCGCCGCGCGACCGAGTGGTTCGACCGGTATCTGAACACGCACTCTTGACCGGCCGCGAGCTGGCAGGCATCCTTTACATATGGCGACCCTTGTAAAGCGAACCCGTCGCGCTGGGCGGACCCGCATCAGCTCCAAGAATCAGATCACGCTGCCCGTTGATGCCCTCCGACGCTCCGGGCTGGCAACGGGCGATGAGCTCAGGGTGGACGTCAGCGGACGAGGGCGACTGCTGCTCACGCGCGCCACCGATCCGCTCGCGAAGCTGGCGGGCTCGTTCCACTATCCGAAGGGGTATCTCGACAAGCTGCGGCGCGAGTGGGATCGGTGATCCTGGACGCGAGCGTCATCATCGCTTTCCTTGATCCGCGCGACGCTAGTCACGAACGTGCCGTGAGTGCGATCGCCTCGACCGACGAACGACGTATCCCCGCGAGTGTCCTTGCCGAGGTCCTCGTCCATCCGCATCGTGAGGGCGCGGCGGCCGTCGCCAAGGTCGAGCGCGCGCTGGCGGCGCTGGCAACGGGTGTCGAGCCGCTCACGGCGGACATCGCGCGCGCTGCCGCATCGCTTCGCGCACGTCATCGTCGGCTCAGGTTGGGCGATGCGCTCGTCATCGCGACCGGCAACGCACTTGGCGTCGACATCCTCACCGTCGATCGCGGCTTCTCCGGTGTCAGCCCGCGCGTACGGCTCGTTTGACGGGTGCCTGATGCCGTCGTCGTCGGTGCGGGGCCGAACGGCCTCGCCGCGGCGATCGCGATCGCGCGCACCGGCCGGTCGGTCACGGTCTACGAGGCGAATGACGAGATCGGCGGAGGCGCCCGCTCGGCCGCGCTCACGCTTCCCGGCTTCGTGCACGACGTGTGCTCGGCCTTCCATCCGATGGGCGCCGCGTCGCCGTTCCTGGGTGGCCTCCCGCTCGCCGCGCACGGCCTCGACTGGATCCAGCCCGACGCGCCGCTCGCGCATCCCTTCGACGACGGCAGCGCCGTCGTGCTCGAGCGCTCGGTCGACGCCACCGCCGCCCGGCTCGGCGCGGACGGTGACGCCTGGCGCGACCTCTTCGCCCCGCTCGTCTCGCATCGGGCGCAGCTCTTCGCCGACGCGCTCGGACCGATCACGCACGTCCCGCGGCATCCCCTGCTGCTGATGCGCTTCGGCGTGTCGGCGATGCGCTCGGCCCGCACTCTGGCGGGCCGCTTTACGAGCGAGCCGTCGCGCGCGCTGTTCGGTGGTCTGGCCGCCCACTCGTTCCTGCCGCTCGAGCATCCGTTCACGGGGGCGTTCGCCATGGTCATGGCGATCACGGCTCAGTCCGTGGGCTGGCCGATCGCGCGTGGTGGCTCAGGGCGCATCGCCGATGCCCTGGCCGCGCACCTCGCGTCGCTCGGCGGCATCGTCGTGACGGGACGGCGCGTGCAGCAGATGGCCGATCTGCCGACCGCGCGCGCGTATCTGTTCGACACGTCACCGGCATCACTCGATCTCATCGCGGGCGATCGCCTGTCGTCGGGCTACCGGCGTGCGCTGCGTCGCTATCGCCGCGGGCCCGGTGTCTTCAAGCTCGACTACGCGATCGAGGGACCGATCCCGTGGCGCGCGGCCGAGTGTCTGCGCGCCGGGACCGTGCACCTCGGCGGCTCGTTCGACGAGATCGCGGCCGGCGAGCGCGAGGTCTGGCGCGGCGGTCACGCGGAGCGGCCGTTCGTGCTCGTCGGCCAGCAGAGCCTGTTTGACGACACCCGCGCGCCGAAAGGGAAGCACACGGTGTGGGCGTACTGCCACGTCCCGAACGGATCGACCTTCGATATGACGGCGCGCGTCGAGGCGCAGCTCGAGCGCTTCGCACCCGGTTTCCGCGACCGCGTGCTCAAGCGTGCCGTCTCGATGCCCGCGGACCTCGAACGGCGCAACGCGAACGATGCCGGCGGCGATATCTCGAACGGCGCGCACACCCTGCCGCAGCTGTTCATGCGTCCGACCTGGGCGATCGAACCGTACGCGACGCCGGCACGCGACGTCTACCTCTGCAGCGCCGCGACGCCGCCGGGCGGCGGCGTCCACGGGATGTGCGGGTATCACGCGGCGCGGAGCGCGCTCCGGAGAGCGCTCTAGGGCCGCTTGCGCGTCCGCATCGACCGCATGAACGCGAAGCGGCTGCGGACGCCAAGTTTCTGCATGACGAGGTGGACGTAGTTCTTCACGGTCTGCGGCTGGAGGACGAGCCGCTCCGCGATCTCCTTGTTGCTCAGGCCCTCCGTGATCAGCGCGAGGATCTCCTGCTCGCGAGTGGTGAGCTTCTCCGGTCCCGGGACAGCGGTCCCGGCAGTGAGCCCTGCGACGTAGCGAAACAGCGTGGTGATGACGCGCGGCGAGAGCGGTGGCGCCCCGTTGCCGACCGAGCGGATCGCGGCGACGAGGTCCTGGATCGACGCGTCTTGGAGCACGCAGCCGGAGGCGCCGGTCTGGATGCACTCGATGATCGCCGCGTCGTCGTCGGCGACGTTGAAGAACAGGATGCGGCCGCCGGGCTGCTCTCGCAGGGACATCACCTCGGCGGCACCATCCTGGTGCGCCGTATCGAGGTCATAGAGCACCACCCTATCCCCGCCGTCAGCGAGGGCGGCGCGTGCCTCGCGGGCACTCGCGAACGTGCCGACCATGCGCACCGCAGCTTCGTGTCCAAGCAGCTCGGCCATTCCATCGCGGATGAGACGGCCACCGTGGATGACGGCGACCCGGATCGGCTCCTGCACCGCTGGTCACCCTAACAGCCGGTCACCGGCGGCCATTCCCCGATCGGTACCGCGGTACCACGCCGACCGAGTACCCGCGTCCGTAGCCGCTACCACGCCTGCTGGCGATGCTCGACGTACGCCGCCGGCTCGAGCCGGCGCGCTTTGGAGGTCTGAATGAGCACCGCGAGAGCAACGCCGTACAAAGTCGATCAGGTTGGTTCGGACATCTCGCTTCTGCGCGGGGCGCGCAACGGCGTCGTGGCCGGCGCCGCCATGGCGATGGTGATGATGGGCCTCGGGATCATCGACCAGGGCCTGTTCGCGGCACCGTCCTCGATCTGGGCGCTCTGGGCGGGCCCCGCCGCGTATCACCCGCGCGACCTCGACCCGAGCTTCTTCCTCGGCGCGATGGGCCACATGATGAATTCCGCCGCGATCGGCATCCTCTTCGCCTTCATCGCGACGCGGGTGCTGCATCTGGGCAGCGTGGTCGCCTCGGTGATGGCCGGCGTTGCCGTCGCTCTCGCCGTGCTCGCGGCGATGTGGTTTCTCATCCTCCCGCTCGGCGCGAACGGCTATCTCATCAAGGCTGCCGCGGCTGGCTGGGTGTGGATCGCGGGCCACGTCGCCTTCGGAATGGTCGGCGGCTTCCTGTCATGGAGATGGCGATGACAAGCACGGAGAGAAAAGGAAAGAAGTCAATGCGATCTCGATTCGTCACAGTCCTCGCGGCCCTCGCGATCACCCTCCTCGCGGGCGTACCGGCGACCGCCGCCGGTTCCGAGACCGGCATCAGTGGCGTGTTCACGATCGGACCCGGCCATACCTTCATCGCGGATGTCCCCGGTGCGAGCACGACGCTCGTCCGCACTCCGAACGGGATCAGTGTCTCCGTGCAGACCTCCGGTCTGCTCGCTGGCCATGCCGTGACCGTCTGGGCGTTGATCTTCAACGACCCGAGCCAGTGTCTCGCGGGTTGCGAGGAGATGGCCGGCGATCTGAACGTGCCCGGCGTCCAGGGAGCCGTGTTCCACGTCACCGGCCACGTCGTTTCCGGGAACACCGACAGCTTCGGCGGTCGCGTGAACGTCGGCGACGCGGCGAACAGCGTCCGCGGCCCGGGTCTGCTCGACCCGTACGGCGCGCGGATCCACCTCATCATCCGCGATCACGGAGTCGCGGCAACAGGGGAGCTGCTCCAGCAGCAGTTCAACGACATCTCGCCGCGGTTCTGCAACGTCAGCTGCTTCGACGCGCAGAAGTCCGTGCACGCACCGCACCAGTGACGCGACGCGGGGCCCGGACGCACCGTCCGGGCTCCTTCTTTGCGCTTGCAATGAACGCGACTCGACCTCCCGAGCTCCACGCGATCGCGAAACGATGGCTGGCGGTCACGCTGCGCCTCATCAACACGGCCGTGCAGGTACTTGCGTGTTCACTCCCCGACGCGATCAGCGAAGCGCGTCAAGACCTGCTCCGTGATCAACTGAAGGATGAGGAGTTCCGCAGGCCGTTTCGGTAGCAGGCACTCGAGCCGACGTGTGAATCGGGAGAGTTGTTCGGATCTGCCTGGGGAGGCAGGTGGTCAAGAGACAAGCACGTCCCGCTTAGGCACCGGCTTGGGCGGTGGGGCGTGTCGCGAATCGGGTGCGAGACTGAAACGAGTGCGTCGGTTCCGTGGCGCCGTCTCCGCTCTCGTGACAAGCGCGGTCGCGATCATCGTGCTGCAGGTGCTGCCCTGGCCGCCACCGAGTCGGCTTCAGCGATGGACGCACGCTCGCGGGGACCGCTGTCTACCGGCTCGATTACCGCGATCGCAGCGACTGGACGTTCACGCTCATCTCCGATGACGTTCCTGGCTACGGTCTCACACAGATACCGGGACAGGGATACGCGTGCCGCAACGGCGACTACACCCTTGATCCCCGAGGTACGTTTCGTGTCACGAGCCGCGAGCCAAACGCGTGCAACGGAATCGGCCGCTGGATCGGATACGGCATCGCGTGGTCACTACGTTGGGAGAAATCGACGTCGAACGGCGTCGTCACCTACACCAGCTACGGCGAGCGAGTGTCCTTCGACTTGAACACGGGCCTCCCGATCGAGGACGAGGCGGGTCTGAGTCCGGGCGCCACGGGCCATCACCTGACTACATTCCATATCGAACAGCAGTGATGGTTGCGCGGGGCCGAGGGCAACTGATCCAGAGTCAGTTGCCTACGCGGTGACGAGCACCTGATCGATCGCGGCGCGTAGCGCGACCGCCTGCAGGCGGTCGGCGATGGCCCTCGCCTCGTCGCACTGCGCCTGCGCCTGATCGCGGCGGCCGGTTTCGCGCAGCGAGCGCGCGAGATCGGCGAGCGCGACCGCGCGCTCGTAGTCGAGTTTCAGCGTCGCGAAGGACTGGACCGCGTCGAAGAGGAGCTTCGCGGCCTTGCTGTGCTCGCCGACCTTCTGCGCGCGCAGGCCCTCGGCATGCACGAGCAGGGCGCGGCCGCGGGCGTGGCCGGCGCGCTCGACGGCGTTCTCGATCCGCTCGACAAACGTCGGGTCGTCGATGCGCCAGCGCGCCGCGGCCAGCACCGCCAGCGGGCCGATGATCACGACATCGACCGAGCCGCGCGGGTAGCCGGCGCTGCGGATCGCGCGGTAGCTCGACTCCGCCTCGCGGCAGCCGTAGACGGCGGTGAGGAAGTCGCAGGCCGCGATGTCGATGGGCGCGGCTTCCATCTCCACGAGGCGCTCGCGCATCGTCTTCTCCTCGGGCAGGGCCATCGCCGCCGCCGCCGCGCTCGCGACCACCAGCGCGGCGTAGGGTTTGCCGACCGGCATCATCCGCTCGCGGCGCGCCGCGGCCTCGATGGTCCCCGGGAAATCGCCGGAGAGGAGGCGCGCGAGAGCCTCGATCTGGACGGCCTGCGACCCGAGGCGTGGCTTCTCGGTCTCGTCCGCGATCTCCGATGCGGTCGTCGCGTTCTCGAGGACCTCCCCGAGGTTGCCGAGCACGAGCGACGCCACCGCGACCATGGTGTGGGCATCGATGAGCTCGTCGTTGTCCTGGAGCGACTTGGCGATCGGGAGGCGACGCTGGTTCTGCGCGTACGACTCGCGGAAATTGCCGAGCTCGCCATACGCGTAGCCGACGGCGTCCAGGCAGAGGCTCACCTCGCGGAGGAGGCCGAGCTCCTCGGCGATGCCCAGGGCCTCCTTCGCCGTCGCGAGCGAGGCCTCCCAGTCGGCGTCCGTCGGCTTCGGTCCCTTGCGGGCCATGAAAGCCTTCGCCGCGAGCAGCAGCACCTTGTCGCGATTGCGCTGGCCGTCGACGATCCCCAGACCGCGGTTGATGAGGCCGGCGAGGTCGGGATGCTTCGCGTCCCAACGCGTGCAGAGCTCGGCCATGTGCGCGAGCAGCGTGCCGACCTGGGGCGAGCTGGGATCGCGCTCCTCGAGGAGCGCGAGCGCACGTTCGTACGCGGCGAGCGCGCCGTCGTTCTCGCCGCGGTAGCGCCGAACGCGCGCGATGAGGTAGAGCGCCTCGACGGCCTGGTCGATCTGCCGCAGCTTCTCGTGCAGCTCGAGCGACTGTTCGGCGAATCGGAGCGCCTCGACGTAGGCGTGGATCGCGGTGGCACGCAGCGCGGCCTTCCACGAGTACTCGACGGCCTTTTGCGGGACGTCCCCGAGCAGGTAGTGGTGCGCCAGCGCGGGATAGAACTCGCGCAGCTCGCTCTCGCCGATGACCTTCTCGTAGGCCTGCGCCACGCGGCGATGCATCTCCGCCCGCCGGCGGACGAGGAGCGTGTTGTACGCGACCTCCTGCACCACCGCGTGCTTGAAGCGGTAACGGCCCTCCCGGCGCTCGCCGGGGGCTGCCTCGAGGACGAGGTCCGCGGCGATGAGCTGGTCGACCGCATCCGCGATGTGGTTCCCGCCGGCCTCGCGCAGGACGCGGTCGCCAAAGCGCTGGCCGATGACCGACGCGAGCTGGATGCATTCGCGAGCGGTCGGCTGGAGGCGGTCGATGCGCGCGGCCACGACCGCGTGGAGCGTGGCCGGCACCTCGAGCATCGACACGCGGCCCTGCATGCGCCACTCGCCGCTCTCGTCCTTCCGCAGCGCCCCGGATTCGACCAGAGAGCGCAGGCTCTCCTCGATGAAGAACGGGTTGCCGCCGGCGCGGGCGACGATGCGGTCGCGCAGCTCGTTCGGGATCCACTCGAAGGTCGCCTCGACGATGCGCGCGGCCTCCTCGTCGGAGAGCGGCTGGAGGACGAGCTGCGTGAAGTTCGTGCGCGACGGCCGTGGCTCGGGCGTCCCGGGGCCCATTCGCTGCGCGAGAAGGAACAGGAGCGGCACACGCGAGGCGCGCGACGCCAGGAACCAGAGGAGATCCACCGAGGCGGCGTCGGCGAAGTGCAGGTCCTCGAGGACGTACAGCAGCGGTCGCTCGCGAGCGAGCGCGGCGATCACGTCGTACACCGCGATGAACATCGTTCGCTTCCACTCGTCCGAATCGGACGCCGGCTCCGGCGCGCCTGGGAGATGGAGGAACTGCGCGAGGATCGGCACCACCAGCGCCGGGTTCGCGAAGCCCAGTCCGGCAAGGCGCTCGGCGAGCCTGGCGTCCGCGTCGGCCGCGGCGCTGTCGATCTGCAGCTCCACCAGAAGGGGCTCGATGAAGCCCGCGTAGGCGCGCTGGTTCACGCGCGAGAACGTCCAGCGCAGCACGCGCGGCCCTTCCTTGGTCTTCCCGCCATCCTCCGACGCCGTCGCGAGGCCGATGAACTCCGACAACAGCCGGCTCTTCCCGATACCAGGCTCTCCCGCGACCATCACGACCTCGGGATGGCCCAGGCGCGACGACTGGTACGCGAGATCCAGGCGCGACAGCTCCATCCACCGACCGACCAGGGGCGCCGTGATGTCGATGGCCGGGCGTACCTCGGTCCGCTCGGCCGTGAGCGCGTACACGAGGATCGGCTTCTCCTTGCCCTTGAGCTCGATCGGGCCGACCTCGCGGAAGCTGAACTCGCGGTTCGTGAGCCGGAAGGTCGTGCCCGAGACGTAGATCTCGCCCGGGCCCGCGGCGCTCTGGATGCGCTGGGCGGTATTCACGGTGTCACCCATCACCCCGTACTCGGCCACGCTGCGGACCGAGCCCGCGACGACCACGCCGGAGTGCACGCCGATGCGCAGGCCGAAGTCGATCTCGCGCTCCTTCTTCATGCGCGCGGCGTGGTCGGCGAACACGCGCTGCATACCCAGCGCGGTCTGGAGCGCACGCTGCGGGTCGTCCTCGTGCGCGACCGGCGCGCCGAAGATCACCATGATCGCGTCGCCGATGAACTTCTCGATGGTGCCGTCGTTGACGATCGCCTCTTCGGCCAGGTCCTCGAAGATGCCGGAGACGAGGACCTGCAGCTCCTCGGGGTCCATCTGATCGGCGAGCTCGGTGAATCCCGCGAAGTCCGCGAAGAGGACGGTGACCAGCCGGCGTTCTTGCGCCTGTTCCTGCATGGGTGAGGCTCCCGACGATAGTCGAGCGTCGTCGGCCGACGTCCGTATCGTCGGCGACGCGCCTTTTGGGCCCGCGGACTGCGATCCGCGCGGCCCGAGTCACTCTCTACCGACCGGTAGGTAGAATGCCGGCGATGGCGCCAAAGCGCAGGACCGACCGCACCTCCACGCGTGAGCGCGTGATCCAGGCCGCGGATCGCCTGTGGGGCGCGAACGGCGTGCGTGGCGCGTCGCTCGAGGACATCGCGCGCGAGGCCTCGGTGACGAAGCCGACCGTCTACTACTACTTCACGGACAAGAGCGCGCTCTTCACCGCCGTCGTGTGCAGCGTCCTCGAGGAGCACGGCGCGGGTCTGAAGACCGCCGCGCATCGCGGTGGCCGCGCGCGCGAGCGGCTCGTCTCGGCTCTCGCATTCCTGGTGAGCGCGCGGTGCAGCGGCCCGCGCCTTCTGCGCGAGGGCGGCGTCGCGCTGACGGTCGACCAGACCAGCCAGGCGCGCAGCGCGTTCTTCCGGCACTTCTTCTCGCCCCTGCAGCAGATCCTCGACGAGGGCGTGGAAGGCGGTGAGCTGCGCCAGCTGGACACCGCGTTCGCGACGCAGGCGCTGCTCAATCTGCTCGACCCCTGGACCGGCCGCGACCCGCTGCCCGGTGGCCGCTCGGCACAGCAGCTGGCAGGTGACCTCGTCGGCCTGGTGGTCGATGGGATCGGGGTCTAGGGCCGCGTACTTACCTACCGGTCAGTAGAGGCGACACGAGCTACGCGCGCGCGGGCGTGGAACGCGCGGCGCGCGACCAGTCAGCGATGCGCTGCACCGCGAGGTCGAGGTTCTCGAGCGAGTTCGCGTATGAGAGCCGCAGATGGCCCTCGCCCTCGGCGCCGAAGGCCGTCCCGGCGAGCACCGCGACCCCCGCCTCGTTCAGGACGCGGTCGGCGACGGCCTTGGCGTCGCCAAGGCGCAGGCCGGTGATGTTCGGGAACACGTAGAACGCGCCGCTCGGCGTTCGGCAGGTGATGCCTTCGATCCCGTTCAGTCCGGCGACGATCGCGTCGCGCCGCTTGCGGAACGCCGCGACCATCTGGTCGACCTCGGGCGGCCGCTGGCTCATCGCGACGATCCCGGCGCGCTGCGTGAACGTGGCCGTGCAGGAGACGGAGTTGGTGACGAGCTTCGTCACCGGTTCGACGAGCGGCTTCGGGAACGCGCCGTAGCCCAGACGCCAGCCGGTCATGGCGAACGTCTTGCTGAAGCCGTCCAGGACGATGGTCCGCTCGAGCATCCCGTCCTCGCGGCCGATCGGGTGATGCTCGCCCTCGTACAGCAGGTCGGCGTAGATCTCGTCCGAGAGGACCCAGATATCGTTCTCGCGCGCCAGGCGCGCGATCTCGCGCACCGCCTCCAACGAGAGCGCGCCGCCGGTCGGGTTGTGGGGGCTGTTGAGGATGATGAGCTTCGTCTTCGGTGTGATCAGACGCCGCAGCTCCTCGAGGTCGGGCACGAAGTCGTTCTCCTCGCGCAGCGGCAGCGAGACGGGCGTGCCGCCGGCGAAGCTGATCATCGAGGCGTAGATCGGGAAGCCTGGGTCGGGGAAGATCGCCTCGTCGCCGTGCTCGATGAGGGCGAGGATCGCGTAGAACATGATCGGCTTCGCGCCAGGCGCGACGATCACCTGCGAGGCGTCGTAGCCGAGGCCGCGCGTGCGCCGCAGGTAGTCGGCGATCGCCTGTCGAAGCTCCATGATCCCGGCGGACGGCGTGTAGTGGGTCTCGCCCCGCTCGATCGCCGCGACGCCCGCGGCGGTGATCGACTTCGGCGTGTCGAAGTCCGGCTCGCCGATCTCCAGGTGCACGATGTGGCGGCCCTGCGCCTCGAGCGCGCGGGCGCGCGCGAGGACCTCGAAGGCCGTCTCCGTGCCGAGCCGCCCCATGCGGCGCGCGAGCGGACGCATCGCTGCGAGTCTATCCCGAGCACGGCGATGCGGCGCGGCGCGACATACTCGGGTCGTGCGCGTCGGCGTCGTCTTTCCCCAGACCGAGAGCGGCACCGACATCGGTGCGATCCGCGACTACGTCCAGGCGGTCGAGCAGCTCGGCTACCGGCATCTCGTGGCGTACGACCACGTGCTCGGCGCGGACACGAGCACGCGTCCGGACTGGAAGGGACCATACAACGCGCATTCGTCCTTCCACGAGCCCTTCGTCTTCTTCGGCTTCGTCGCGGCGATCACGCGCCTCGAGCTCGCGCCCGCGGTCATCGTGCTCCCGCAGCGCCAGACCGCGCTCGTCGCGAAGCAGGCCGCCGCGCTCGACGTCCTCGCCGGAGGCCGCACGCGCCTCGGCGTCGGCCTTGGCTGGAACACCGTCGAGTTCGAGGCGCTGGGGACGAATTTCCACAACCGGAACAAGCGGATGGAGGAGCAGATCGCCCTCATGCGGCGCCTCTGGACCGAGCCGGTCGTCGACTTCACCGGCCGCTGGCATCGCGTCGATCGCGCCGGCCTCAGTCCGCTGCCGATCCAGCGTCCCATCCCGGTGTGGGTGGGCGGAGCGGTCGAGGAGGCGATCAAGCGGATCGCGCGCATCGCCGACGGCTGGTTCACGCAGCACCAGCCGAACGAGAGCGGCCGCGCGACCTTCGAGCGCTTCCGCGGCTACCTGCGCGACGCGGGGCGCGATCCGGCCGCGTTCCCCATCGAGGCACGCGTCAGCGTGGCGCGTCTCAAGGATCCCGACGAGTGGGTCACAACGGCGCGCGGCTTCCGCGACGAGCTGCGCTGCACGCACCTCGAGATCAACACCATGGGCGCGGGGTATGCGACGCTGGCCGACCACACCAAGGCGCTCGAGCGATTTCGGCGCGACGCGGCGGACGTGTTCGCCTAGCGTGTCATGGCTTCGTCGCGGACATCACCACGCCGTACGGCGAGAAGCGCACGGTTTCGCCGCCGGGGACGCGTCGCGCGAAGAGCCCTTCGGGGCGCGCGATGTAGGCCCAGAGGCCATCCGGAGACCAGCCCGCGAACCGCCCGTCCAGGTCGAGGACGATCTCGCCGGTCTCGGCGTCGCGCACGGTCGCGCGGACCTTCGCTGCCTGGCCGGTCTGCACGATCCCTGCGGTGGTGGCCGTGTACCCGATGTAGCGCCCCGTCGAAGACCAGGCCTCATCGCCCCCGCTCTCGCCAATGACCGCGCTCGCGCTGCCGTCCTTCGTCCGTACGATCAGGAACGCGATGTTCGGGTTCGGCAAGAAGTTCATGTGGATCGCGAGGTGAGCGCCGTCCGGTGCCGCAGTGAGCCCGCTGATCTGCGTGTTGCCGCGGAGGGTCAGCGGCGTCTGCGCGGTCTTGTCGGCGCCCGCGAAGAGCGGAGCGATGAGCTTGACGACCGTGCTGATCTGGCGTTTCTGGCCACCGCTCCAGATCTCCAGCGCCTGCTCATCTCGAGCGCGGTCGCCCGGGCGCCAGGTCCCGTTGCTGAGGACGACGACGCCCGTCTTCGTCCAGTAGGCCTCGCGGCCGGGGATCGACGACGTGGTCGTGCCCGCGGCCGCGTCGATGAGCGCGATGCTGAGCTCGCTCGAGAGGACCACCGGGTCCTGCGCCGCGGCCGGCAGCCCGACCACGGCGAACTGCGTCCCGTCGGGCGACCACGTCGCGATCTGGCCGACCGACGATGGGGTCAGGTAGCGGCGGACGGTCCCGTCGCGCCCGATGACGACGGGGACGAGCTGGAACGCCGCAGCGCCTGGCGCGAGGGTCTCGACCGTGAGGAGCTTGTCCCCGGCGGGTGACCACTGCGGCGCGCCGAGCGAGAAGCGGCGCAGGGTCTGCGCGTTCGTGTTGCCTGCGCGCAGGAGCGTCGGTGCGCCATCCGCGCCCATGGTCCAAAGGTTGCCGCCCAGCGCGAAGACGTAACGCGCCGCCGGCACATCCGCCTTCGCCGGTGTGCTCGTCGCGAGCGCGGCCCCGCGCGGGAACCAGCCATCGCCCTGCGCGACCGAGCCGAGGAGGACCACCGCGGAAGCGGGCGCGCCGGCCGCCGTGAGATCGACGCGCACGAGATTGGTGCCGGCGAACCCGATGGCGAACCGTTTGTCGGGAGAGACCACAAGGCGCTCGATCTGACCCGCGGTCGTGGGAAGCTCGACGATCCCCTTCGCCACCGCGACCTGCGCGGGATTCGTGCCGCGGTGGAGGAGGTAGCCGCCCGGCCACTGGCCGTCGAGCCGGAAGCTGTCGGCATCGAGCGTCACGCTCTCGCGGCGGAGATCCTCACCGTCGGCGGTCATGCTCCACACGCTCGCGGCGGCCGCGAAGACGAGCGTCTCCGCGCTGCCGGCGAAGCCGTTCACGCGACCGGAGAGGAAGTACACGCGGCCGTCGTCGCCGATGATCGGCGTCGCCCCGGCGAGGCCGGTGAGCGGTCGCAGCTGATCGCGCCCCGCTGCGCGCAGCCGGCCGACGATGCCGCCGGTGGTCTGCACGAGCAGCTCGTCCTCGGAGATCCAGTCGGCCGCGAGCACGTCCTCGGTGGTGGTCAGGCGCATCCAGAGTCCGCCTGGCGCGGCGACATACACGTCGCTCTGCGATCCGGTAGCGCGCTGCACGGTCGCCGCGATGCGGGCACCGCTCGGGCTGAACCGGTGGTCGACGATGCGATAGCCGTCCGCGCGCAGCTCCGGCCCGAGCGTGTAGTCCGCGGTGACGCCGTCGACGCGCACGACGACGAGGCGCACGCCTCTCTCGACATATGCGACGAAGTTGCCATCGGCCGACCAGCGGGTCCGGCTCACCGCGCTCGGGTCGGCCTTGGCCACCGAACGCCGGCGGGAGTTGTCGGCGTTCGCGAGCCAGAGCAGGTAATCCCCGTTCGCCTCGGAGCGCCAGTACGCCAGGCGGCCGGTCGCGGACAGGTCGGTCGACGGTCGGATGGCCGTCGTGGCGACGACGGTCGGGCTGGGCGACGCGTCCGCCACGGTGGCCGCCGGGGGTCCGAGCGTGCCCACGACGAGCGCGACGACCGTGGCGCCGACGACAAGGACGGCGAACGCCGCGTAGGGAAGCAGCCCGCGGGCCTGCCGCACGGCTACATAATCGTCCTAATGCCTGAGCCGCTGGAGGCCGCACGCACATTCATGGATGCTCTCGAGGCTCGTGACCCCGAACGGGCCGCGAGCGTCTGTGCCGAGGACGTGGAGATCGAGCTGCCCGGCGGCGACCGCGACCTCCAGGGCAAGGAAGGCGCGCGGCAGCTGGTCCGCATGGCGCCGGCATTCGTGCGCCGCATACGGGCCCAGGAGACGAAGGGCACGACCGTCATCCTCCGCGGCCTCACCCGCGCGCCCGGGCATTTCGCGAACTACAGCACCTGGACGTTCGAGACGGACGGCGCGCTCATCACTCACGTCACGTTCGCCTGGTCGCCGGCCAACTAGCGACCCGCGTCGACGTATCGGAAGCTCCGCGGGATCTTCTTCAGACCGAACTTGGTCACTGGCGTTGGCTTCGCGTAGCGGCGCGCATTCGTCACCGGGAGCGTCCAGCCCGCCTTCGTGCGGCCGGCCTTCTCGCCGAGGACGCACTCTCCGACCACCGAGCCTGTCCCGACGACGGCGAGGTAGGCCTTCGCCGGGAGGCGTGCCGGCGGCAGGGTGCGGTGATCGGCGTCGCGTGATCCGTCGAGCAGCGCATCGGCATGCTCCGCGCTGATCGCCAGGACGAGCTTCTCCATCGATCCCTCCCGTCGGGTGTCGTGAGGGACATCGGCCGCACCTTGCGTCAACGCGTCGCGGCGATGCGCTCCATCGCGCCCGTGAGGACCAGGAGCTCGTGGGACGACAGGGGATCGGCGAAGTGTTCCGCGATCGCGCGGATGTGGCTGGGCGCGGACCGTCGCAGGAGACGCGCGCCCCGCGCCGTGGTCAGGATGTGCTGGGCGCGTCCATCGGACGGGCACACGCGCCTGGAGACGAGCCCCTCCCTCTCGAGACGGTCGATCGCCCGCGTCACGCCGCTCTTGGTGAGGAGCGAGCGCGCCGCGAGATCGGTCGGGCGCATGCCCGTCGCCGGACCGTTCGCGATCTGCACCAGGAGGAAGTGCTCGCCCAGCGGCAGCCCGCCACGACTGTCGGCCATCCGCTCGAGCGCGTGGCAGGTAGTCGCGTAGGCGCGTAGGAAGGCGTCGAACGCGGCCACCTCGGCCGCAGAAAGCCGCCGCTTCGCCTTGGGAATAGATTGCGTAGGCAACGAGTTAATTGTATCAGCAACTAATACGCCGGCAAGGCCCGGCAAGGGGGAACACATGTTCTGGTACATCGATCCATCGCACTCGCAGGTCAGCTTCTCGGTCAAACACATGATGGTGAGCACCGTCCGAGGCCGTCTTGGCCGCCTGGCGGGTCGCCTGCAGCTCGACCCGGCGCGCCCGGAGAAGGCCGACTTCGAGATCTCGGCGGACGTGAAGGGCATCGACACCGGCGACGCCAAGCGCGACGGCCACCTTCGCTCGGCCGACTTCTTCGACGCGGAGAAGCACCCGCTCATCACGTTCAAGTCGAATGCCATCTTCCCGAAGGGAGAGGGCCGCTACACCGCCAGCGGCGACCTCACGATCCGTGACGTCACGCGGCCGGTGAGCTTCGAGATCGAGCTCGCGGGTATCGGGCCGGGCGCGCAGGGGTCCCAGCACCTCGGCGCCACCGCCTCGGTCACCATCGATCGGTCCGACTTCGGCCTGACCTGGAACATGCCGGTGCCGAACGGCGTGCTCGTCTCGGAGAAGGTGAAGATCGATGTCGACGTCGAGGCCGTCGACGAGGCGACCGCGAAGCAGCGCGGCCTCGCCGCCTAATCGTTCCCCTCTGGCCTGGCGAGCCGCTCGAGCACCCGCTCGAGCGGCTCGTCGGCGAGTGACGCGAGCCGGAGGTCCGCCCGGCGCAGATCCGTGCCCGCGGTCAGGGCGTTCGGGACGACCACGCAGCGCAGGCCGGCGTCCTTCGCCGCGGCGATCCCGTTCATCGAGTCCTCGAACGCCACCGCCTCGTCCGCGCGGACGCCCAGTGCGGCGATCGCCGAGACGTACAGATCGGGGGCCGGCTTCGTCCGCGCCACGTCGTCACGGCAGCGGATGACGTCCCAGTGCGCGGTCAGCTCGAGCCGGTCGAGATGACCACGCACCCATTCGCGCGACGAGCTCGACGCGACGCCGAGACGGAGCCCGAGCCGCCTCGCATCGGCGAGGTATTCACGCACGCCGGCCATGACCTCGAGCGCCTCGATGAGCTCCATCTTTCGCGCATCCCTGCGCGCCTGGGTAGCCGCGCGGTCGAGGCCCTCGCCCACGAGCGCCGCGAGGTAGTCGACCGGTTCGAAGCCACGATCGCTCCCGAGATAGCTGTGCCAGCGCTCCATCGGGATCTCGTGGCCGTACTCGCGATAGATCTCGACCCAGGACTGCAGCGCCGGCATCTCGGTCTCGAGGATGAGGCCGTCGAAGTCGAACACGAGCGCGCGGATCACTGTTGCGTCGCGTACCGTCCGTAGAGCGCGACGGTCGCGCGCATCGCCTTCCAGTAGTTGTCCAGGACGATGTGCTCATTCGGCGCGTGCGCACCGGCGTCGGGGTGGGCCATCCCGAGCGTGACGTTCGCGAGTCCGCGCCTCCCGCAGACCTGCCACATCGGCGACGTGCCACCGGAGGACGGGATGAGCAGCGCCGGCTGACCGAATGTCTCCTCGGCCACCGCCTTCGCCGCGCGGACCAGCGGATCGTCCATACGGCCGCGGTACGGACGCGTGCCCTCTTTCGCGACGAGCTCGACGTCCTCGAAGCCGTGGCCGTCGAGGTGCGCGCGTACGAGGTCGCGGATCTTCGCCGGGCTCTGCTCCGGCACGAGGCGGAAGTCGATCTTCGCCATCGCCTCCGATGGGATGACCGTCTTCGTGCCCACGCCGGTGAACCCTGACTCGATGCCGGCGATGTTGCACGTCGGTTCGTACACCGACGCGACGCGGGCCTCGGCGTCGGATCGCTGCCAGGCGAAGCCGCCGATCCCGTAGATCTTCTTGATGACGTCGGCCTCGAACGGAAGACGGCGAACGTGGTCGAGCTCCGCTTCCGTGGGCGTGCGCACGTCGTCGTAGAAGCCGGCGATCTGGACACGCCCGTTCTGCGCGACGAGCGTCGAGAGCGCCTGCACGAGCCGCCACGCCGCGTTCGGCAGATGCGTCGCGCCGCCGGAGTGCGCGTCGCGCGACATCGACCGGGCCCGCAGCTCGACATACAGGATCCCCTTGCCGCCGAGGAGCAGCTGCGGACGGCCCGCGGCGTCGATGCCGCCGCCCTCCTTCAGCGCGCCGTCGCCGTCGGTGAGGGTCGGGTCCCGCGCGAGCAGCTCGGCGAGATGCGCGCTGCCGTCCTCCTCTTCGCCCTCGATGAGCAGGCGGACCTTGATCGGCAGCTCGCCGTGCACGGCGCGGTACGCCTCGAGCGCCTGGATGCGGAGGAGCAGATGTCCCTTGTTGTCGTCCACGCCGCGGGCGTAGACCGCCCCGTCGCGCACCGCGGCCTCATAGGGCCCGCTCTTCCAGAGCTCCAGCGGGACGGCCGGCTGCACGTCGTAGTGCTGCACGCAGATGAGCGTCCGCGTCCCGGCTCCGGTCTCGCCCACGATGAGGGCCGGCTCGCCCGACATGCGGAATTCGCGCGTCTCGCACTTCGCGGCCTCCAGCCGCTCACGGCACCACCGCGCGGCGTCGTCGAGCGCGGCGGCATTCCCGGTCTCGCTCGGGATGCGGCAGATCTCGCGCAGCTCGGCGACGAAGCGGTCGCGATTGGCGTCGAGGTAGCGATCGAGGGCATCCATGCGTGGCGACTCTAGCGAGGGGGTCGCTCGGACGCTCTCACGTTCTCCTGACCACGTGGCGCGGATCGAGCGCGTCGCGGAGGCCGTCGCCGATGAAGTTGATCGACATGACGGCGAGGAAGATGAAGAGACCGGGGAAGATCGCGATCCACGGCGCCTTGCCCATGTCCGTCGTCGCGTGGTTGAGCATGTTGCCCCACGACGAGGTCGGTGGCTGGATCCCGAGGCCGAGGAACGACAGCGTGCTCTCCGCGATGATCGCGCCACCCACGCCGAGCGTCCCCGCGACGATGATCGGGGCGAGCGCGTTCGGGAGGATGTGGCGGAAGATGATCCGACGATCTCGCGCGCCCACACCACGCGCCGCCTCGACGAACTCGCGTTGCTTGAGGGAGAGGAACGTCGCGCGCACCAGACGCGACGTCGTGAGCCACGAGAGAAGACCGAGCACCAGGATGATCACGCCGACGGTCATCCCCTTGAAGAAGACCCCGAACAGGATGAGCAGGAACAGGCGTGGGAACGAGTAGAGGGCGTCGACGATGCGCATGAGCAGGCTGTCGATCCAGCCGCCGTAGTACCCCGCGGCGACACCGACGAGGGTGCCGACCGTGATGGAGACGCTGACCGCGAGGAGGCCGATCGTCAGCGACACGCGCCCGCCGTAGAGGATGCGCGTCGCGAGATCGCGCCCGAGGTCATCCGTGCCGAATGGGTGCGCGAGCGAAGGCGGCTCGTAGAGCGAGAGGAGCGCGGTCTTGTCCGGGTCGTAGGGCGAGAGAAGCGGCGCCGCGGCGGCGAGCGCGGCGAGCGCGGCGAGGACGACGACGCCGAGGACCGCCGGCCGGTGCGCGCGGAAGCGCTCGAGCGCCAGCTGCCGCTGGCTGCGCGCGATGCCGTGTACGTCCGCCGCCGCGGCCGGCGCGGTGGCCGAGGTCGTGGCCATCAGGAGTACCGGATCCGCGGGTCGAGGTACCCATACGTCACGTCGGCGATCAGATTCGCGGCGACGATGAGGCTGCTCGAGACGGCGAGGATCCCCTGCAGCACCGGATAGTCCGAACGGGTGGCCGCGTCCCAGAACAGCCGGCCCATCCCCGGCCAGCCGAAGATCTGCTCGGTCACGAGCGCGCCGACGAAGAGCTCGGGCATGTCGAGCGCGATGACCGTGACCAGGGGGATCGCCGCGTTCTTGAGCGCGTGCCGGAGGATCACGACGCGCTCCGCGAGGCCCTTTGCCCGCGCGGTCCGCATGTAGTCCTGGCCGAGTGTCTCGAGCATCGACGCGCGGAGATACCGGACGTGACCACCCATCTGCACGAGCGCGATCGTCGCGACGGGCAGGATGAGGTGACGCAGACGGTCGCCCAGGTCGAAGGGCGCGCCGACCGTCTGCAGCCCGCCAAGTGGCAGCCAGCGCAGCTGTAGCCCGAACAGGATGATCAGCAGGAGGCCGAGCCAGAACGTCGGCGTCGACAGGAACGTGAAGATCGTGCCCGTGACGATGTGGTCGAACCAGGAGTACTGCTTCACCGCGGTGAGGACGCCGATGGGGATCGCGACGAGGATGACCACGATGAAGACCGTGCCCATGAGGTAGAGCGTGTTCGGGAGCCGCTCGCCGATGAGCGTGAGCACCGGCTGGTGGCTCGAGAACGAGTAGCCCCAGTCGAACCGCAGGAAGCTGCCGAGCCACGAGAGGTACTGGAGCGGCATCGGCTGGTCGAGGCCGAAGGCGTGCTCGAGGCGGACGCGGTCCGCCTCGGTGAAGTCCGGGTTTCCCTCGTACTGCGCGAGCGGCCCGCCCGGCTGCGCTTTGACGATCGCGAACGCGACGACGCTGATCGCAAAGAGGAGCGGCACAGCCTGGATGAGCCGCCGGACGACGTACCGTCCCACGCTGCCGCCCCTCTTCGCCTACTCCGCTACTTCTTGAGCCACCAGTCCTGCATGTTCCAGGTGAAGCGGCGCCACACGTTCGGCTGCCAACCCTGCAACGCGTCCACGCGGGCGTCGATGTTGGCGCGGTCGTAGAGCCAGATGATCACGTAGGCGTCGTTCAACGCCTTGAGCGCCGTGGCGTAGGAGCTCTTGCGCTTCTCCAGATCGAGCGTCGTACCAGCGGCCTCGATCGCCGCGTCCGCGGTCGGGTTCTTGAAGCGCGTGTAGTTCTCACCCGCGCAGTCCGCCTGCGTCGGGATGCGCTTGCTGTGGTACCGGAGCATCGTCGTGTGCGGGTCGATGCTCGGGGTCGATGCGTACATGTCGATGTCGTAGGTGCCGAGCTTGCGCGGGTCCTTCGCCGTGCACGAGCCCGCGAGGAACACCGCCGACGGCTGGTTCTGGATCTTCACCTCGATGCCGATCGCCTTCCACTCGTCGACCAGCACCTGCTGTACGCGCTCGCGCAGCTGGTCGCCGGTGGTCGTGGTGTAGGTGAGGGAGGCTTTCACGCCGCCCTTGCTGCGGATGCCGTCCGCGCCCTTGATCCAACCGGCGTCGTCGAGGGTCTTGTTCGCCCTGGCCGGGTCGTAGGCCTCCTGAGGCTCGCGGTAGGCGGCCCAGCCCTGCGAGACGGGGGACGCGCCGGGCTTCGCCTTGCCGAACAGGAGCTTGTCGACGAGCTGCTGCTTCGGCGTCGCGTACAGGAGCGCCTTGCGCACGGCGATGTCGCCGAGCACCGGGTGCACGCTGTTCGGATCGGTGAACTCCCTGTTCACCGCGGTGTTCATCTCGATCCGCTCGACGGTCGGCCCCGGCACGACCTGGAGCGAGAGCCCGGTGGTCTTCTCGACGTCGGGCGTCTGCGCTTCGGTGAGATTCCACATCGCGTGGACCTCTCCGGCCTGCAGCTGCGCGAGCGCGACCTGGCTCGACGGGACGCTCTTGAAGATGATCTTGTCGAGGTACGGCTTGTCGGGCGCGCCACGGTAGTTCGTGTTCTTCTCGAGCGTGATCGAGTCACCCGCCTTGAAGTCGGTGATCTTGTACGGTCCGGTGCCGAGCGGGCGACGCACGTAATCGGTCTTGCTGACGTCGGCTTCCTTCTCGAGCAGGTGCTTCGGCAGGATCGAGCTGAAGTTCAGCGGGTACGAGGCGTAGATCGTCTTGTAGTGGAGGACCGCGGTGAGCTCGGACGGGAGATCGATCGACTCGATCTGGTCGAACCCGGTGCGCGTGTTCACCCTTGGATCCTTCAGCCAGAGCTCCCACGTGTACTTGATGTCCGCGCTCGTGAGCGGGTCCCCATCGGACCACTTGATGCCCGGTTTGAGATCCCAGGTGACGTCCATCCTGTCGCCCTTGACGACGACGCCGCCGTTGGCGACATCCGGCACACGTGCGGCGAGCGTCGGAACGTAGAGGCCATCGGTGGTCGTGTCGGCGAGTCCCTCGACCGTGCCGTTGATGACGAGGCCGAGGACGGTCTGGTTGCCGTACATCGGCGCGAGCGTCGACGGCTCCTGCCAGATCGCGACGATGGCGGTGCCACCGCGCGTGATCGCCGCCGCCGTCGCGGTGGCTGCCGCGGACGCCGACGCGCTCGGTGTGGTCTGCGGAGACGTGCAGGCCGTCGCCACCAATGCGACGGCGAAGACGAGCGTCAGCGAACGAGACATGTGGACCTCCTCGGCCGGCCCTCTCACCACGGCCGACACGGCCGTCATTCTGCTCTCCACTAGCATCCGCGACGAGAGGGCGTTCAGAGAACGAGGCAGTGCGTATCACCACGATCGTCCTCGGGCTCGCCTGCGTGGTCTTCGCGACCATGGTGTGGACACGTCGGCCCGCCGTGCCCGCGCCGCGTGCGATGAGCCCGGCCGAAGACGTCAGCGCCACAGCGATGCTCGCCGTTCCGCGCGGCGTGGTCATGCGTCCTCTGGTGCTACCTGCACGTATCGACGACGTGGATCTCTCGGCGATGCCCGATCGCCTCGCGAACGAGGCCGCGCCATCGAGCTGGCGGCGCGTGGTCACGGTGCGCGGCGTGCCCGGGGTCGCCGCGGTCGAGGGACCCGCGGTCGTCGCCTGGACCGAGAACGGCATCGCCTATCGGCTCGCCTCGCCGACACGCTCGACCGAAGAGCTCATCAAGATCGCCGACGAGCTGCGCTGATGCCGCGACATCTCGAGCTGCTGCTCACGGCCGCCGCCACCGCCGTGGCGCTCGCGTTCTTCCTGAGCGTCCCGTACTGGCCGAAGCAGCCATCGACGAACGCGCTCCGGCTTCCGACGTTCGAGACCACGACGGTGGCGGTACCCGTGACCCTGCGCGGCCCGTCCGTCCTCGCGCAGCTGGGTCCGGCGCCTGAGCTGAACCTCGCCCTCCCTGAAGACATCGCCACCGTCGCCGCGCGTCGTGGCATCAACGGCGAGACCGGGCTCATCCCGACGGCCGCCTCGATCACCACCTTCCGCCTGAAAGCGACCGGCGATCTGTTCAGCGTCTCGCCGGTGCTCGAGGCGGAGGCGGTGCGTCCCCCGGCCACGCTCCCCGAGCTGACCTACCGCGTGCACGGCGAGTACGCGATCGCGTCCGTCGACCGCGGGGTGAACCAGCTTCGCTGGACCGAGAACGGCATCACCTACCAGGTGGCCTCGCGGACGCTGGACGCATCGCGATTGACAGAGCTCGCGAACAAGCTTCGTTAGGCTCTCCCG
>JBGQFO010000008.1:0-33192 GCA_041496945.1 Candidatus Limnocylindria bacterium | reverse complement strand
GCCCATCGGCTACCTGCCGCGCGCCTCCGACCTCGACCTCCGTGGGATCGACGCGAGCGCCGACGCCATCGAGCGCGCGCTGCGCGTCGACCCGGCCGAATGGGAGAAGGAGCTCGAGGCGCATGCCGAATGGTTGGAGAAGCTCGGTCCGACCGTGCCAGAGGCGCTCCAGCTGCAGCGCCGCCTCCTGCTCGAGTCTCTGCGGGCCGTCTCATAGCGCGCGGCTAGCGGAGCGCGCTCGCCTGGCGTGAGGAGATCCATGCGTCAGCTCCTCGGCGTGGTGCTCGCGGTCGCGTTCGCTGGCTCGGCCTACCTGCTGCTCCGAACGAGCGTCGCGCCGCCGGCGACCGCGACCGCGCGAGTGGCGCCGACGATCGCGATCACGCCTAGAGCGACGAGTCCGGCCCTCACGGCCGCACCCACGCAGGGGGCGCGACCGACGCCGGCGCCGTTCGCGCTCACGCTGAGCGACGCCGATCTCACGAAGGCAGCGGCGAGCAGCTTTCCGCAGACCATGAGCGGCGTTACCGTGCGCGACCCGAGCGTGTCGGTCGAGACCATCGGTGTGCGACTCACCGCGACGGCGCAGGTCTTCTTCGGCACGACGCAGTTCGTCATGACCGCGACGCCTGTCGTGACGGATGGCAGGATCACCGTGCGCGTCGATACCGCGACGCTCGCGGGTCTGGCACTCCCCGACTCGACGCGCGCAGCGATCGCGGATTCGGTGCAGAGCTCGATCGCGAAGCTCATCCCCGCGAACGTCCGCGTGACCAGCGTCTCCTTCGCTCCCGGGCGCCTCACCGTCCAGGGCACCCAGCCCTGAGCCTCGGCCCCTCTTCGGGCGCGCGTAAAGTCCCCGCATGGCCGAGGCCCTCGTCGCGGGAGCCATCGCCGGTGCGATCGCGGGCGCGATCGCCGGTCTCGCCGTGTGGCTCGTGACGCACGGCGGGCTTCCCCGCCCCGGCGGCGCCCGCGAATACACGCATCCGGTCGGCGGTGGCTGGGTCGCGAGCGCGAGGACGTCGCCACGGCCGTTCAAGGCGATGGGTGCGCTCTCCTTCCTGGACGACTTCGACGACAGCGGCAAGCGCGTGATGGCCACGGCACAGGACGAGGCCATCCGCCTGAACCACAACTACATCGGCACCGAGCACCTGCTCGCCGCGGTCGTGCGCGCCGATGTCGATGGCCCCGCGGGCCGCGCGCTCGCGCGCCTCGGCGTCTCCCTCGACAAGGTGCGCACCGCGCTCGAATTCATCGTCGGCAAGGGCGATGCCGCGGTCGAGCCGTCGGAGATCACGCTGTCGCCCCGCAGCCGGAAGGTGCTCGAGCTTGCGGCGGACGAAGGACGCAGGCTCGGGCACGGGCATGTCGGCGCGGCAGAGATCCTGCTTGGCCTGGTGCGGGAAGGCGAGGGCATCGCATCCGGCATCCTCGAGTCGCTGGGACTCACGCTCGACGCCGTGCGCCAGGCCGTAATGAGCGAGTTCGGCGTCCGGCCGCCGGCGCCTGGCACGCCGCCGCGACCGGGACAGTCGCGCGGCGAGACCCGGGCGTACCACGGGCCGTTCGACCGATTCAACGACCGCGCCAAGCGCACGCTGGCGCTCGCGCAGGACGAGGCGGTCCGCTTCAACCACAACTACCTCGGTCCCGAGCACCTGCTGCTCGGGCTGGTGCGCGAGGGCGAAGGGGTCGCGGGGCGCGTGCTCAACCGGCTGGGCGTGGCACTCTCGAGGACACGCCAGGAGATGGAGCGGCTGGTCGGCCGAGGCGCCCCCGGCGCGACCCCGTCCGAGATCGTCCTCAACCCGCGGACAAAGAAGGTCATCGAGCTGGCCATCGAAGAATCGACGAAGCTCGGACACCACGACGTCGGCACAGAGCATCTGCTGCTCGGGATCGTCCGCCTCGACGACAGCAACACCCGTGAGATCCTGAAGGCTCAGGGCGTGACGCTCGAGCAGATCCGCTTTGGCGTCATCGCGACGCTCGGCGACCAGCAGCCGCCGACCGCTCGGTAGACTCACGCCACCAGCGAAGACCGCGGAGGGGACGTGGCGGCACCCGAACCGAAGATCAAGCGCTCGTTCGCGCTCGAGCTCAAGGGCGACCTTGGCGGCGGTGAGCTGCACCGCATCGCGGGCTGGCTCTCGCGCGAGATCGCCAAGCGGTCCGGCCCGTACACCCGCATCGCGATCTGGAGCGGCCGCGGCCACGTCGACAACGTGCGCGCCATCGGGCGCGGCGACGTGGACGTCGCGCTCGTCACCCCGGCGTCGTTCGCGCGGATGGCCGTCGCGGGCGGCGGGCCCTATGCCCGCGAGCCCTACCCCGACCTCCTCGCGCTCGGCACGATCCCCTCGCCCGACCGTCTCTTCTTCGCGGTGAGCGCGGGGACCGGCGTGCGCACGTTCAAGGACCTGCGCGAGGACCGCCCGCCGCTGCGCATCGCGACGGCGCCGAACGACGGGATCCATCACGTGGGCATGGGCGTGGCCAACGTGCTCGAGCGGTCGGGAGTCTCGCGCCAGGCGATCGAGGGCTGGGGCGGGCGCTTCATCGACCTCGATGACGCGAGCGCCTGCACCGAGGCGGTGCTGAACGGCGAGGCCGACGCGGTCTTCCAGGCGGGAACGGCCGACCCGGGATGGTCGCGTCTTGCGGGCGAGCGGACGATGAACTTCCTGCCGGTCGAGGCGGAGGTCGTCGCCGGCTTCGAGAAGGTCGGTTGGCCGCGCGCCACCGTCGCGAAGGGCACGCTTCGCGGTATGACCGAGGACCTCGTGACCATGGACTTCAGCGACGTGCTCGTGGTCTGCCGCAAGGATCTGCCCGACGACGTCGCGTACCTCGCGGCGTGGTGCCTGGTGCAGACGCAGGATCGCGACACGCTCGATCCGAAGCGCGTCGCGGCCACGGTGCTCCCCCTCCACCAATGGGCCCGCGCCTTCTACGAGAGCGCCGGAGCGGTCAGCCCTTCACGCTGAGATCGGGCTCGGCGGCGATCGCCTTCGTCACCCGGGCCCGCGCGCTCTCGCGATCCGCGGCGCGCACGAGCACGGTCACGCTGTAGGTCTCCTCGCCGGATGCGCCGAGCATCGCGCGGTCCGCGCGGAGCGCGCGGAAGCTCTGCAGGGCGACGGCGCCGGCGACGCCGCTGTCGACGGCGAAGTGCCACACGTCGTGCCACGTCTCCTTGACGAACGAGAGCGCGAGCGCGGCGTTGAGCAGGCGGTAGAGCCCGGCCGACCCGAACACGAGCAGGCCGAGCACGCCGCCGAGGATCGCGAGATAGAGGTAGAGGCGGCGAGGGAGCGCGCGCCGTTCGTCCTCGTCGAGGCGCGCGCGTGCGATCCGCCAGTGGAAGGCCCACGCCGCGCCGCCCACGATGATGAGCGCCAGGTAGAGCGATGTCTCGGCATGGTCGTGCGTGTTCAGGTCCAGCGCCTGGCTGCCGACGACACCAAGCGCCCCCGCCACGCCCACCGCGGCCATCGCCAGACCGATGGCGCTCATGAGATACGTGTAGAGCCGCCGGATCGTCGCGGCGCGGACGATCTCGGATTCGCGCGCCGCCTCGCCCTCGACGACGCGGCGGTAGAACAGCCATACCGGAGCGAAGACGAGGAGGCTCGTGGTCGGCCCGGCGAGATCGTGCCACAGGCTCGTGTACTGCTCGACGATCGGATCGCCGAGGAGGCGCCGCACGAGCAGCGAGAGACTCGTCGTCGCGGCGAACAGGACCAGGACCGCCGCCACGAAGACGATGAGGTAGATCGCGATCTTGCGGATCAGGCTCCTGCGCTCGGTGTCGCCCTCGGACGCGGGCCGCAGACCGCGCTGAAGCGGGAGCCACGTGCCCAGCCAGAGCACGATCCCGGCGACGATCGCCGGGATCGCTCCGAGGAGCTCGAACCGAAGGACGTCGTCGCGCGAGGGCGCCGGCGGCACGATCACGCCCGGCGGCGGGGTCGGCCTCTCGATCCCGGGAAGCGTCACGAAGGCATCGGCAATGCGGCGCCAGATGCCGTCGAGCGTGCCGGCGGCGCTGAAGGTGGCGTAGAAGAGCCCGACGACCACGAGGGCGTACAGCGCCAGGTGCCGCACCTCCGCCGCGCGTCCGGTGATCAAAGTCGCTCGGCGATCGCGTTGCGAGAGGCGCAGGTGGAACGCGAGAACGATGGCGGCCGCGATGGCCATCGCCGCGGCGCCCGCTGCGCGCGCCTGCCAGTCCGGCTCGAGCCCGAACGCTCCGCGCGCCTGCTGATCGGGTGAGCCGAAGGTCAGACCCTGCAGTACGAGACGGAGCGCGCGCTGCCCGTAGCCGAAGACGAGCAGCGCGGTGATGAAGACGACCGCGTGCACGTAGAGGCTGCGCAGCGCCGAGGCGCGCTCCTCGACCGCACGCGCCGCGCGCCCGGCCAGACCGAAGTGGAACCACCACGCCGGGGCGCCGACGAGCAGGAGGGCGATCGCGAGGCTGGCCTGCTCGCGGTACAGGTCGCGGGGTCGGCTGAACTCGGCGAACACGAAGGGCAGGCCGGTGAAACCGCCGCTGGGCGCTCCGAGGGCGACCTCGGCCAGGACGCGCAGCAGGTTGGCGACGCCGAGCACGATCATATGGATGGTCACGAGCGCGACGATGTAGACGTACGCGCGCTGGACGATCGTCTGGGCGCCCGTCGGCGCGGGCACGGCGCTCATGGAGCCATCATGCTGCGCGTGGCAGCGCCTTCAAGAGGGCATTGGCTGACGCCGACGGCTCCCCTCCCGCACGCCACAACGCGTGGATGGTCCGTCGCGGGAGCGACGCGCCGTCGATCCGGAGCGTGATGAGCTCTCCCCGGCGCAGCTCGTCGCGGATGGCCATCTCCGGAAGCAGCGCCGCGCCGAAACCCGCGAGCACGACGCGCTTGCAGGCCTCGGTGTTGTCGAGCTCCATGAGGATCCGCGGCGCGGTCCCGGCCTGCGCGAAGTAGGCGAGCGTGAGCGTGTGCAGATAGGCGGCCGGGTCGCGGATCACCAGACCCGAAAGCGCAAGGTCCCCGACCGAGACGCGGCCGCGCTTCGCGAACGCGTGCCCGCGCCCGACGACCACCGGCACGTCTTCGGTGAAGAGCGGGCGCGAGGCGAGCTCCGGGAGCACCACGAGCTGCGATACGAGCGCGATCTCGATCTCGTCCGCTCGCAGCGCCTCGGCCACGGCGCGCGAGCGTCCGCTGCGCACGGTGACCTCGACGTCGGGGTGCGTGCGAGCGAAGCGGGCGAGCGCGGCGGGCGCGAGGTACAGCGCGAGATCTGATGCGAGCCCGCGCGTGAGGAAGCCGCCGCGGGCGTCGCGGGCCGAGCGGGTAACCGCGACGCCGCGGCGGACGGCCTCGAGTGCCGCCATCGCGCGCGGTAGGAAGCGGCGGCCGGCGGCAGTGAGGCTGACGCCGCGCCGCGCGCGCACGAGGAGCGGGGTGCCAAGCTCGAGCTCGAGGCCGCGGAGTCGTGCCGTGACCGTGGGCTGGGCCAGATCCAGGGCCTCCGCGGCGCGCGTGATGCTCCCGCGTCGCTGCGCCTCGACGAACGCCTCGAGCTGCCCGAGCTCCACGAGACAAGTATAGAAGAATTCTATGGCAGGCTATGTGACCAAGGTCTGTTCTATGACCGATCCCCGAGGGTACGATGCCCTTCGGCAGCCAACCGCGACAGGGGAAGATCCAGTGACGCATCGCATCACCCTCATCCCCGGTGACGGCACGGGTCCTGAGATCGTCGAGGCGACGCGCCGTGCCATCGAGGCCACCGGTGTCGGCATCGAGTGGGACATCCACGACATCGGTCTTCCCGCTCTCCAGAAGCTCGGCGATGCGTTCCCGAAGACCGCGCTGGACTCCATCCGGCGGAACAAGGTCGGGCTCAAGGGCCCACTCACGACCGAGCTGGGCACGGGCATGCGCTCGGTGAACGTCGCCCTGCGCCGGGAATTCGACCTCTACGCCAACCTGCGTCCCGCGAAGACCTATCCCGGGGTGCAGGCACCGATGGGGCACGTCGACCTCGTCGTGGTGCGCGAGAACATCGAGGACCTCTACGCCGGCATCGAGTTCGACATCAACACACCCGAGCTCGCCGAGGTCCGCGGCGTCATCGAACGTCTCTCGAAGCAGAAGATCCGCACCGACGCGGCCATCGCCATCAAGTACATCAGCGAGTTCGGCTCCCGCCGCATCGTGAAGTTCGCGTTCGAGTACGCGCGCGCGAACGACCGGCACAAGGTCACCGCCGTGCACAAGTCGAACATCATGAAATTCGCCGACGGGCTCTTCCTCCGCGTGGCGCGCGAGGTCGCGACCGAGTACCCGGACATCGAGTTCGAGGACCGCATCGTCGACAACATGTGCATGCAGCTGGTGCAGAAGCCCGACCTCTACGACGTCCTCGTGCTGCCGAACCTCTACGGCGACATCGTGAGCGACCTCGTCGCCGGCCTGGTCGGCGGTCTCGGCGTCGCGCCCGGCGCGAACATCGGGGAGGACGGCGTCGCGGTGTTCGAGGCGATCCACGGCTCGGCGCCCAAGTACGCCGGCCTGAACAAGGTCAACCCGATGGCCCTCATGCTCGCGGGCGTCCTCATGCTCCGGCACATCGGCGAGCGCGACGCGGGCGACCGGCTCGAACGGGCCATCGCCGCGGTGGTGGCCGAGGGCAAGGACGTCACCTACGACCTGAAGAAGGACCGCGACGACCCCACCGCCGTGGGCACGAAGGAATTCGCCGACGCGGTGATCCGGCGGATGCGCGCGTGATGCCCGAGCCGCGGCGCTCGGTCGGTACCGGCACCCGGTACGAGCACCAGTTCGGCTACTCGCGCGCCGTGCGTCAGGGGAACGTCATCAGGGTGTCCGGCACAGCGGGACTTGGCGCGGACGGTCGGGTGGTGTCCGATGGTGTCGTCGAGCAGATGCGCCGTGCGCTCGAGATCGTGCGCACGGCCATACAGCAGCTCGGCGGCACGCTCGAGGACGTGATCATGACCCGGGTCTTCGTGTCGGATGTCCGCAACATCGACAGCGTCGCGACGGTGCACGGTGAGGTCTTTCGCGAGATCCGGCCGGCGTCGTCGATCGTCAAGGTCGAGTTCATCGATCCGAAGATCCTCGTCGAAGTGGAAGCTGAGGCGATCCTCGGCGGGCAGAAGGAGAAGATGTGAGAACTCTGAAGGTCGTGGTGACCGGCGCGACGGGTCAGGTGTCCTATGGCCTGCTTCCGCGGATCGCGGCGGGCGAGATGTTCGGGCCGGATGTCGAGGTGGATCTGCGGCTCGCGGATATCCCGCAGATGATCGACAAGGCGAAGGGCGTCCTCATGGAGCTCCAGGACGGCGCATACCCGCTCCTCGCGGGCCTGGTCGCGTCGGCCGACCGCGCCGTGACGCACAAGGACGCCGATTGGGTGCTCCTCGTCGGCAGCGTCCCGCGCGGTCCGGGGATGGAGCGCGGTGATCTCATCCGGAAGAACGGGCCGATCTTCGTCGAGGAGGGCCAGGCCATCGCGCAGCACGCCGCAGCCGGCGTGCGCGTCGCGGTGGTGGGCAACCCCTGCAACACCAACTGCCTCATCGCGCGGGCGAACGCCAAAGGCGTGCCCGACGACCGTTGGACCGCGATGACCCGGCTCGACCAGAACCGCGCGCGGTCGCTCCTCGCGGGCAAGGCCGGCTCGCGCGTGCGCGACGTGAAGCAGCTCGTCATCTGGGGCAACCACAGCGCGACGCTGTTCCCCGACTTCACCAACGCCAGGGTCAATGGAAAGCCCGCGGCGGACGTGGTCGACAAGGCCTGGCTCGAGACCGAGTTCATCCCGGTGGTCCAGCAGCGCGGCGCGGCGGTGATCGCGGCGCGCGGCGCCTCGAGCGCGTTCTCCGCGGCGCAGGCGCTCATCGACCAGGTGAAGAGCCTGGTGACCCCCACTCCCGCGGACGACTGGTTCAGCGCGGCCGTCGTGAGCGACGGCAGCTACGGCGTGGCGAAGGGCCTGGTGTCGTCGTTCCCACTCCGCTCCAAGGGCGACGGCGGCTACGAGATCGTGAAGGGCGTGACCCTGAACGACTACGCCAAGGCGAAGGTCGCCGCGACGATCGCCGAGCTCGAGAAGGAGCGCGACCTGGTGAAGGATCTCCTGGCGTGACCTATCGGAGCGAGGGCCTCGCGGGCACGCCGCATCGCTATTACCCGCTGTCGCAGCTCGGCGACACGGCGAAGCTGCCGATGACGGTGAAGATCCTGCTCGAGCAGATGGTCCGCGCGGCAGCGAGCGATCGCGACATCGGCGCCCTCGCGAGATACCCGGCCGCGCCACCCGAGGGCACCTCGGTCCCGTTCCGACCGACCCGCATCTTGCTGCAGGACTACACCGGCGTCCCGGCCGCGGTCGACCTCGCGGCGATGCGCGCAGCGATGCAGCGCGCGGGCAAGGATCCGGCGCGCATCGAGCCGCTCATCCCGGTCGATCTGATCATCGACCACTCGGTACAGGCGGACTTCTTCGGCGCGAAGGGTGTCTACGAGCGCAATCTCGAGCGCGAGTACGAGCGCAACCGTGAGCGCTACTCGGTGCTCCGCTGGGCCGGTCAGGCATTCAAGACCTTCCGGGTCGTGCCGCCGGGCGCGGGCATCTGCCACCAGGTGAACCTCGAGCGCCTCTCGCGGGTCGTGCAGGTTCGCGACGGCGTCGCCATGCCGGACACGCTTTTTGGTGCGGACTCGCACACCACGATGGTCAACGGCCTCGGCGTGCTCGGCTGGGGTGTCGGCGGCATCGAGGCCGAGGCCGCGATGCTCGGCCAGCCCACGTACCTGCCGTGGCCAGTGGTCGTTGGCGTGACGCTTACTGGCTCGCTGCCCATCGGCACGACCGCGACCGACCTCGTGCTCACGCTCACCGAGAAGGTGCGAAAGCACGGCGTGGTGAACAAATTCGTCGAGTTCACGGGCGACGGCCTCTCGTCGCTCACGGTGCAGGACCGCGCGACCGTGTCGAACATGTGCCCAGAGTACGGTGCGACCGCCTCGTTCTTCCCGGTGGACGCGCAGAGCCTGCGCTACCTCGAGCTGACCGGACGGGGCGAGCTGGTCGATCTGGTCCAGCGATACACGAAGGCGCAGGGCATGTTCCGCGTCGACGGCGCGGCGACCCCGGCATTCGACGAGGTCATGGAATTCGACCTCGCGACGGTCCGCCCGAGCGTCGCTGGCCCGAAGCGTCCGCAGGACCGGGTGGAGCTCCCGATGGTCTGGAAGTCGTTCCTCGGCCCGCAGCCGACCAGCGGCCTCACCAAGCCGGGCACCACCGAGGGCCCCAAGCCGATCAACGACGCCGCGCAGACGCAGGTCGCGGTCGCCACGAACAAATCCGCGGAGGTCGCGCACATATCACCGAAGCTCGGCGGTGTCGAGAACGGCTCGGTCGTGATCGCGGCCATCACGTCGTGCACGAACACCTCGAACCCGTCGGTGATGATCGCCGCGGGGCTCCTCGCGAAGAAGGCCGTGGAGCGCGGGCTGACGGTGCCGCCCTGCGTGAAGACGACGATGGCGCCGGGATCGCGCGTCGTGACGCGTTATCTCGATCAGGCCGGGCTCACGCCGTACCTCGAGAAGCTCGGGTACTACCTCGTGGGCTACGGATGCACCGTATGTATCGGGAGCACTGGTCCGCTCGCGACACCCGAGATCGAGCAGGAGGTCAGGGAGCGCGACCTCAACGTCGTATCCGTGCTTTCGGGTAACAGAAACTTCGAGGGCCGGATCCACCCGCTCGTGAAGTCGAGCTACCTGGCGTCGCCTCCGCTCGTTGTCGCCTACGCGCTGGCCGGGACAGTCGCGATCGACCTCACGGATCAGCCGATAGGCAATGGCAAGGACGGCACACCCGTGTTCCTCAAGGACATCTGGCCGACGCCGGAGGAGGTGAACGAGGTGATGGGCACCGCGATCACCAAGGAGATGTACACGACCGAGTACGGCAAGATCTTCGACGGCGATGACCACTGGAAGACGATGCCCTCACCGAAGGGCCCGATGTACGAGTGGAACGCCGAGTCCACGTACGTGCAGGAGCCGCCGTTCTTCCAGAACATGGGTGACCCAAAGGACGTCGCGGACATCGCGAACGCGCGTGTCCTCGTGATGGTCGGTGACTCGGTCACGACCGATCACATCTCACCCGCGGGCCCGTTCCCTCCGGCGAGCCCTGCCGGCCAGTACCTGCAATCCCTCGGCGTGAAGCCGGTCGACTTCAACCAATACGGCACGCGCCGCGGCAACCACGAGGTGCTGATCCGCGGCACGTTCGCGAACATCCGCCTGCGCAACCTGCTGGTGCAACGCGAGGGCTGGTGGACCAAGCACCTGCCGTCCGGCGAGGAGATGACCATCTACGACGCGGCGCAGCGCTATCAGAAGGAGCGCACGCCCCTCGTGGTCCTCGCGGGTAAGGAGTACGGCTCGGGCAGCTCGCGCGACTGGGCCGCGAAGGGCCCGCTGCTCCTTGGCGTGCGCGCGGTCATCGCCGACACATACGAGCGCATCCACCGCTCGAACCTCGTGGGCATGGGCATCCTGCCGCTGCAGTACCAGCCCGGCCAGAGCGCGGCGTCGCTCGGGCTCACCGGCGAGGAGACCTTCAGCATCCGCGGGCTCGCGAAGCTCGCACCGAAGGCGGTGCTCGAGGTCGAGGCGGAACGCCCCAGCGGCGAGGTCGTGCGGTTCAAGGCGATCGCGCGCGTCGACGATCCGGTCGACCTCGACTACATGCGTCACGGCGGCGTCCTTCAGCTCGTCTTCCGCCAGCTCCTCGCGAAGAACTAAGGGCGACGCGGCCTCGGGCTTCGCGTTGGGAGAAGGTTCCCGCCGCGTCGACGTGCGACAGCCCAGACGATGAAGAGCGCGAGGGCGCCGAGGGACGGGATCCAGAACCAGGAGAAGCGAGCCAGCAGGACTTGAAGCGGCTCGTATGGCGGAAGACCGGTCTCGGTCCGCCACAACGGGACGCCATTCGCGAACGAGGGTGCGACGAGGCACAGCGCGAGTAACAGCGGCGCGGCGACGCCGCGGCGCACGAGCCGGAGGCCCGCAAGGACGCCACCGATGAGGTTGCCGGCGGCGAAGAAGTAGATCGAGATGTCCGACAGACCGAAGAGTCCGAGCAGCTGGACGTTCGGCGAGTTCGGCAGGACGACGAGGAACAACAAGAGCGAGCCCATAGCCAAGGCGATCGCGATCGCGGCGGCGAGCGCTCCGGCGGCGCGAAGCACGTCGTTCGATCCGTTGCCGCGCGCCGCGAGAGCGCGCGCCGCCAGAGCGCGCGCCGCCAGGGCACCGACCGCGATCGCGAGCCAGAGCGGCCACTGACCCAGGACCAGAGACGCGTAATCGCACGGCCCGCGTTCGATCGGGCCCGGACGCGCGCACGAATAGACCACGCCCGGAAGCATCGTTGCAATACTCGCGAGCCGGAAGCCGACGTAGAGCACGAGCGCGCGAAGGCCGCCGGCACGTGTCGCGACAGCTCCACCGGCGATCCCGCCCGCGCCTTGCCAGAGCGCGCGGCCCGGGACGAAGAACGTCACCTCGCGCGTCGGCGGGAAGAGCACCGGATACAGCGCGAAGACGGCGAGCTCGACCGCGGCGCTCGCGATGAGGCCGGCGCCGAGGGCCGAGAGCGTCGCCCACGCTGGTGACTCTTGTGCGACGCCAAGGCGCCGAAAGCGTGACAGTGCGCGGAACGCTCCGGGAAATTCCGCGCGAACGGCGTCGATAGGTCGAGGGTATCGACTAAGGCGCCGCGATGTACCCCGAGGCCGGCCGCACCAGGCGGCCGGCGGACACGAGCGCGTTGATCGTCGGACGCGCCACCGGCCAGGTGAACCACGTCCGCACCTCGTCCTCGTGGGTCACGACCGCGGCGCGCACGCCGAGCACGATGAGCTCATCGAGCGCCGTGTCCTCGGTCGCCTTCCACGGTTTGCGCCACACCTGATCCCAGCGCGAGAGCACGCTCGAGTGCCGGTGGCCGCCCTTGGTGTCCTCGACCGCGACACCACGCGATACGAGCGCTCCGCTCTTCTCGAGCCCCTCGCGGACCTTGCGCAGCGCGTTCGCGTCGAGGCCGAGCTCGGACTTCAGGTCCTCGACCGTGCTCGGCCCGGCGGAGGCGAGATGGCGCACGAGCCGGGCGCGATCGTCCGCGGCGGATTCGGCCTCCTCGAGCGCGGCGCGGCAGAGCGGGTCCGCGGCGCGGGCCGCCTCGGGCGAGAAGAAGAGCGTCTTCCCGCGGTGCAGCTTCGTCTCGAAGACGTTCTCGTGCTGGGCGATCTCCCCACCCCAGCTCCACTTCGTCTTCGGCCACGACGCGAAGCCCGTCTTCGTGGCGTCGTACGCCTCCTCGTGGGTGGCGGCGAATAGGCTGGGCAGGCTCGAGTCCTGCGTGAGCGTCAGCAGGTGGCGGTCGGCCAGGAACGCGAGCGCGTCGTCGATCGTCCGCAGCTTCCGGTCGGGAGTGAGTCTGCAGTCATGGAGACGGCGCGCGCGGAGCTCGGTTAGCGGGATCGCTTCCTCGCGTAGGCCCGCGTGTCCGCGTTCTCCACCAGCTCGCGCGCGGTGCGCCCATCGAGCGGGTAGAAGGCGACGCCCCAGGAGAGGTCGGGCATGCGGATCCGTCGCCCGTTCGGCAGGTCGACCATCTTCCCGTCGAGGATCTCCATGAGCCGGCCCACGACCTTTTCGGCCTCGTCGCGCGGCGTGTCCGGCATGACGATCGCGAACTCATCGCCGCCGTACCGGGCGGGCACGTCCTCGGTGCGCACGTGGCCGCTGATCGTCTCGCCCAGGATGCGCAGCACCTCGTTGCCGGCCGGGTGGCCGTGCGTGTCGTTCACGTTCTTCAGCTTATCCAGGTCGAAGAACGCGACCGCCAGGGGCGCCTGGCGGCGCTCGGCGCGCGCGATCTCCTCTTCTAGCCGGTCGTAGAAGTACCGATAGTTGTGGAGCCCGGTGAGCGCGTCGGTGTTGGCGGCGCGCTTGAGGCGCTCGTGAAGCTCGGCCACGTCGATGGCCGCCGCGATCTGCGCACCGACGGTCTGCATGAGCATGACGTCGCGGTGAGAGAACGCCGCGACGCTCCGGTGCGACAGGATCAGCACGCCGATCGCGCGCCCGCCGGAGACGAGCGGCACCACGAGCTCGGAGCGGATGTTCGGATCGCCGACGTAGCGCGGATCGGCTCTCACGTCCTCGATGTTCTGCGCCTCACGGTGCTGGAGGACCCAGCTCGAGATGCCGCGCCCCGCGGGCACGCGTGGCGGCGAGTCGATCGCGATCCAGGTGCCGGCAGCGGCTCGGACGACGAGGTCGTCGGTCTTCTCGTCCTTGAGGAGGATGGTGAAGCTCGCGCCGGGGACGTTCCGTTGGAGGATCTGCAGGATGCGGTCGAGCAGCTGCTGAAGATCGAGCAGCGTGTGGAACTCCGGCGTGAGCTCGGCGAGGATGGCGAGCTCGCGGCTGGTCGTGCCCACTTCATCCTCGACCGCCTGGATCGTGCCGCGCGCCTCGATCATCGTCGCGAACTCGCTCACGATGTGCGGGTCATACCAGGAGCCGGCGAGGCGACGCAGCTCCGCCAGGGCGGTCTCGGGCCGAAGCGCGACGCGGTACGGCCGGTCCACGAGCATCGCGTGGTAGTCGACGACGATCCGCAGTACACGCGCGGCGCGCGGGATCGCCTCGCCGCCGATCTTGTCCGGGTAGCCGGTGCCGTCCCAGCGCTCGCGGCCGGACCGGACGATCGGGACCACGCCGCGCAGGAACCGGATCGACTCGAGGATCCGCGCACCGAGGATCGGGTGCTCTTCGACGATGGCGCGCTCGTCGGGTGTGAGCGGTCCGCGTTTGGCGAGGATCGAGCCGGGGACGGCGATCTTGCCGATGGCGTGGAAGAGTGACGCGTACCGAAGATCGCGCAGCTCGTCCTCCGCGAACGAGAGCCGCTCGCCGACGGCGACCGCGTCGGCGGCCACGCGGCGCTGGTGGTCTTCGCGGTACTGATCGCGGGCCTCGATCGTGGCCGTGAGCGTCCCGACCGTCGAGAGATAGGCCTCGTCGAGCTCGCGGTAGAGCTGCAGGCCGCGGATCTGCGCGGCGCCGATGCCCGACAGCACCCCCAGGAGCTCACGCTCGTCGTCCTTGGTGACGTGATGCTCCGACCACGTCACGAAGAGGACACCCACCATGCGATCCGCGGCGCGAAGCGGCTGCATGAACACCGAGGCGTGGCCCTTGTCGCGCATCAGGCGCCGCGACGAGTCGTCGCCATCGCGTACGTGCACCTCGGTGCCCACGCCGGACTCGACCAGCCGCTGGATGTTCGGGCTGGACTTTGGGATCACCGGCAAATCGGTGGTGCCCTTTCCCGTGGTTATCGCGAACTCGAGCTGATCCCCCGCGTCGAGGTAGAGGGCGACGGTCGAGGCATGCATCAGGCTCTCCACCGAGGCGGTGAACGCCTTCACCAGGGCGCCGAGCTCCTTGTATTCGGCCAGCTCCACGCCAAGCCGGTGGAGATCGAAAAGCCGCCGTGACAGCGCCGTCGTGCGCTCGTACAGGTCCGCGCGCTCGATCGCGATCGCGGCCTCGTTGCCGATCGCCGAGAGCAGCTCGAGATCCCCCTGGTCGTACGCATTCGCGCGCGCGCTCTGGACCGAGATGGCGCCGACCGCGTGTCCATGCAGCCGAAGCGGCGCGACCATGAGCGACCGCTCGACCAGCGTGCCCCAGGCGCTGCGCACCGGAAGACCTAGACGTTCGCGGTCGCGATCGGCGTCGCGGAGCAGGATCGCCTGGTCACGCTCGATGCAGACGCCCGCCAGCGTGCCCTGTATCGGCCGCTCCTCCGGCGGCATCTCGTTGCCGTTCTCGTACAGGTAGCGGAACGACAGGACGCCACGTTGGCCGTCCGCGATCGCGACGTAGAACGCGTCCACATCGAGCGCCTTGCGGACCTGCGCGAAGACCTCGCGGAAGACGGTGACCGGGTCGAGCGACATGCCGACGGCGTGTCCGACCTCCACAAGCGTCGCGAGGAGGCGCGCCCGGCGCTCGGCGGCGAAGCGCGCGCGGATCTCGAGGTATCCCATGACGAAGATCGGTATCCCCGGCACGAGGAACCACGGCTCGATGATGACGACCTGGAGGGTGATGACGGCTGCGAAGCTCCAGAGGAGCTGCGCGCGCGCCGTTCGGGAGACCCACAGCCAGGCGGCACGATCGAAGGAGATGGTCCGGAGCGAACGCTGGAGCAGGACGATCTGCCCGAGGTCGATGCTCACGAGCACGATGACCGCGACGACACCGGCGAGGATGGTCGCGGCCGCCGGCTCGACGAACGGCCACGCCTGCTCGAGGACCGTCCGGTACGCGAGCGCCGCACTGCCCGTCGCGATCGCGACCGCGGCGACATTTCGGACGATCTGCACCGGGCGCTTGCGCGTGAACAGGTCGGTGAGGAGCCGGCCGCCCGCCGCGACGAGCGCGACCGAGCCGGGCGGCAACAGGACGATGCCGGTGAGCACCGCCACGTCGGATGGGCTCAGCTCGGTGTTCGCCTGCACCTTGATCGGGCGCAGCGAAAGCAGGAACGCAAGCCCGAGGAGTGGGAGGACCACGTCCAGGCGCGCGCGGCTGCGCGGCACGTCCAGCGCGCCCACGACCAGGAAGGGAACGGCGACGACGATGCTCGCGAGGATGAGCAGCAGCGCCGCGCGCGGGAGTTTATTCATCGGGCCCCTCGAGCCGGGAGCCTAGCACCCGAATGAACGCCTTCCGGCGTCAGCCGGGATTCAACGGGTCCGCACCCAACGCTCCACCAGCAGGATCGCGAGGAAGATCACCGCGACGATGACGAGTTCGCCGAATCCGCCACGCGCGACCGCGGGCTGGATGACGAACACGAGCAACACGAATGCCATGAAGACGCCGAGGACGATCTGAAAGGCGAGGCGGCCGCTCAGACGGATGAAGACTCCGGCTTGCCGCGCATGCGGCGCAGCGCCCAGGCGATCGGATCGTAGGCGCCGGTCACGACGCGCTCCTTCAGCGGGATGATCGCGTTGTCGGTGATGTGGATGTGCTCGGGGCACACGTCGGTGCAGCACTTCGTGATGTTGCAGAAGCCGAGGCCGTACTTCGTGCGGATGAGCTCGGTGCGGTCGTTCGTGTCGAGCGGATGCATCTCCAGAGCCGCGAGGCGAACGAAGAAACGCGGACCGGCGAAGGCCCGCTTGTTCTCGTCGTGGTCGCGGATCACGTGGCAGACGTCCTGGCACAGGAAGCACTCGATGCACTTGTGGAACTCCTGACCGCGCTCGATGTCCTCCTGGTACATGCGCCGCGTGCCATCGGCCTCCTTCGGCTTGGGCTTGAAGGCGGGGATCGTCTTCGCGACCTCGTAGTTGAACGACACGTCGGTCACGAGATCGCGGATCACCGGGAACGTCTTGACCGGCGTGATCGTGATCTCCTCGCCCTCGGTGAAGGTGTCCATGCGGGTCATGCACATGAGCGTCGGCTGGCCGTTCACCTCGGCGCTGCAGGAGCCGCACTTGCCGGCCTTGCAGTTCCAGCGGACCGCGAGGTCCGGCGCCTGCGTCGCCTGGATGCGATGCACGACATCGAGCACGACCATCCCCGGATCGGTGGGCACCTGATAGCTGACCATGTCGCCGCCGGTGGCGTCGCCGCGGAAGATCGTCATCTTGACGTCGCTCATGTCACTCCTTGCCCGCTTCGACCACCACGGGCGCGGCGGGGACCGGCGGGTCCTCGCCGAGCAGGCCGCGCAGCTCCACGGGGACCTCGGGCAGCGGCTCGGTGCGGAGCTCGAGCTGACCGTCGCGCCGCCGCGTGATGACGTTCTTCTTCGCCCAGGCCGCGTCCGGGTTGGGGAAATCGTCGCGCGTGTGACCGCCGCGGCTCTCCTCCCGCATGAGCGCGGAGCGCGTGATGGCCTCGGAGACGAGCAGCATCGTCTGCAGGTCCAGCGCGAGGTGCCACGACGGGTTGTACGTGCGCCCGCCAGCCACCGCTGCGCGGGCGGCGCGCGCGCGTAGTGCGCCGATGCGCACGATCGCCTCCTGCAGCTCGCTCTGTGTCCGGATGATGCCGACGAGGTCCTGCATCGTGTCGGTGAGATCGGCGTGCAGGGCGTAGGGATTCTCGCCCTCGCGCCGCTCGAGCGGCGCGACGATCTCCGCGGCGAGTGTCGACACCCGCGCCTCGTCCACGAGCGGCATGCGCGCGAGACGCTTCGCGTACTCCGCCGCATAGAGTCCGGCACGGCGGCCGAAGACGAGCAGATCCGAGAGGGAGTTGCCGCCGAGGCGGTTCGCGCCGTGCAGACCGGCGGCGACCTCCCCGGCGGCAAAGAGACCGGGCACGGTCGACTGGGTCGAGTCCGCGTCGACGTGGATGCCGCCCATGATGTAGTGCAGCGTCGGGCCGACCTCCATCGCGGTCTTGGTGATGTCCACGCCCGCGAGCTGCATGAACTGCTGGTACATCGAGGGCAGCCGCTTCTGGATGTACTCGGGCGTGCGCCGCGAGGCGATGTCCAGGAAGACGCCGCCGTGAGGGCTGCCGCGTCCGGCCTTCACCTCGGCGTTGATGGCGCGCGCGACCTCGTCGCGTGGCAGGAGATCGGGGGTCCGGCGATTGTTCTTCTTGTCCTCGTACCAGCCGTCGGCTTCCTTCTCGCTGTCGGCGGTCTCCGCGCGGAAGAACTCGGGGATGTACTTGAACATGAACCGCTCGCCGTTCGCGTTCTTCAACGTGCCGCCGTCGCCGCGCACCCCTTCGGTAACGAGCAGGCCACGCACGCTCGTCGGCCACACCATTCCCGTCGGGTGGAACTGGGTCATCTCCAGGTCCATGAGCTCCGCGCCCGCCTCGAGCGCCATCCCGAACCCGTCGCCGGTGTACTCCCAGGAGTTCGAGGTGATCTTCCACGACTTCCCGACGCCGCCGGTCGCAAGCACGATGGCCTTCGCGCGGAACAGGACGAGCGCGCCGGTCTGGCGGTCGTACCCGATGACCCCGGAGATGCGGCCGTCCTCGCGAAGGAGGCGATAGAGCGTGGTCTCCATGAACACGTCGATGCCCTTCGACACCGCATGCTGCTGGAGCGTGCGGATCATCTCGAGCCCGGTGCGGTCGCCGACGTGCGCGAGGCGCGCGTAGCGATGCCCGCCGAAGTCGCGCTGCAGGATGAGCCCATCCTTCGTCCGATCGAACAGTGCGCCCCACTCCTCGAGCTCGAGGACGCGATCGGGCGCCTCCTGCGCATGGATCTGCGCCATGCGCCAGTTGTTCAGAAGCTTCCCGCCGCGCATGGTGTCGCGGAAGTGGACCTTCCAGTTGTCCTCTTTCCAGACGTTGCCCATCGCCGCGGCGATGCCCCCCTCGGCCATGACGGTGTGCGCCTTGCCGAGCAGCGACTTGCACACGATCGCGGTCTTCACGCCCATCGCGTTCGCCTCGATCGCCGCGCGCAGGCCCGCGCCACCCGCGCCGATGACGACCACGTCGTAGTCGTGACGGGCGATCTTCTCGGCCACTAGAAGACCAGCCTCGGGTCGACGATCACGCCCATCGCGCTAAGACGGATGTAGAGGTCGGTGAGCGCCACACCGAAGAGGGAGAACCACGCCCAGCGGGAGTGACGCAGATTCAGCCGTGTCGCGAGCTCCCAGAGCCGCAAGCGCAGCGACTTTCCGTGGAACGAGTCCAGATGACCGCCCACCAGGTAGCGCGCGGCGTGGCAACCGAAGGTGTAACCCGAAAGCAGGAGGACGTTGCCGACCATGACCAGCGTTCCCAGGCCCACGCCGAAGCGGCCGCCGAAGTTGAATGCCTGGATCGCGTCGTACCAAAGGACCACGAGCACGAGGATCGCGAGGTACAGCGCATACCGGTGGATGTTCTGGATGATCCACGGGAACTTCGACTCGCCGGTGTATCTCGCGCGAGCGTCGGGCACCGCGCAGGCCGGTGGCGACCAGAAGAACGCGCGGTAGTAGGAGCGGCGGTAGTAGTAGCAGGTGAAGCGGAAGGCGAGCGGCGACCCCACAATGAGGAATGCCGGCGAGAGCGTGTACCAGTCACCGATGATCGGGAACGTCGGGTGGACGCAGCTGGAGGTGAGGCACGGCGAGTAGAACGGCGACAGGTAGGGGTCGAAGAAGTAGTTGGCGTTCTGGATGCTGACGATGAACGAGTAGATGACGAATCCGCCGAGGACCGAGACGATGACGAGCGGCTCGAGCCACCACCGGTCCTTCCGCTCATGGGCGCGATGCCGGACATCCGCGATCGAGGCCACGACCCGCACCTCCGAACCTGAGAGTCACCGTATTGCCCTGCCTGTCAGAAGACAAATCGATGGACGCTCTCACATCAATAGGCGTAGCCTATGGACGTGGAGCTCGGCCACCTGCGCTGCTTCCTGGCGGTCGCGGAGCAGCGCCACTTCACGCGCGCCGCGCGGACGCTCGGCCTCGCGCAGCCCTCGGTGAGCGCGCAGGTCAAACGGCTCGAGTCCGAGCTCGGCAGCGAGCTGTTCCATCGCATGAGAGGCAACGTCACGCTCACGCCCGCCGGCGAGGCGCTCCTCCCGTTCGCGCGACGGATCCTCGCAGAGGTGGAGTCCGCGTCGTCCGAGCTGCGTGACACCGGCGCACGCGTCCGCGGACGTCTGGCCATCGGCGCGACCCCCAGCCTCGCCGCGACGCTCGTCCCGCCGGTGCTCGCGCGGTTCCACGCCGCGTATCCGGATGTCGATCTGGCGCTACGCGAGGCTGGCTCGGTCGACCTCGTGGCCGCGCTCGAACAGGGCGCGCTCGACATCGCGCTGGTGATCCTTCCGGTGCGCGAAGAGGCGCTCGAGACGCAGGTCCTGCTGCGCGAGGAGCTCGTGCTCGCGCTCGCAGGTTCGCATCCGCTCGCGAAGCGCCGCACGATCTCCGTCGCCGACCTGCGAAACGTCCCGCTGGTCATGTTCCGCGAGGGCTACGACCTGCGGAGCGCGACCGAGGCCGCCTGCCGCGCGGCCGGTTTCGCCCCGACGTTCGCGGTCGAGGGGGGCGAGATGGACGGCGTCCTGCAGCTCACCGCGGCCGGGCTCGGCGCGGCGATCGTGCCGAGCCTGGTCATCGGGCCACACAGCCCGCTCCACGCGGTCCGCATCGCGGGGTCGGCGCTCACGCGGACGATCGGCCTCGCCCACCGGCGCGACCGCCGCCTCTCCCGCGCCGCGCAGGAGCTCGTCGTGACCGTGCGAACGCTGGTGCGCGACCGCACCTGGCTCAAGGCGAGCCCGCCCGGGCTGGTGGTGTTGAGGACGAGCGCCCCGGCATCCGGCATGCCGCGTTAGCTCTTCGGTAGCTCGGCGAAGAGGTCCACGCCGTTGCCGTCGGGATCGAGCACCGTCGCGTAGCGCTGACCCCAGAACGCATCGAAGGGCGGCGTCTTCCCGCGGAACCCCGCTCGCGTCACCTTCGCGTACGTCTCGTCGACCTCCTTCGGCGACGCGCACAGGAACGCCAGCGCCATCGGCCGCCCGACGGGCGCCACCCAGTCCGGGTCGAGCTGCCTGATGAGCTCGAGCTTGTCGAGCATCACGCGCATGCCGCTGGGCGTGCTCGCCTCGATATGGTCCTCGGTGTTCTCGGGGAACACCAGCCCGAGGATGCGGTAGAAGCGCACCGAGGCGGCGATGTCCGCGCAGACGATGCCGATCGCGTCGAGCCGTGCCATCTACTTCAGCGTGAACACGCGCATCGCGGCGACCTTGCCGCGGACCTGCGCCTCTCCGAGCGGACGGAGCGCGACGCCCTCGCCGTCGAGGCGCTCCGCGGTCTCGCTCGAGAAGACGGTGTCGACCTTGAACTCCTTCGTGAGCGACTCCATGCGTGAGGCGGTGTTCACGGCGTCGCCGATCGCGGTGTAGTCCGAGCGCTCGGGCAGCCCGACCGCCCCCAGGACCACGTCGCCGGTGTGCACGCCCACGCCGAAGAGCACCACCGGCTCGCCGCGCGCGCCGCGGTCGGCGTTCAGCGCCTCGAGCTGCCGGTGCATGGCCATCGCGGCGCGCGTCGCCGCGTCGGCGCCGTGCGTCGGGTCGCCCATGGCGCCGAAGATGGCCATGAGACCGTCTCCCAGGAACTTGTCGAGGATCCCGCCGGCGTCGAGCACGCATCTCGCCATCACGCGGAGGTAGGTGTTGAGCACGCCGACGACCTCCTCGGGCGGGAGACGCTCCGCGAGCGCGGTGGAGCCGCGCAGGTCCGCGAACAGGATGGTCACGGTCTGCCGCTCGCCTTCGAGACGCAGTGGATCGCCCTGGATGACGCGCTCGACGACGGTCGGCGGCAGGAAGCGCTCGAGGCCACGACGACGGTCGAGCTCGAGGAACAGCGCGCCGAGGGCGGTCCCCGCGGCGAGCGCCATGAGCACGTGGTATTCCCACCACGACGGCGTCCAGGTAGGCCCGAGGAACTCCGAGATCTGCGCCTGCGCCAGGAAGAGGAACGCGACCGCGAGCGCGCCCTGCATCGGAAGCCGCGTGCGCGCGAAGTCACGTCCCTGCCGCAGCGCGGCGAACCCGAAGAGCACCACCACCCCTGCCGCGAGCACATAGGGCAGGAGGCCGGCGCCGCCGAGGACGTCGGGCGCCTGAGACCCATAGCCGTACCCCGAGGGGTCGTAGTTGTTGACCGAGCCGGCCGTGACGAGCATCCAGCGCGCGAGCCCGCCGAACGCGGAGGGCCACACGATGGCAACGAGGGCATACGCGGCGATCGCCGCAAGGACGCCGCCGATCAGCGCCCGGGGCGCGACGCGCCGCTCGAGCCACTTCGCGATGGGCGTGTAGCGGATGGCGAAGAAGACCGCCGACGTCCAGAGCGCGAGCTCCGCGGAGAGGCCGATGACCAGCGCCGCATCACCGGCCTTCGCGTCGCGCTGGATCACGCCGGGCGTGGAGAGGCCATGCACGGCGAAGATGCCGGCCATGCACATGAATCCCACGGCGACGAGCAGCGACGGGTAGTGACGGACCTGGAGCGCCGCGCGCGCGATGAGGACCGCGACGAGCAGCGCGATGAGTGACACGTTCGTGGTGATGACGAGATGCTCGAGCGGGATCGTCCACGGACCGTTCAGCGCGGGCGTCGCGAGGAGCACGCCGAGCAGCGCCATCGGCGAGAGCGTCGCGACGAGCCAGGCGACGGGCCGCCAGGGGAACGAACGCACGCCGGAAGTCTAGGCGGCGCGGCCCCCGCGTCCGCGCGCGCGCGAGCCGTCACCGCCGCGCAGCGATGCCGCGAACAGGCCGGGGATCACGATCGTTCCGACGGCGAGGATGGCCACCCAGAGCACGAGCGCCTCGACGTGACACGTGCCGAACCCGCACCCCTCGAGCGAGCGCTCGCGCTCGACGATGAGCAGCGGGAGGCTCGCCGGCGAGGCGACGACGGTCGTCGCCGCGAACGTCGTGGCCACCGTGGGGATCGAGCGGCGAAGCACGCCGACCACACCGTCGGGCGCGCGCGCCGCGCGCCGCGCCCAAACCATCGCACCGAACGAGGTGACCACGGCGAGTCCGACGGACGACGGAAAGCGGTCCGCAAAGGGCGCGTTATCGACCAGTGGCACCAGCACTTCGAACGCCGTGAGGGCGGCCCAATACCCGAGCTTGATCGTGGTGACGCGGCCGACGAGGAGCGCCAGGGTCGCGCGGGTCGGGAGCGTCGGCTCGGGCGCCGGATCTAGCGGTAGGTGGTCCACCACTTCTGGAGGAAGTACAGCGCGGCGATCATGATCACCGTGGTGATGAGGACCATGTAGAACTCGCCCGATTCGCCGACCTGCGCGATCACGCTACAGCACCTCCGTAAGGAGGTGCACGTATTGGTCGAAACGAGTGAAACGAGTAACGACCACTATTTCCCCAGCCCCTGCAGGTACGTCACCACGAGACGGAGCGTGGCCTCGTCGAGCTGGCCGCCGTCGGTGTTGATCCACACCGGCATGATGACACCTGGCTTGACCTTCGGCGCGTTCGCCACCCACTTGAACAGCCAGTCCGCGTCGCCCGACGACTTTGCGGCCTTGTTCTGGTCGTTGATCGGACCCTCGATCCCGTAGCGACCGAGGTTCGGCGCCTGTGGCACCGTGCTCGGCTTGTTCGGGTCGAAGCTGTGGCAGGTGGTGCAGTACTGCGCCGCGACCTCCGCGCCACCGAGCGGCGCGGGCGGCGCGCCCGGATCCGGCTCGATCGGTGGCGGGCCCTCGAGGTTCGCGCGGATGGTGAGGATGTCGGCCCAATCGGCGTCGGTGCCCTTCATGATGAACGCGATCAGCTGGCTCACCTGCTCGTCGTTGAGCGGGCCGCCGTCCGACTGACCCCAGGCCGGCATCGAGAAGGTCGGCGGCGGGTTCGTCTTGCCGCGCGTGATGCGCAAACGGATGTACGTCTCGGCGTCCTTGAGCTTCTGCGGGTCATCCTGGAGCGTCTCGGCCTTGAAGTCCGGCTTGTTGAGCGGCTTGCCGGGCAGCGACTTGCCGTCGACGCCGTTCTCGCCGCTCCCGAGGCCCAGCTTGCCGTGGCAGTTGAAGCAGAAGTTCGCGTACAGGTTCTTGCCGCGGTGGATCGAGGTCTCGAGCTGCTTCTCGGCGCCGATCGCGCGCAGGTTCGCAGGGCCGGGAACGATCTGTAGCAGGAAGTAGCCGCCAACGAGACCGATGAGCGCGAAGAGCATCACTCCTCCCGCGATGATCTTGCGGTCGAGGTTGCTCGAGATCTCGAGCGGGTCGGGGGCCGCGGGGATCGGCGCCACCCAGTAGGGCGTGGGCTGCTCCACGGTGTCGCCCGGCGCGTAGTGCTGCTTCAGGAGTTCGACGCCGTACACAGGCTTTTCGTCGGGGTCGACCTGCTGCTGGTGATAGATGAGGTAGCCGAAGTACGCGATGAAGGACACGAAGAGCACGAGGCTCGCCGCGGCGAGCAGGATGTTGGCGTCCATCAGGCGTCCGGGACCTCGGCCTGTTCGGGCTGCCACTCGTTGTTGTCGCGGCGCATGACGTTCAGCGGGTTCGTGTCGACGATGAGCGTGCCGTTCACGTCGGAGATGTGGAACAGGTCGAGCCCGCGCGGCGCGGGTCCGGCCTTCTTCAGCGCGGTGTGTTTCTCGTAGATCGAGCCATGGCACGGGCAGTGGAACCGGTCCTCGGCCTTCGTCCACGGGACCGCGCAGCCGAGGTGCACGCACTTGCGGTAGGCCGCGGCGATCGAGCTCGGTGCGTGGATCAGGAAGAAGCGGCCCTCGGTGTTGAGGATCGGCTCGTCGTTCGTGCGCGCGAACGCCGCGAGGACGTCGGTCTTCTTCCCGGCCGGGATCTTCGCGCCCAGGCCCTCGATCTTGATCACGCGGATGAAGATCGGGAGGATGCCGAGCAGCTCACCCGTCGCGAGGAGCGTCGCGGTGAGGAACCCGATGCGCAACAGCTGGCGGCGCTTGACGCGCGAGACGAGCCCGCCCTGGACGATCGAGGTGTCCTCGTGCGGTCGGATCACCTAGTGCACCGGCTCGAAGCATTGATGCGTCTCGGGCAGCACCCACGGCGCGTAGAGGTCCATCCCCGGGCCGCGCATCGACGTGCCCACCACGGTCAGCACGAGATAGGTGACCACGAAGCCGGTCCAGATCGCGATCATCCACTCGCGCGTGTTCGCTCCGAACAGCCTGATACAGAGCTGCACGAGCACCACCGGGAGCACGAGCATCAGGGTGATCGGGATGATGTAGTTCGGCAGGAGCTCGGCGCCGCCGGGGAAGTGCTGCAGCGCGAAGTCCGAGTAGCCTGGCCAGCCGATGTCCGGGTACGGCTTCTTGATGATGTAGTCGACCCCGATGAGCCCCGGCACGAGCACTCCGGTGAAGACGGCGGAGAGGATCGCGCACTTCTTGCCGACCTCGTTCGTGAACCAGTGACCGATGCCATCGCGGCTGCGATCGATGTAGGGGATCGCCGCCATGAAGACGAGCCAGAGCGTCGGCACGACGACTCCGGCGAGGCCCTTGTCCATGTGCAGCAGCAGCTCCTGCAGATTCAGGAGGTACCACGGCGCCTTCGACGGGTTCGGCGTGCAGTCGATCGTGGAGTGGTCCTGCAGCGGAGCGTTGAAGAGCGCGGAGATCACGAAGAGGCCGAGCGACCAGATCATCGCGGCGATGAACTCGATGATCAGGAAATGCGGCCAGGTCATCACGGTGTCCTCGACCCGCTTGTCCACTCGCACGACCGAGTCCTGCCGGACGAACGCCAGGAGGCGGAGCCGCTTCTCCTGCCCCGCGAACGGCTGCGGTCCGCGTGGAGCGGTCATCGGGCGACCCGCCGCGCGACGTCGGCGTGCGCGGTCGCGAGCGGGCGGCACTCGGCTCGCTCGCTGTTGGCGACGCCGGCCCGCCGTTCACGGCGCGTGAGCCGAACGGGCCGGCTGGGCGCAAGCGCTCGCTCGCAGAATGCCGCCCCACTCGCGACCGCGCCCGGCCTCATCTCGCTCATAGCGGGCCGCTGATACCGCCGTCCTTGCGGATGCGCCAGAAGTGGATGGCGATGAGGAAGCCCGTCGCGAGCGGCAACGCCACGACGTGCAGCACGTAGAAGCGCAGTAACGCGTTCGGCCCGAGCTGATAGCCGCCGAAGAGCAGGAAGCTGACCTCGTCACCGATCGCGGGCGTCGCCCGCGCGATCTCGTAGCCCACGGTGACGGCCCATAGCGCGAGCTGGTCCCAGGGCAGCAGGTACCCGGTGTAGGAGAGGAGGATCGTGAAGAAGAAGAGGAGCGTGCCGACCACCCAGTTGAACTCGCGCGGCGGCTTGTAGGAGCCGGTGTAAAAGACCCGGATCATGTGGAGGAACACCGTGATGACCATGCCGTGCGCGGCCCAACGGTGCATGTTCCGCAGGAACTGACCGAACACGACCACCGTCTCGAGATCCTTGATGTCCGAGTAGGCCCACTCGGTCGTCGGTCGGTAATAGAACATCAGCAGCGTCCCCGTGAGCGTCAGGACGAGGAACAGGAAGAACGACAGCCCGCCCATGCACCACGTGTAGGGGACCGCCAGCGCATGCCGGCGCAGCTTCACCGGATGCAGGTGCAGGAAGACGTTCGTGAAGACCACGAGCGACTGGTTCTTCCGTGAGTCGGGGTACCCGTGCCGGAAGAGGGACTTCCACAGCGGTCCGCTCTTCACGCGGTTCCAGACCTGCGCCGGGATCTCGAGCATCTAGTGCACTGCCTCTCGCTCTTTTTCGGGTACGCGGTGACCATTGTGGCCGTTCTTCCCATTTCCGTTCGCGTGGCCGTTCGTCGCGCCGACCGGCTTGTAGCCCGCCGCGAGCCCGGGGTCGTACATCGGCAACGGACGGATGGACTTGCGCGCGCCGACCGTGAGATCGAGGTGGATCTCGTCGTCCAGCGACTCTTTCGGTAGCGTCCGCCCGATGGACGGCATGACCGTGCCGTAGCGATTCATCGTGATCGCGTCGGTGGGACAGCGGATGACGCAGAGCGCGCAGCGGATGCAGGCCGTCTCGTCGAGGAAGAAGGCGACGCCCTTCTCCCACTTCTTGGCCTCGGCGACACCGGGGATCGCGCCGTCGTCGACGATGTCGGACATGTCGACCATGTGGATGACGTCCATCGGACAGACGTCGACGCAGCCGCCGCAGATGATGCAGAGCTCGCCGATGATCTCGATGTTGAAGTTGCACTTGAGGCACCGGTCGCTCTCGGCGACGGCCTGCGCCTCGCTGTAGCCCTGGTTCACCTCGAGGAAGAGGCCGCGGCGCTCCTTCTTCGCGAGCTTCGGCATCTCCTGGCGCGGTATGCGGTCGTAGTTGACCGACATGTTGTGGTAGATGCGCGCCATCTCGCCCTCACCGGCGATCTGACCGACGTTGTCCGCCGTGTTCGAGCGCCGTAGCGTCACGATCTCGTGGTACTCGGGGATGTTCACCGCGACGGCGATCGGGTCGAGGAAGCGCGCGATCTGCTGCGCGGCGCTCCGCCCGTCTGCGACGGCCTCGATGATCGTCGTGGGAGCGGTGCGGTAGTCGCCGGCGATGAAGATCTTCGGCACCGCCGTCTGGAACGTGTCGGGATCGACCTTGACGTCCTGCCACCGCTTCACCCGGAACTCGGAGAACTCCGCCAGCAGTGTCTGGTCGGGCGCCTGGCCGAGGGCCAGAAGCACGGTCTCGCAGGGGATCTCGAACTCGGTGCCCGCGATCGCGACCGGGCTGCGGCGGCCGGCCTTGTCGGGCTCGCCAAGCTTGTTGCGGACGAACTTCACGCCGCGCACGTGGTTCTTGTCGTCGACGAGGATCTCCACCGGTGACGCGAGGTAGACGAACTCGATGCCCTCACGCTCCGTCTCGTTGAGCTCCTCCTCGTCGACGACCATCTCCTCGCGGCTGCGGCGGACGATCACGTAGATCTCCTGCGCGCCGAGACGCCATGAGGTCGAGGAGCAGTCCATCGCGGTATAGCCGGAGCCAAGGACGATCACGCGCTTCCCCACCTCGACCGGTCGCCCGCGATACGCGCGCTCGAGGAACACGATGCCGCCCATCACCCCCTCGGCGTCCTCGCCCGGGATGCCGATGTAGTTGGGCACGAAGCAGCCGGCCGTGACGAGCACGGCGTCGTAATCGTCGTGGAGCTGGCGGAGCTTCACGTCGCGACCGACGTAGGTGGAGAGCCTCAGCTGGACGTTCTCGTTGACGATCCCGCTGATGTCGCGGTCGATGACCTCGCGCGGCAGGCGGAAGGGCGGCACGCCCGCGAGCGCGGTGCCCCCCGCCTGGTCAAGCGCATCGAAGACGGTGACGCCGAAGCCGAGCTTGCCCAGGTCGGATGCGGCCGCGAGACCGGCGCAGCCCGCGCCGACGATCGCGACCGTGCCGCGCGGCGGGCCGAACACCGGCGCCGCCGGCTGCGTGTAGGCCTTGCCGTCGATCGTGACGTTCTGGTGCGTCCAGTCCGAGAGGAACTTCTTCACGTAGCGGATCGAGAGCGGCTTATCGATCTCCTTGCGGCGGCACGCCGTCTCGCACGGCGCCGCGCAGACCGAGCCGCAGATGGAGGCCATCGGATTCGGGTCGAGGGCCAGCTCCCAGCCCTTCTCGAACTCGCAGGCGGCGGCGAGATTCAGGTACCCCCGGCAGTTGGTCCTGACGGGGCACGCTTCCTGGCAGGGTATGTTCTCTTGGTACCAGGAGGGGCCGACTTCCACGACCTGGTAGAGCTCTCTCATGCGGCAGCGTCATGCTACCGACGCATCGTGGGCAGTCAACCGACAAGGTCGATCACCGAGCGCAAGACCCGACTTGACGGAACGGTCACGGAGTTCTCCTGTGAGCCGCTCCAGATCCAGCCCGGCCGGCGGGCTGTCCTTCGGTACGTGACCGACCGTGCGTGGTCGGTCGCGGCCGCGGGACTGGAGATCGAGCCAGGGATGGTGACCGTCGCCCATTACTGGGTCGACCGCCCGTACAACGTCTACCACTGGCTCGCCCGCGGCCAGACTCTGGCGTTCTACTGCAACGTGGCCACGGACACGGCCATCGGCGAGGACCTCGTCGCGTATACCGATCTCGTGGTCGACGTGGTCCTGCGGACCGGAGGCGCGGCGACGGTGCTCGATGAGGACGAGCTGCCGGCCGACCTCGCGCCGCGCCACCGCGTCGCCATTGCTCGGGCGCTCGAGGCGCTCATCACCGATCCGCGCACCCTCATCCGCGAGATCGAGCGCGAGACCGCCGCGGCACTGCGAGGCTGACGTGGCTCTCGTCGTCGCGACGGCCATCAGCGAGACGGAGGCGCGGGCGCGCCTCGCTTCGCGGTTCGTTCGGTGGCCGCGCGCGGGACTCCGCTGGTCGACGGTCCCCGGCTATGGGATCGAGCTAGAGGCCGGTGGCTTCACCGTGCGCTCGCTGCCGCGCCTCACCGGTTCGCCGCTGTACGAGGCCATCGGGCGGTGGCGGAGGGAGGGCGGTGCGGAGGTGGTGATCGCTCCGATGGCCGTCGCCTACATGCCGCTCGTGATCATGAACACGTTCTTCCTCGTCGTGCTGTTCGGTACGATCGCACTCTCCGGCATGCGCGGCAACATCCTCGGCACGATCGAGGGCGTGAGCTTCTTCGGCGTGATCCTCATCACCGTCTCGCTGCTCGCGCAGTTCGCCATCGTCGCCCTGCTTGAGAGACGCAGCGGCGCCTCCGAGAGGGCCGCGCTGCTCAGCGCGCTGCGGGAGGCGCTCGGTCCCTGATCGGACGAGCGTCGGGCCCTGCGCGTTCCTCCCTGAGCCAGCGCTCGGCCTCGGCGGCGGAACGGAGGCGATGGAACGTGATGTGGGCGTATTCGGGCCGCGCCATGAGCTCGGCGAAGCTCCGGCGTCGGCGCCGATGCGTGGTGACCGCCCAGACGAAGAGCGACTGCCGCTGGAAGAACGTGTTGCGGATCGTCTCCTGGTTGCCGCCCCAGAGCGTCTCTCGCCGCCGGATCCGATCCGTGGTGCGCCGCCACATCCGCGCCAGCGTCACGAGGAGCGGCAGATCGAGCCAGACGACGGTGTCGGCACGTGGCCACACGATGTCGCGGGCGCCGCGACCCCCGTAGTTGCCGTCGACGACCCAGGCATCGCCGGCGGTCGCGGCGCGGATCCGCTCCTGGAACGTCCGCACGTCCGCCATCGTCCAGTTCGCCTCCCAATTGAGCGCGTCGAGCTCGACGAACGGGACGTCGAGGATCCCCGCGAGCGCACGCGAGAACGTCGTCTTGCCGGTGCATGAGCCGCCGACCACCGAGACGCGACGCATGCGACGACGATATCCTCGGTCTACCCCGTGAAGCTCCATGAGTACCAGGCGAAGCAGCTGCTCGCGCGCGCGGGCATCGCCGTACCGGAGGGCCGCATCGCCACGACGCCCGAAGAGGCCGAGGAGGCCGCACGAACGCTCGGCGGCACGGTCGTGGTCAAGGCGCAGGTGCTTGCCGGCGGTCGCGGAAAGGCGGGCGGGATCAAGGTCGCGAAGACCCCGAACGAGGCCCGCGAGCATGCTGCCGCGATCCTGCACATGCGCATCAAGGGGCTGCTTGTCCGAAAGGTCTACGTCGAGCGCGCGGCGCAGATCGCGAAGGAGCTCTACCTCGGCATCACGCTCGACCGCGATCGCCGCCGTCCCGTGGTGATGCTTTCGACCGTCGGCGGTATGGACATCGAGGAGGTCGCCGCGACCACGCCCGAGCGGATCGCGCGCGGCTGGCCGGATCCGGTGATCGGCCTGCTCCCGTATCAGGCGCGGGCGCTGTGCTTCGAGGCCGGCGTGCCGGCGGAGCAGCGGAGCGCCGTCGTCGACATCGCCCAGCGCCTCTACGGCGTGTACGCGAAGACCGACGCGATGCTCATCGAGATCAACCCACTCTTCATCCAAAGCGACGGCTCGGTCCTCGCGGGCGACGCGAAGCTCGACATCGACGACAACGCGCTCTACCGGCAGGCTGAGCTTCGCGACTGGAAGGAAGTGAGCCCCGACGAGGAGGTCGAGGAGCGCGCTCGCGCGCTCGGGTTCTCCTACGTGCAGCTCGACGGCGACGTCGGGATCATCGGCAACGGGGCCGGCCTGGTGATGAGCACGCTCGACGCGGTGAAGAACGCCGGCGGTCGTGCCGCGAACTTCCTCGACGTCGGCGGCGGCGCCAAGGAAGCGGTGGTGAAGTCGGCGCTCGAGATCGTCCTCGCGAACACGAGGGTGCGGTGCGTCCTCATCAACATCTTCGGCGGCATCACGCGGGGCGACGAGGTGGCCAAGGGCATCCTGTCGGTGATCGCGCAGCACCCACCGGCCGTGCCGCTCGTCATCCGTCTCTCCGGCACCGAGGCCGAGGCGGGCCGGAAGCTGCTCAAGGGCGCGCCGCTCGAATCGCGCGCGACGATGGACGAGGCAGCCCTCGAAGCGGTCCGTTTGGCGAGGAAGGCGTCGTGAGCGTGCTCATCGGGCGCGACACGCGCGTGCTCGTCCAGGGCCTCGGCCGCGAGGGATCGTTCCACGCCGGGCGGATGAGGGAGTACGGCACGAAGGTCGTCGCGGGCACGAAGCCCGGCGCGGGCGGGACGACCATCGACGGCATCCCGCTGTTCGACACCGTGGCCGAGGCGGTGGACGCGACCGGCGCGAACGCGTCGATCATCTTCGTCCCCGCGCCGGCGGCGATGGACGCGATGCTCGAGGCCATCGACAGCGAGCTCACGGTCGTCGTGTGCATCACCGAGGGGACGCCGGTCCAGGACATGACCAGGGTCGCGAGCGCGCTCGAACGCAGCGCGACGACGCTCATCGGCCCGAACTGCCCCGGTGTCATCACGCCCGGCGAATGCAAGATCGGGATCATGCCGGCGGAGAACTTCTCACCCGGCCCGGTCGGGTTCGTCTCGCGGTCCGGGACGCTCACCTATGAGATCGCCGACGCGCTCTCGCGCGCGGGTCTGGGGCAGACGACCTGCCTGGGCATCGGCGGCGATCCGGTCATCGGGCTGCCGACGCCCGAGGCCGTGCGCCTGCTGAACGAGGATCCCGCCACGGAAATCATCGTCATCGTCGGCGAGATCGGCGGCAGCGCCGAGGAGCACGCCGCGGAGTACATGCGCGCGTTCGGCAAGAAGCCCGCCGTCGCGTTCATCGCCGGCCGGTCGGCACCACCGGGCAAACGGATGGGGCACGCCGGCGCGATCGTGTCGGGGAATCAGGGCACGGCCGAGTCGAAGGTGAAGGCGTTCGAGTCCGCCGGCATCCCGGTCGCGAACGCACCCAGCGACATCCCCGCGCTCGTCAAGCAGGCGCTGCGGCGCTGATGGGTCATACGGTCGTCATCGGCGGCGGGATCTGCGGTCTCGCCGCCGGGCTCACGCTGGCCGAGCGCGGCGAACAGGTCACGGTCGTCGAGGCGCAGGATTTCCTGGGGGGCCTCGCGGCGACGCTGCGCGGGGCGACCGGAGCCGGTTTCGACTTCGGGCCGCACGCGTATCACGCACGCAACCAGCGCGTCCTCGACCTGTTCAAGGAGATCGCGCACGACGGCTTCCCGGCGCAGGCGAAGAACGTCCGCATCAAGTTCCGCGGCAAGTACTACAAGTACCCACTCGAGGCGCTCGACATCGCGAAGTCGATGTCGCCGTTCCTCGCGGCGCGGGCGTTCGCGGACTACACCCTCGAGTCTCTGCGGCGGAAGATCCGCCCTCGCAAGCTCGTCTCCGCGGAGGACTGGGTGGTCCAGGCCATGGGCCGCACGCTCTACGGCCTCTTCTTCGGCCCATACACCACGAAGGTGTGGGGCATCCCGCCGAGCCAGCTTGCGGCGTCGTTCGCGCAGCACCGCATCCCGCATATCTCGCTCATGAAGGTCGTGATCTCATCGCTGCGCAAGGGCCGCTCGAAGATCGCAGGCACCGAACACCGCTACGCGCCGCTCGTCGTCGAGCTCTACTACCCCCCGAAGGGCGCGGGGCTCATCAGCGAGCGCATGGCCGCGCGCATCAAGCGGGCCGACGCGCGGAACGCGACGCGCACGAACACGCTCGTCACGCGCATCGAGACGCAGGGCGACCGCGTGAGCGCGGTGTGGGTGCGCAGCGTGCCCTCGACCAGGAGGGGCGGGCAGCTCACGCAGCTCGCCTCGGGCACCGAGACCGACGGGAACCCGTATCGCGGCGCGAACGCCGCCGAGGAGCGCATCGCCTGCGACAACGTCGTGAACACCGCGCCGCTCCCGGCGCTCATCGACCTGCTCGGCGCCGCCGTCTCTCCGGAGGCGAAGGCGGCGGCGCGAGTGCTGCGCTTCCGCGCGCTCACGATCGTCGGGCTCCTGGTGAAGAAGCCGCGGGCGCTCCCTGCGCAGTCGATCTACTTCACCGACAAGACCTTCAACCGGCTCTCCGAGACGCGCAACTACGGCGGCTCGGAGATCTGCGGACCCGATGAGACGGTGCTGCTGTGCGACATCACCTGCGAGGTCGGCGATCG
>JBGQFO010000007.1:0-48740 GCA_041496945.1 Candidatus Limnocylindria bacterium | reverse complement strand
TGTGATTGTTCCGAGACTCTGACCGCCCAAATTGGTCTGTGATTCTGTCCGCGTCGACGGGGAGAGAAAGGACGGATCACGGTGCAAGACCGACGTGTCCTCGTCCTCACGAGACTCATCGCCGGCAAAGTCGACCCTTCGGAGGCGGCGCTGCTGCTCGGGCTGTCGCCACGCTCGATCCGTCGCCTGCGGGTGCGATACCTCGAGCGAGGGCCGGCCGCCCTTGCGCATGGCAACACCGACCGCCGTCCCGCGCACGCGCTCGACCCGGCGCTGGCCGCGCGGGTGGTCACCCTCGCGAAGACGAGGTACGCCGGCTGCAACGACAGCCACCTGGCCGAGCTGCTCGCTGAGCGCGAAGGGATCACGCTCTCGCGCGTCTCGGTGCGCCGCATCCTGCGCGCCGCGGGTCTGAAGAGCCCACGCCGGCACCGGCCGGCCCGCTACCACGCCCGGCGCGAGCGCCGCGCCAGCGCGGGAATGCTCGTGCAGCTGGACGGGAGCAAGGCGCATTGGTTCGGAGCGGCCCGGCCCAACTGCACCCTGGTCGCGGCGATCGACGACGCCAGCGGCGAGGTGGTCGGCGCCACCTTCCGCGATCAGGAGGACGCGGCCGGGTACTTCACCGTGCTTGCGCAACTGCTCGCCCAGCACGGCGTGCCGCTGGCGGTGTACAGCGACCGCCACGGGATCTTCCGCGTCGACCGCGGCCAGCGCGAGAGCCTTGATGAAGAGCTGGCCGGCGCACGCGAGCCGACACAGCTGGGACGGGCCTTCGCCGAGCTCGGCGTGGAGACGATCTTCGCGCACTCGCCGCAGGCCAAGGGCCGCGTCGAGCGCCTGTTCGGCACGCTCCAGGACCGCCTGGTGAGTGAGCTGCGTCTTGCGGGCATCACCACGATCGCGCGGGCCAATCGTTTTTTGCCGACGTACCTGCCGCGGCACAACGCGCGCTTTGCGGTGCGCCCGGCCGAGCCGCGCGCGGCGTGGCGCGCGCTGCCGGCGTCGCTGCCGATCGCGGCGGTCTGCTGCTTCAAGTACGGCCGGCAGGTCGCGACGGACAACACCGTGCGCTTCCTGGGCGTGACGTTGCAGCTGCCGCCCAAGGGGACGCAGTGGAGCTGGTCGGGACAGCGCCTCGAGCTGCGCCAGCATCTGGATGGCGCCTTCAGCGTGCACGCGCCCGGCGGGCGCGAGCTCGCGCGCTCGGCCGTCCCGGCCACACCGCCGCTGCTGCGCGCGCAGCCGCTCTCGCGAAGGCCCGTCCCCAGCGTCGGCTCGCTGCCTGTGCGCGGCGCGACCTCGCCCTGGCGCAGTGACGATCGCTGGCGTCCGGGCACAGCGCGGCGCATCATCGCGCGCGCGACGGCCGCAGGCCGCTCCTACTAGGCGATGGCCAAAGTCTCAGAACGATCTGCGGTCAGAATCTCGGATCGTCGTCAGCGGGCGCGAGCGGCTTGGGAGTGACGACGACGTCGCGGCCCTGGATACCGCTGATCACGACCTGCGTGCCGACGGCGACATCGGTCGCGGCCGTCGCGGCGACGGACATGACGTTGCCGCTGCCGTCGCGGAGCGCGATCTCGCCCCACCCGCCCGCCGGGATGCGTGCGATCACGCGTGCGTCCCAGCCGATGTACGTCGCGATCGGATTCCGCGACGCTCGACCGCTGAGCGCGAGATCGCGCAGGTCGAGGCGCCGTATCGCGGCGATGAGTGCCGCGACGATCCCGAGCGTGAAAGGAAGGCCCGGGCCGGGCCCACCCGGCCGTGCAAAGCGGCCTCCGCCAGGTGCCGGTCGGCCGACGGGCTCGCCGGGTGGGGCGGCGATCGCTCCGATGGCGTAGCCGACGAGGAACGCGCCCACAACCTCGGTCACCAGGACGTCTCCGACGCGCAGCGCGACGAAGGAATCCCAGCGCGTGCCCCGCCGTCGTGCGGCCCAGCGTGCCACGACGATGAGGACGACCCCGAGGACGAGCGCGCCGAGTGCGGTGAAGAGACTCGAGAGCGTCATCTCACGGTTCTAGCAGCAGTCGCGAGCAGGTTTCTCACTGTTCCAGCCGTCCTTCTCCCCGGGAGAGACTGCGGAAGGGTTGCACACTGCCGTCAGCTGGGGAGTGAGGCGACGATCTCGGATGCGGACCAGGTTTCTGCGAGGATCCGACTCACGAGAGGATCGGGCGACTTGGTCACATAGGGGATCTGGTCGTCGATCAGCACGCGAGCAGTACACGGCCTTCCGATGACGTCTGCGCGCCATGGTGGAACGGCGTTCGCGATGCAGCCATCCAGAACGAGATCGCTATATGCCTCGTCCAGCCAGACCTCAACGGCGCGATCGAAGTCGGAGACATCGACCTCGAGCCACGTCCCAAAGGTAACGCTGGTGCCGTCATCTAGGTGGACCGGGAGCAGCGCTCGCACGAAACGTTTTTCCTCGAAGGCAAGGACATCGGGTCTCTCCGTCGGCATCATCCATGCGGAGCTGCGCTCGGCTTCCGATCGAGCAAAGACAACATCGGGCAGGCCGAAGCGCACATGGCGATCCCGGTCGCTGAGTTCGCGTCCGCAGTGTGCGCAACGGGTGACCGCGCTCACATCGAGATGGCCTTCTCCGCGAGCGTCGTCGGGAGCATGCCGGCGCTGGTGATGGCGTCGTGGAACGCGCGCAGCGCGGGTCGGTCCGACGCGCCACGCCGCGCGAGCCAGCGCGTGCGGATGTCGACGATCTGGAGCATGCCGGTGAGATAGCTCGATGCCTGCGTCGGCCACGAGCAGTACCGGCCGACCTCGGCGCGGGCGTTCGGCTCGGTGAGGTTGCCCTTCTCGACCATGTGCTTCACCGCTTCGTCGAAGGTCATCTCGCTCATGTGCAGGCTCGTGTCGACGACGATGCGCGCCGCGCGGAAGATCGTGGCCTCGTACTGGTAGAGCAGGTGCTTCGGATCGGTGAAGAAGCCCTGCTCGCGCATGACGCGCTCGGCGTAGAGCGCCCACCCCTCGTTGAAGTAGGGCGTGCCGAAGATCCGGCGGACCGCGGAGGGGTTGCTCTTCGCCATCACCAGGTGCCAGTGGTGCCCGGGATATGCCTCGTGCACCGCGGTCGTGGGGATGCCGGCGTTGCAGTTGCCCTCGAGGCGCTTCTGCACCTCCTCGGGCGGCGTCCCGTCGGGCGGGTAGGGGACAAAGAAGTGCCCGTGCAGCGTGTCCTTGAACGCGGGCGGCCGGTTGTACGAGGCCACCGCGAGGATCGGGCGCTGGAACGGCGGTGATGGCTCGACCGTGCACCGCTCGCCCTGCGGGAGCGTGACCAGGGCGGTGTCGCGCAGGAACGAGCGGGCGCGTTCGGTCCATTCCTCGTACTCGGCGCGCATGCCCTCGGGTGTCGATGCGTGGATCTTGTTCAGGCGGTCGCAGGTCTCCTGCCAGGTGCCGCCGTCGATCTCCTTCGCGATGCGGTTCGCCTCCGTCGAGAGGAGATCCCACTGCTCGCGGCCCTTCTCGCGCAGCTCGCGCGCCCCGAAGGGGAGTGACTCCTTCTCCCGCAGCAGCGCGCTGTACAGCGCTTCGCCCACCGCGTAGCTGCCCTTCGCGTCGACCCTCCGCGATTCGAGGAACGCCGCGTACTCGTCGAACGCCTTGGCCGCGCCCGCGCCGGCCTCCGCCAGACGCTGCTTGGAGGCCGGGTCCTTCACCTCCGCGGGCACGAGCTCGCGCGCGTACTTCGCCGCGGCCTTCGCCTGACCGATGGCGCGCTCGAGATAGACGCGCGGCGTGCGTGCGATGTCGATGTTGGCGATGCCGTCGGTGATGTTCTTCGAGACCTGGCCCAGGCGCGCGCGCGCCGCCTCGGCGAGCTCCTTCTCGGGGCGCAGACGATGGAGGAAGAGCGAGAACACGCCCTGAAGGCCGGGGTTGAGATACGTCGCGGGCTGCCGCCGCCACATCTCGAGCGGCTGCACGAGCTGCCGACCGCGCAGCACCGAGACGAGGAGCTCGCGGTCGATGCGCTCCCCCGGTGTCAGCGGGGCCTCGTCGACGCCGCGGAAACGGGCGAGCCACGCGTCGTCCGACTCGATGCGCCGGCGGAACGCCGCGGCGGAGAGGTCGTCGAGGCGCTCGTCGTATTCGGTGAGTCCGAGGCTCGACGCCTGCGTCGGTGAGTCCTCGTACTCCTCCTTGAGGAACGTATCGACGAGCGATGCGAACGGCGACGCCACGGACGCCTCCCAACGGTCGGCTGACGGGGCCCTGCCCCCGCCTCCGGGAGAATGGATCCGAGCAGAGCGTGAGCCTCACCGAGTACCAGCGCAAACGCGACTTCAAGCGCACGCCGGAGCCGAAGGGCACGCCGCCCACGACGACCGCGGCACAGCGCTACGTCGTGCACCGTCATCACGCGACGCGCCTGCACTGGGACGTCCGCCTCGAGATGCGCGGCGTGCTCGTCTCGTTCGCCGTCACGCAGGGGCCACCACTCGAGGCGGGAAAGCGTCGCCTGGCGGTCCACACCGAGGACCACCCGCTCGAGTACCTGACCTTCCACGGCGTGATCCCGGATGGGTACGGAGCCGGGACGATGACGATCTGGGACGAGGGCACCTACGACCTGCTGAAGGACAGCCCGAGCGAATACAAGGTGCACTTCCACGGCAAGCGGCTCGACGGCGAGTGGGTCCTCGTTCAGACGAAGCAGAACGAGGGTCGCGACTGGCTGATGATCAAGCACGGCACGGCTCCGAAGGACCATCCGCTCGACGCGAAGATCGAGCCGATGCTCGCGATCACCGCGGACGAGCCGTTCGACTCGCCGGACTTCGCGTTCGAACCGAAGTGGGACGGCGTGCGAACGATCGCGTTCGTCGACGGAGGGATCGTGCGCCTGCAGACGCGCAACCTGCTCGACTGCACGACGCAGTATCCCGAGGCGCAAGGCGCGTCCGAGGCGCTCACCGGCGCGTATCAGGCGATCCTCGACGGGGAGATCGTCGCGCTCGACGAGCGCGGCGCGCCGTCGTTCCAGCGCCTTCAACCGCGGATGCACGTCGGTGATGAATCCGCGGTACGCAAGCTTCGGCGCACGACCCCCGTCGTGTACGAGGTCTTCGACGTCCTCTGGGTCGACGGCCGGGACGTGCGCACGCGACCGCTGCGCGAGCGGCAGAAGCTGCTCGACGAGATCCTCACACCGATGGGCGCGATAAAGCGGTCCGAGCAGTTCATCGGCACCGGGAAGGCGCTCTTCGCCGCAGCCAAGGAGCAGGGCATCGAGGGGATCGTCGCGAAGCGGCTCGACGCGCCGTATTCGTCGGCGCGCTCCGCGGCCTGGGTGAAGATCAAGGCCTTCCGCTCGATGGAGTGCGTCATCGGCGGATGGACCGAGGGCCAGGGCGGTCGGTCGAGCGCTCTCGGCGCCCTCCTCATCGGCGTCTACCGGGAGGGACGGCTCACGCCACTCGGTCATGTCGGAAGCGGCTTCGACGAGCGCACGCTCAAAGATCTGCTCGCGACCCTTCGTGAACGCGAGTCGGCGCAGTCACCGTTCACGGTCGAGCCAAGGGCCAATCAACCGGCGCACTGGTGCCTGCCGGAGCTGGTCTGCGAGGTGCAATACGCCGAGCTCACGCGCGACGGCACGCTGCGCCATCCGAGCTATCGCGGCCTGCGGCCGGATATCGATCCGCTCACCTGCACCGGCTACGAGCGGCGCGAGTCCACGAAGAACGCGCTTCGGGCCGCGGCGAAGGCCGTGACCGAGGGCGCCGCCGCCGACCTCGGGGCGAAGGTGCCGCGCGTGCCGGCGGTCCTCACGGTGGACGGCCACACCATCCGCCTCACGAATCTGGAGAAGGTCATCTTCCCCGAGGACGGTTACACCAAGGCCGACCTCATCCGTTACTACACCGAGGTCTCGCCCTATCTCGTGCCGCTCATCAAGGACCGGCCGCTCACGCTGAAGCTGTTTCCTGACGGGATCGCGGCGCAGCACTTCTATCAGAAGGACAAGCCCGACTTCACGCCGCGCTGGATCCACACCTGGATCGATCGGACCGCCGAGCGCGAGGGTGGCATCGAGTACATCCTCGGGAACGATCTCGCCACCCTGGTGTGGCTCGCGAACTACACGGCCATCGAGATCCACCCGTGGCTCTCGCGGGTGGACGATCCGGAGCACCCGGACCTCGCGATCATCGACCTCGACCCATCCGCCGGTGCGACCTGGGACGACGTGAAGGAGACCGCCGCACTGATCCACGAGGTCCTGTCCGATATGGGCCTCGTGGGCTTCCCGAAGACCACCGGCTCGCGCGGCATCCACGTCTACGTGCCGATCGCGCGGAGATACACCTTCGAGGAGTCGCGCGGGTTCGTCTTCGACGTCGGCGCGGTGGCCCGAGAGCGTAAGCCGAAGCTCGTCACGCTCGAGACGGTGAAGGACCGCCGTCGTGGCGTGTACATCGACTATCTGCAGAACGTCGGCGGAAAAACGACCGCGGGTCCGTACAGCGTCCGGCCGATCCGCCGCGCGCCGGTGTCCGCGCCGCTGCGGTGGGAGGAGATCGGCGCCCTCGGAAGGCCAGACGCGTTCACCATCGCGAACATGAGCGCCCGTCTCGCGCAGACGGGCGATCTCCTGGCCCCCTGTCTCGAGCTCGCGCAGAAGCTGCCAAAGCCGCGGGCAAAGGCGAAGGCCGGGGCGAAGCGGTGAGACGGGCGGCGGTGCTCGCGCCGGGCTACGGCGGGGGCGCCACGCAGCCGATCCTCCGCTCGCTCGCCAAGGCGCTCGCGGGGTACGGCATCGACGCCCTCCCGATCACCTTCCACACCAGCCGTTCTGGGGGCCGGCGGCCGAGCCGCGACTACGCGGACGAGCTGGCGGACCTGCGCACCGCGCGCGACGAGCTGGCGGCGACGCACGAGAAGATCGCGCTCGTCGGCCGCAGCTTCGGCGGCCGCATGTGTGCGTTCCTCGCGGCGGTCGAGCCTCCCGACGCGCTCGCGATCGTCAGCCATCCCATCTCGCCGCCCGATCGGCCACGGCTCCGCGACGAAGAAGCGCTCGCGGGCGTGACCTGTCCCACGCTCGTCGTCCAGGGCAGCGCCGACGAGCTCGGTCCTCTCGCCGTGCTCGAGCGCATCGCCGGGCAGAACCCGCGGATCGACCTCGTCGTCATCGCCGGAGCGGGTCACGACCTCGGCCCACAGGAGCGCGAGGCGGTCGACCATGTGGCGCGCTGGCTGGACGCCGCGTTGCGCTAGACCTCCGCGGCGCGTTCACAACTGGTTCATATCGACGCGCGACGCTGGTGACCGGAAAGATCGGACCGCACCACGTCGGACCGTTCAAGGAGTTGTGACATGAGCTTCGCACGCACGCTTGCCGTCCTCATCCTGCTCAGCATCGTCGGTGTGATCGGCTATCAGATCGGCATCGGCCAGAACATCGCGGCCCAGATCCCCGCCGCCGGCGCGCCCGTCGCGTATTACGGCTACCCGTACCACTTCGGGTTCGGCTTCCTGGGCTTCCTCTTCCCGCTGTTCTTCCTCTTCATCATCTTCGGCCTGCTCCGCGCGGCGATGTGGGGTGGACGGGGATGGGGCGGTCACCACAAGTACGGCTACGGGCAGATGCGTGGCCCGTGGGGCGACGAGGCCCGCACCCGTATCGAGGAGCTGCACAAGGAGCTGCACGGCGAGAAGCCTGCCTCGAGCGGACCCTCATCGACCAGCACCTAGCATCCGCGGCATGAAGACGGTCCTCGTCGTCGACGACGAGCCGAAGATCGTCCAGCTCGCGCGGGATTATCTCGAGCACGCTGGATTTCGCGTCGCGAGCGCCTCCGATGGAAAGGAGGCGCTCGCGTCGTTCCGGAACGCTGCCCCTGACCTCATCGTCCTCGATCTCGGTCTGCCGCTGGTCGACGGCCTCGATGTGGCCCGCGCCGTCCGCAAGACCTCGAACGTCCCCATCGTGATGCTCACCGGCCGCGGCGACGAGGCCGACCGGGTGACCGGTCTCGAGCTCGGCGCCGACGATTACGTCACCAAGCCGTTCAGCCCGAAGGAGCTGGTGGCGCGCGTCCGCGCGGTGCTGCGGCGCGCGGAGATCGTCGTGACCCCGACCGATCTCATCACCGCCGGCGAGGTCGATCTCGACGTGCCGCGCATGGCCGTTCGCGTGCGTGGGGCTGACATCGAGCAGCTCACGCCGACGGAGTTCCAGCTCCTCACCACGCTCGCCCGCGCCCCGGGCCGCATCTTCACGCGCGCCCAGCTCCTCGACGCGGTGCACGGCGTGGCCTTCGAGTCGTACGAGCGCGCGATCGACGCGCACGTGAAGAACATCCGCCGCAAGCTCGAGCCCGACCCGCGGGAGCCGCGCTACCTCCTGACGGTGCACGGGGTCGGCTACCGCTTCGCGGACGAGCGCTCATGACGCGGCGCCTGCATCCTCCGATGCGGTGGCCCGGTGAGTGGCGCGAGGGTCAGCCCCCGCCGTGGTGGCCGGAGGGCGAGCCGTACGAGCGCGAGAACTGGCGGCGGATGCGCGCGCGGTTCATGCGCCGCATGGTCTCCTTCGCGGTCGCCGCGCTCATCGCCCTCACCCTGTTCGTCGCGCTCGTCGCCGCACTCGTCCTCGCGGCGTTCAACGCCATCACCGGCGGAGGCTCGCCGCCCCTCGCGTTCGTCATCGCCGGGATCGTCGTCCTCCTGCTCCTCATCAACGGCGGCGCGCGTGGCTTCCGGCGGATCGCCGGACCGCTCGGGGATCTGGTGGCTGCCGCGGAGCGCATCGAGGCCGGGGACTACAGCGCTCGCGTGCGCGCCCGCGGTCCGCGTGAGGTGCGCGCGCTCGGCAGCGCCTTCAACGCGATGGGCGCGCGGCTCGAACAGAGCGAGACGGAGCGCCGCCGGTTGCTCGCCGACGTCACGCACGAGCTGCGCACACCGCTCACCGTGATCCAGGGCAACATCGAGGCCCTCATCGACGGGGTGCATCCCACCGATGAAACGCACCTGCGGGCGATCCTCGAGGACACCCACGTGCTCTCGCGGCTCGTCGACGACATGCGCACGATCTCCGTCGCCGAGGCAGGTGCGCTGGCGCTTCACCGCGAGCCGACCGACGTCGTCGCGCTCGCGCGCGACACGGTCGCGTCGTTCGAGGCTGGCGCGAGCGCCGGCGGCGTCGCGCTGCGCGTGGATGCCAAGACCCTGCCGGTCGCGTCGGTGGATCCGATCCGCCTGCGCGAGATCTTCTCGAATATCGTCGCGAACGCGCTGCGTTACACGCCGCGCGGCGGATCGATCACGGTCACGGTCTCCTCCCGCGGGGACGAGCTCGCGGTCGCGGTGCGCGACAGCGGGGAGGGGATCGGGCCCGAGGTGCTGCCGCACGTCTTCGAGCGCTTCACCCGGGCGGACGACTCACCCGGCGCCGGCCTCGGCCTCGCGATCGCGAAGAGCCTCGTCACGGCGCACGGCGGCACGATCGAGGCGACCAGCACCCTCGGCGAGGGCACCGAGATCCGCTTCACGCTCCCGCTCGCGGACCGCGCCGCGGTCTAGCCGTCCAGCCGTTTAGGGGGCTTTGTTCTCCTCGGTGTCCATCTGCGCGCGCTGGAGCTTGCCCGAGAAGTCGATGTAGATCGACTTCCACTCCGAATAGACATCGAGCGCCGCGCGCCCAGCCTCGCGGTGACCGTTGCCGGTGCTCTTCATGCCGCCGAAGGGCAGCTGGATCTCCGCGCCGATGGTGCCGGCGTTCACGTAGACGAGGCCGGTCTCGGCGTCGCGCATGAAGCGGAACGCGTTGTTCACGTTCTTCGTGTAGACGGAGCACGAAAGCCCGTACTTCGTCGAGTTGAGCACCTTGATGGCCTCGTCGATCGAGCTCACCTCGATGACCGCGGTGACCGGCCCGAAGATCTCCTCCTGCGCGACGCGCATGTTCGGCTTCACGTCGACCAGGACGGTGGGCTCGTGGAAAAAGCCCCTCGCCAGCGCGGCGTCCTTCGGGATCCGCCCCCCTGTCGCGATGGTCGCGCCTTCCTTCTCCGCGATGGTCATGTACGAGGCGACCTTCTCCTGCGCCGCCTTCGAGACGACCGGACCCAGGTCCGTCGTCGGCTCGAGGCCATGGCCCATCTTCATCTTCTTGGCGCGGGCGACGAGCTTGTCGATGACGTCGTTGGCCACGCCCTTGTGCGCGATCACGCGAGAGGCCGCGGTGCAGCGCTGGCCCGACGTGCCGAACGCGGACCAGAGGATGCCCTCGACCGACAGGTCGACGTCGGCATCGTCGAGCACGACGATCGCGTTCTTCCCCCCGAGCTCCGCGCTGACGCGCTTCAGCATCCGTCCGGCTATCTCGCTGAGGTGCGACCCGGTGTCGCTCGAGCCGGTGAACGAGATGAGGTCGACCAGCGGGTGCTGCACGAGGTGATCGCCGAGATCGCCGCCGGCGCCGAGCACGAGGTTCAGCACGCCCTTCGGCAGGCCGGCCTCCTCGAGGATCTCGACCAGGCGCACCGCGAGCATCGGCGTGTACGACGCGGGCTTGAAGACGATGGTGTTCCCGAGGACGAGCGCGGGCATGATCTTCCAGGTCGGGATCGCGAACGGGAAGTTCCACGGCGTGATCGCCGCGACGACCCCGTGCGGGTGCCGCATGCTCATCGCCCACTTGTTCGGGAGCTCCGCGGGGACGACGTCGCCGAACTGCCGGCGGCCCTCGCCGGCGATGTAGTAGGTCATGTCGATGCCCTCTTGGACGTCGCCGCGCGATTCGGCGAGGACCTTGCCCATCTCGCGCGTCATCTCGCGTGCGAGGTCGTCTTTGCGCTTCAGCATGATCTCGCCGGCGCGATAGAGGATCTCGCCGCGCTTTGGGGCGGGGTACAGGCGCCACGCTTCCGCGGCGCGATGCGCGGCCTCGACCGCCCTGTCGACGTCGGCGGTGGTGGAGCGCGTCGCGGTGGCGATGACCTCGCCGTTCGCGGGATCGATGTCCTCGAAGGCCTGGCCGGAGACCGAGTCGGCCCAGCGGCCATCGATGTAGTTCTTCAGATGCGCGGTCGGCATGGCACTCCCCTTACGCGCGCGGTCAGGTGGTGGCTAGAAAGACGCACCGTAAAAGAGCCAGATCGTGAGTCCGCCGACGAACACGATGCCGAGGAAGACGAGGATGAAGGCGATATTCGCCTGGCGTTCGGGATCACCGCCGCCTGAGAACGGACCCATTCGCTGACGATTATGTGACAATGAGGTCTCCCCGGGGCTGTAGCTCAGTTGGTAGAGCGCTTGAATCGCACTCAAGAGGTCAGGGGTTCGACTCCCCTCAGCTCCACCGGATCGTCAGCGTTCCGACAGCGCCAGCTTCGCCCCGAGCGCGACAAAGGTGCCGGCGAACACGCGGCGCATCCAGGTGAGCACCCGCGGGCGTGCGATCACGTGGCTGCGGACCGACGCCGCGAACAGGCCGTAGCCGGCGAACACGACGAATGTCATGGCCATGAAGACCGCGCTGAGCACGAGCATCTGCGCGATCCGGTCAGGCGCGTCTGCTCGGACGAACTGGGGAAGGAACGCGAAAAAGAAGATCGAGAGCTTCGGATTGAGCAGGTTCACCGCGATGGCGGAGACGATCACCTGCGCCGACGAGCGCGCCGCGGCATCCGTCTCGACGCGAAGCGCGCCCTCATCCCGCACCGTGCGATAGGCCATGTAGAGCAGGTAGAACACGCCCAGGAGCTTGATGGCCTCGAATGCCAGCGCGCTCGTGTAGAGGAGCGCGGCGAGGCCCAGGATCGCGGCGGCGAGGTGCGGAACGATGCCGAGCGTGCACCCGAAGGCCGCGACGACGCTTGCCCTGCGTCCACGGGACAGACCCGCGGCGAGGGTGAAGAGCACGCCTGTGCCAGGCGAGACGACGACCACGAGGGACGTGAGAAGGAAGCTGATGTCCACGCGGTCCTCAGGCGATCCGCAGCACCACGGGCGCATCGCCCCAGAGGCGCTCGAGCCGATAGAGCTCGCGCTCCTCGGGCACGAACGCGTGCACCACGACGTCGCCGAGGTCGATGAGCACCCAGCGACCGGCGCTGTAGCCCTCGATGCCGTACGGCCGGCGGCCGGCGGCCTTGGCCTTCTCCACGATCGCATCGGCGATGGACTGCACCTGACGCTCGCCGCGACCCGAGACGATGACGAAGAGGTCGGCGATCGTGGTCACCTCGGAGACGTTGAGCACGAGGATGTCCTCGGCCTTCTTGTCGCTCGCCGCGTCCACGACCAGATCGGCCATCGCGCGCGGGGCGACGTCTTTGGGCGTGGTCTCGCTCATCGATACAGGCCGCTCTGCGCGATGTGCCGCCACACCTCGTCCGGAACAAGGTAGCGCAGCGAGAGTCCACGAGAGGCACGCGCGCGCAGCTCGCGCGAGCTGATGTCGAGACATGGCGCGTCGAAGGTCTGCGCCCCCGAGTCCGCATCCGGCTCCGGCGCGCCGGGGCGCCGCGCGACGAGGATCGTCGCCAGCTCCTTGATGCGTCCGGGCGAGCGCCACCTGGGCAGGTCGGCGAGCGCGTCGCTCCCGAGGATCAGGAACAGGTCGCCGGTGGGCCGGAGCGCCTCGAGCGTGTCAACGGTGTACGAGGGACCCTCGCGGTCCAGCTCGACGCGTGACACCGAGAAGCGCGGCTCGTCCTTCGTGGCCAGGACGAGCATCGCGAGACGGTCGGCCTCGCCGGCCGCGGGCTCCCGATCCTTGAGCGGCGACCGGCGCGCGAGGACGAACACGATGCGGTCGAGGCCGCCCGCCTCGAGAGCGGCTTGCGCGATCGCGAGGTGGCCGACGTGCACGGGGTCGAACGTCCCGCCGAACACGCCGATCCTCATCAGCGCTCCTTCCATTCGAGCTCGAGGCGCCCGATCTTCACGGTGTCGCCTTCCTTCACCCCTAGCTGACGAAGCTGCTTCTCGACGCCGTTGCGCTGGAGCATCCGGTGGAAGTACGCCGACGCGTCGCCGCTGTCCCAGTCGATACCGGCGGCGAGCCGCTCGATGCGGTCGCTCTTCACGCGATAGGCCTGACCCTCCTTCAGGACGCTGACGTCGCGCGCGCTGCCCTTGAAGACGATGCGCCGCTCGGCCGGCGCGGCGGCGTCGGGCACGGGCCGCGGGCCGACGAGCGTGAAGAGGCGCTTCGCCAGGCGATCCACGCCCTCCCCCGTGGCGGCCGAGATCGCCACGGCATCGCGTCCGCGCGACGCTAGGGTCTCGACCAGCGCCGGGACGTGGTCGCGCGCCTCCGCGAGGTCGATCTTGTTGAGCGCGATGAGCTCGGGCCGCTCACGCAGGCCGTGGCCGTACGCGTCGAGCTCGGCGTCGATCGTCGCGATGTCGGCGAGCGGATCCTCGAGCGACGCATCGACGACGTGCACCACCAGGCGCGTGCGCTCGATATGCCGCAGGAACTCCTCCCCCAGGCCCGCGCCAGTGCTCGCTCCCTCGATGAGCCCGGGGATGTCCGCGATCACCAGCTCGCGCTCGTCGAGGCGGGCGACCCCGAGATTCGGAGTGAGCGTGGTGAACGGATATGCGGCGATCTTCGGTCGCGCGCGGGTGAGCGCGGCGAGGAGGCTCGACTTCCCGGCGTTCGGGAGTCCCGCGAGACCGATGTCGGCGATGAGCTTGAGCTCGAGCTCCAGCTCCCGCACCTCGCCCCGCTGGCCGTCCATCGCGATGCGCGGGGCGCGCCGCGTGCTCGTGACGAACCGCGCGTTGCCGCGGCCGCCGCTGCCACCGCGCGCGGCGACGATCTCCCCGCCGTCGGCGATGAGATCCGCGACCTCCTCGCCCGTCGCGACGTCGCGCACCGTGGTGCCCGACGGCACGCGCACGATCTTGTCGCGTCCGGCCTTGCCGCTCTTGTTGCTGCCCTCGCCGGGGGCACCATCGGAAGCCGCGAACTCGTGCGTGTAACGGAAGTCGCCGAGCGACGCGAGCTGCGCGTCGGCGCGCAGCACAAGGTCGCCGCCGCGCCCTCCGTCTCCGCCGTCCGGTCCTCCGCGTGGCACGTGCGCCTCGCGCCGGAACGAGATCACGCCCTTCCCGCCGTCGCCCCCTTTGACCTTGACGCGCGCGCGATCAAGGAACATGCGGGACCTTCGCAAGCGGTCGCACGAACGCGCCGATCCGCAGACGCGGCAGCTCCTCGCGGATCCGTTCCACGGCGTGCGTGACGCCGAGCGGCGCGTCACCACGGTCCGGGACGAGCGCGAGCGCGCGCAGTGGGTCGGCATGGAGGTCGCGCAGGAGGAGGGCGCCGCTCTCGGGGAGGTCGCCGAGCAGCGCGATGAGCGCGGCGAGCTCCTGCGAGCGATCGAACAGACCGGGCAGCACGAGGACGAAGACGCTCGTCGCCACCGGGAGATCCGCGGCGAGCCGGATGCTCGCGCGGACGTCGGTGAAGCGATAGCCATCCGGCCCGTGCAGCGCCTCGTACGACGCGGCGCTCGCCGCGAGGATGCGCACCGAGAGCGAATCGAGGCCCGCGGCCGCGATGCGGCGCAGCGCGCCGGGCACGGAGCCGTTGGTGGACAGGTGGATCGTGCCCTCACGCGTGGCCGCGCGGATCTTGGCGATGGCGTCCTCGACCTCGCGCGCGGCGAGCAGCGGCTCGCCCTCGCAGGCCCGGCCGAAGCTCAGCATCGTCCCCCCCGCCGCGAGGTGGGCAAGACCCAGACGCGCGACCTCGTCGGTCGACGGGTGGAACGCGGCGACCTCCGTCGGCTCGGCCTCGCCATCGCGCTTTGGCGCGACGGCGGCCGGGGCCTTCTCGTTCGTGGGTGCCGCGAGCGGCAGGGCGCACTCCCAACGTCCGCAGAACGCGTTCGCCGCGGCGTGACAGCCGTACTCGTTGGCGCAGCGCGCGAGCTGCCGCACCAGGCGGTCCCCCGGATGCGCTCGCAGGCCCTCCGCGACCCTCGCTCCGACCTCCGCGCGCCCGTACCCGGCGGCGTCGTGCGTCGTGTCGCGGTCGACCTGCAGCGCCGCGACGACGAGCGCCCCGCCGTCGTCCGCGGCCACCGCCGCGTAGGGGCGGGGGTCGAGGTCCGGTCGGCCGTTCGCGTCGACGTACGCCGGCAGCTGGGTCCGTAGATATCCCGGCGGGAGCAGCGCGGCCGCCGCGAGGCGCCCGGCGCCCAGGCGCCGAGGACGACCGCTCCGCTCGGACGCGAGCGCCTCTCGCTCGATCGGCACGACGGTCGCGTCCGGCGGGAGCGCCGTCGCGTCCGTGAACGGCACATGGCGCGCGCCGTCGAAGGCGAGCGCCGGGTGATCGGTGACGAGGATGCGACCGCCGCGGTCGGCGTGAACAGCGCGGAACATCCCAACGAGCATAGGAGCGGCCTGCCGCGCGGAGACGAGCGGGTGCTAGTAGCCGAGTGGGTTGACCGCGACTCCGTTGAGCTTCACTTCCCAGTGGACGTGAGGGCCGGTCGTCACACCGGTCATCCCGATCGCCGCGAGGGCCTGACCGCGAACGACCGTCTGGCCCGGGGTCACGTACACGGCGCTCGTGTGGTAGTAGCAGGTCTGCAGCCCACCGGAGTGCTGCACGCAGACACGCAGACCGCCGACCGCCACCCAGCCCGTCGCCACGACGACACCGTCGTCAGAGGAGCCGATCGTCGTCCCGTACGGTGCGGCGAGGTCGACGCCGGTGTGGCCCCACCAGAAGTACTGCGTGAGCACGCCCTGCACCGGCCAACTCAGACGGCCGGTGCGCGCGGGCAGCTGACCGGGGATCGGGATCGAGCGCGGCGCGGTGATGCGCTTCATCGCGGGGACCTCGCCGCCGGGTACGAAGATGAGCTGCCCCGGCGCGAAGTGCTCCGGCTCGAAGTAGAGGCGGTTGTAGGTCATGATCACGCCCGGGTCGACGCTGAAGCGCTTCGCGACCGATGCGACGGTGTCGCTATCGGTCACCGCGTAGAGCGCGCCCTGTCCCGGTGGGATGAGCAGCGACTCACCGACGTGCAGCGTCCGGATCTCGTCATCGATCCCGTTCGCGAACGCGAGGTCGTCGAGATCGACCTGGTACTTCTGCGCGATCGCCCCGAGGTTGTCGCCGTCCTCGACCTTGTATTCGATCACCGGACGCACGTCCTGGGCCGCGACGGTCACCACGCTGCGCGAACCGGCGAGCAGACCGCGCGCCGCGGTGGCCGCGCGCGCCGTGCCCTCGTCGGTCACGCTCGCGATCGATACGAGCGCCACGGTCTCGGGCGGCGTGGTCGTTGCCTGCGCGTTGACCGCGGCCGAGAGCGGGAGGGAGAGGACGAGCAGAGCGGTGGCGACGTTGACCAGGAGCCGGAGGCCGCGCTGGCCCCAAAGCGTCGCCGCGACACCGGGGATGCGCTCGCCGAAGAGGATGACCGCATCACGACGACGATCCGCCGCGCTTCTGCGCAGCCGCTCCTCGCTCTCCCTGAGCATTCGTGCCGCGACCAGCCGCGGCGACGGTGTGGCCTGCGCCCTTCGGCTATGCGCCGTCAAAACCCCGAAACCCTCCCCAATGCGACGAAACGCATGTACGCAATGCGTACTCGCCGGTATGGCCGGAGCACCGTACCGACCCGCGAGCGCGTGTGTCAACCCAGACCTTGTGGCCACCGCTGTCGGTCGAACGCCCCACGCGACCGCCGCTTTTCGCGAGTTTGCGGACGTTCTGAGGCCTTCGTACGCTACGCGCGTGCCCGACTACAACCTCTCCTATGTCTACGTGTTCGCTTTTTTCGTGGTCGGAGCCGGTCTCGTCGTCGGAATGATGCTGCTTTCACACCTGCTGGCCCCCTTCAAGCCGACTCGCGAGAAGCTCCGGACGTACGAATCCGGCGAGGAGCCGGTCGGGCAGGCCTGGGGCCGCTATCCGGCGCACTTCTATGTCTTCGCCCTGCTCTTCGTCGTGTTCGACGTCGAGGTGATCTTCCTCTTCCCATGGGCCGTCCTCTTCCGCGAGCTCGGGTGGTACGGCCTCGGCGAGATGGTCATCTTCATCGCCATCCTGGTGGTGGGCCTCTTCTACGCGTGGAAGAAGAAAGCCTTGAATTGGTACTGAGCACACCAAAGACGGCGATCGACCTTGGCTCCATCGGCGCCGCGCTCGGCAAGCGACTCGGCACCCGAGCGAGGATCGGCGTGCTCCACGACATGCTCGTCGTCGATGTCGATCGCGAGCACCTCGTCGACGTCGCCCGCGTCGTCCGCGATGATCCCGCCACCAGGTGCGACCTTTACTCGGTGAACGCCGGCGTGGACACCGGGAGCGACCTTCGCAGCGTGACCTTCGTGCGCGGCACGACGACGCACGTCTTCGTGATGCTGCGCACCGCATGCACCGAGCTCGATCCACACGTGCCGTCGCTCGTTCCGGTGTGGGAGGGCGCGAACTGGCCCGAGCGCGAGACCTACGACATGTTCGGCATCGAGTTCGACGGCCACCCGGACCTGAGGCGCATCTTCCTGGAGGAGTCGTTCCCCGGCCATCCCCTGCGGAAGTCCTTCCTGCCCCCGCGCAGCGACGCGCGAGGCGGCTGAGTCGTGCCTCTCGGCCCCTTCGGCCTCGATCCCGCGATATGGGCGGTGCTGCGCCTCCTCCTCGCGATCGTGCTCGCGATCGCGGTGGTCTTCAACGGCGCGCTCGCGCAGATCTACCTCGAGCGGAAGGTCCAGGCGATCATCCAGGACCGCGTCGGTCCGATCCACACCGGCCCGTGGGGACTGCTGCAGACGTTCGCCGACGCGATCAAGCTCCTCGGCAAGGAGGACATCCGCGCCCGACTCACCGATCACTGGTTCTTCCTTGCGGCGCCGGCGATCGTCTTCAGCCCGATGCTCGCGTCGTTCGTCGTCATCCCGTTCGCCCCGGGGGTGGTGGGCGCCGACCTCAACATCGGGCTGCTGTATCTCACGACGCTCGGCTCGATGACCGTGCTCGGCATCGTCATCGCCGGATGGGCCTCGAACAACAAGTACTCGCTCATCGGCGGTCTGCGATCGGCCGGGCAGCTCATCTCCTACGAGGTGCCGCAGATCCTCTCGCTGGTCACGGTCGTGCTGGTGGTCGGGTCGCTGTCGCTCACGCAGATCGTGGACAGCCAGCCCGGAGTCTTCATCAACCTGCTGCTGCTGCCGCTCGCGTTCACGACGTACTTCATCGCGGCGCTCGCGGAGACGAACCGGAACCCCTTCGATCTGCCGGAGGCGGAGTCGGAGCTCGTCGCCGGGTTCCTCACCGAATACTCGGGCATGCGCTGGGGGCTCTTCTTCGTCGCGGAATACGGTGAGGTCACCGTCGTCTCGTCGATCGTGGCGACGCTGTGGTTCGGCGGCTGGCATGGCCCCTGGACCGACATCCATCCGCTCCTCGGGCCGGCCCTCGGCGTGCTCTGGTTCACGCTCAAGACGTATTTCTTCGTTCTCGTGTTCATGTGGATCCGCGCGACGCTTCCGCGCTTCCGGATCGACCAGCTCATGTCGCTCTGCTGGAAGTTCCTGATCCCGGTCACGCTCACGAACCTCCTGGTCACGGCGACGCTGCTGCTCGCGTTCCCCACCGAGAAGCTCCCGGTGGCGATCGCGAACTGGATCCTGCTCGTCTTCTTCGCCGCCGCGGTCCCCTATCTCCAGCGCCGGCGCCTCGCCGCGATCCGGCAGCGCCTTGCGACGAGCCGCCTGGCGCTCGCCACGGCAGACCGGCCGAGGTAGGCCGTGTCGTACGACTTCATCGAGACGATCCTGTTCGCCCTGCTCACGCTCGGCATCGTCGGCGGGGCGCTGGGCGTGGTCTTCCTGAACCGGATCACCGGCTCCGCGCTGCTCATGGCCTTCACGTTCCTGTGCAACGCGGGGATGTTCGTGCTCCTCGGGGCCGAGACGATCGCGGCGTTCCAGGTGCTCATCTACGTCGGCGCGATCACGGTCCTCGTCCTCTATGGCGTGATGTTCACGCCGCAGCAGGACCGGCCATACGGTCTCTTCTTCCAGAAGCAGACGCCGTGGGCGGCGCTGTTCGTCGCGCCCATCGGCCTCTTCGTCGCGCTGTTCGCCTTCTCGTTCCGCGACGGCTCGCATGCGAGCGCGAAGGGTGGCGACCTCGTGCCGCTCGCGACGAGCGTCTTCCGCGACTACGCGTTCCCCTTCGAGGTCGCCTCCGTCCTCCTTCTCGCGGCGATGATCGGCGCGATCGTGCTCGTGAAACGGGATGACGAGTAGGTGAACATCCCGGTCGGCGCCTTCATCGCGGTCTCCTCGATCCTCTTCTTCATCGGCGTGGCCGGCGTGCTCATGCGTCGCAATGCCGTGGTCATCCTCATGTGCGTCGAGCTGATGCTGAATGCGGCCAACCTCGCGCTCGTCGCGTTCTCGCGCCGGGCCGGAAGCCCCGACGAGCGCGGGAGCGTCTTCGTCGTCTTCATCTTCGTCATCGCCGCCGCCGAGGTCGCGGTCGGCCTGGCGATCGTGCTCTCGTCGTACCGGAACCGCCCGACCGTCGACGTGGACGAGGTCCAGGCGATGAAGGGGTAGGGGTGTGATCCAGGACGTCTGGCTCATCCCGGCCCTGCCCCTGGCGGCGTTCCTCGTCAACGGACTCTTCGGTCGCCGCTTCCTCCGGCACGCGACCGGCGCGATCGCGACCGGCGCGATCGCGGCATCGGCCGTCATGGCGACTCTGGTCTTCCTCGAGGTGCTCGGTGGTCAGGAGCGCACCACCGTCACGCTCTACCGCTGGATCGGCGTCGGCGACTTCACGGTCAACGTCTCCGCGCTGGTGGATCCGCTCTCGAGCGTGATGCTTCTCGTCGTCACGGTCGTCGGCACGCTCATCTTCATCTTCGCGAACGGCTACATGGCGCACGACCACGGCTTCGCGCGCTTCTTCACCTGGTTCAGCCTCTTCGCCTTCGCGATGCTCATCCTGGTGATGGCCGACAACTACCTCCTGATGTTCGTGGGCTGGGAGGGCGTGGGCCTCTGCTCGTACCTGCTCATCGGGTTCTGGTTCGACAAGCCCGCGCCGCAGCACGCCGCGAACAAGGCGTTCTGGATGAACCGGATCGGCGACTGGGGCTACACCATCGGCATGGTCACGACGTTCCTCGTCTTCGGCTCGTTGACCTACACCGAGGTCTTCGCGAAGGTCGGCATCGCCACCCAGGCGAACCTCACGCTCATCTGTATCGCGTTCTTCGTCGGGGCGGCCGGTAAGTCGGCACAGCTCCCGCTCCACTCGTGGCTGCCCGACGCGATGGAAGGCCCGACCCCGGTGTCCGCGCTCATCCACGCGGCGACGATGGTCACCGCCGGCGTGTACCTGGTCGCGCGGTCCACGCCGCTCTTCGTGGCGGCGGGGCCGGCGCTTCAGGTCGTGGCCGTCGTCGGCGCGATCACCGCGATCTTCGCCGCGACGATCGCGCTCGTGCAATTCGACATCAAGCGCGTCATGGCGTACTCGACGGTCAGCCAGCTCGGCTACATGTTCCTCGCGCTTGGTGTGGGGGCGCCGGTGGCGGCGATCTTCCACCTCGCGACGCACGCCTTCTTCAAGGCGCTCCTCTTCCTTGGCTCGGGCTCGGTCATCCACGGCCTGGGCAACGAGCAGGACATGCGAAAGATGGGCGGTCTGCGGCGCAAGATGCCCGTGACCTATTGGACGATGCTCGTCGCGGGCGGAGCCCTCGCCGCGCTGCCACCGTTGGCCGGTTTTTGGTCGAAGGACGAGATCCTGAGCGGCGCGTTCCTCTCGGGGCAGACGGCGCTCTGGGCCGTGGGCATCGTGACCGCGATCCTCACCGCCTTCTACGTGACGCGTGCCCTGTGGCTGACCTTCCACGGCGAGCCGCGCGACCTGCACCTCTACGAGCACGCGCACGAGTCGCCGGCGGTCATGACGCTTCCGCTCGTCGCGCTCGCGATCGGAAGCGCGACTCTGGGACTGCTCGTCGGCTTCCCGCCGGACCAGGGCTTCATCCATTCGTTCCTCGGCCCTGCGGTCACGGTCGAGGGCGCCGCGGAACGCGCGGTCGAGCTCAGCACCCTTCTCGGACTCGCGGCCGTCTCCGTCGCCGCGGGGATCGTGGGCATCGTCATCGGCGTCGCCATGTACGTCCGCCACCGTCCCGACCCCGCCGCCGTGACGCGCGCCGCCGGACCGATCTACCGGCTGCTCGTGAACAAGTACTACATCGACGAGCTGTACGACCACCGCATCGTCGAGGCGCTGCGCGCCTTCTTCGGCGTGCTGTGGGCCTTCGACGTCCACGTCATCGATGGCCTCGCGAACGGCATCGGCCGTCTGGCCGCGGTGGGTGGCGGCGGCGCGCGCCGGCTGCAGACCGGCGTGGTCGGGAACTACGCGCTCACGGTCGTGGTCGGCCTCCTCGTGGTGCTCGTCGCCTACGGCGGATACGCCGCCGGGGTGTTCAAGCGATGACGATCGACCACGTCCTCACGCTGCTCCTCGTCGTGCCGGCGTTCGGGTTGCTGCCGCTCTACCTCTACCGGAACGATCCGCGTGCGACAAAGCAGGTGGCGGTCGTCACGACGCTCGTCGAGCTCGTGCTGTCGCTCGTGATGCTGGCGCAGTTCAAGGTGGGCGAGGCCGACTTCCAGCTCGTCGAGAAGGCCGAATGGCTCCCGAGCCTGGGCATCCGCTACTTCGTCGGCGTCGACGGCGTCTCGGTCCTGCTCGTACCGATGACCACGCTCCTCACCTTCATCTCCGTCCTGTATTCCAGCGGCGGCGCGATCAAGGAGCGCATCGGCTCGTTCATGGCCGCGTTCCTCCTCCTCGAGATCGGGATGGTCGGCGTGTTCGTCTCCCTCGACCTCTTCCTCTTCTACGTGATGTTCGAGCTGATGCTCGTGCCGATGTATCTGATCATCGGCATCTGGGGCGGCACGCGTCGCATCTACGCGACGCTGAAGTTCGTGATCTTCACGCTCGCCGGCAGCCTGGTCATGCTCGTGGCCATCGTCGCGGTGTGGCTCGCCTCGGGGCCGGAGGGCTCGCGGACGCTTTCGCTCCCCGACCTCATCGCGATCCGAAACACGTTCTCGAACGAATTCCAGTTCTGGGCCTTCCTTGCGTTCGGGCTCGCGTTCGCGATAAAGCTGCCGATGTTCCCGTTCCACACCTGGCTGCCCGATGCCCACGTCGAGGCGCCGACCGCGGGGTCGATCATCCTCGCCGGCGTCCTACTGAAGGCCGGCGGCTACGGCTTCCTCCGGTTCGCGCTGCCGCTCTTCCCGACCGGGACCCAGATCTGGCTCCCCGTCATCATCGTCCTGTCGGTCATCGCGATCCTCTACGGCGCGGCCGTCTCCACCGTGCAGAAGGATCTCAAGAAGCTCGTCGCGTACTCGTCGGTCGCGCACATGGGCTTCGTGACGCTCGGCATCTTCGTGCTCAACCCCCAGGGCGCGGTCGGCGCGGTGCTGCAGATGCTCAACCACGGCTTCGTCACCGGCGCGCTCTTCCTCTTCGTCGGCATCCAGTACGAGCGCACGCACCGCCGGGTCATCGCGGACCTCGGCGGCCTCGCCCACCACTGGCCCCTGTACACGACGTTCTTCGGCGTGTTCGTGCTCGCGTCGCTCGGCCTGCCCGGGCTGAACGGCTTCGTCGGCGAGTTCCTCGTCATCCTCGGGACGTTCCAGTTCGGCGGCGTGCCGCTCGGGGGTCTCTTCTGGGGTCCGCTCGCGGCGATCGGCGTGATCCTCGCGGCCGTGTACCTCCTGTGGATGTTCGGACGGGTCATGTACGGCCCGGCGCGCGATCACTACAAGCTGCTGCCGGACCTTTCGCCGATCGAGGTCGTCTGCGCCGTGCCACTGCTCCTGCTCACCGTCGCGCTCGGCGTGTTCCCGCAGCCGGCCATCGCGATCATCCAGCCGAGCCTCGACCGGATCCTCCACCTCGCCCTCGATCCCACCTGGCAGGTGGCGGTGCGATGAACGACATCGTCGCCATCACGCCGGAGATCGTCGTCCTGCTCACCGCGGGCGCCGTCATCGTGGCCGACGTGACGCTTTCGCGAGCCGCCGCGAGGCTCGGTCTGCCGCTCATCGTGGCCGTCGGGCTTCTCGCCGCCCTCTACGCGCCGAATGGCGTCGCGCTCTATCCGTCGCAGGCCGCGCTCCGCTCGACCGGGGTCTTCTTCGGAGGATTCGTCCAGGTCGACGCCTTCACGAACTTCTTCCGCGCGCTGTTCATCGTGCTCGCGCTCTTCGCGACGCTCGTCGCGCCGACCTACCTCGCCCGCAAACAGGTGCCCGCGGGCGAGTACTACGCGACGCTGCTCTTCTCCACCCTGGGTGCGATGACCATCACGCTCGCCACCGACCTCATCACCCTGTTCGTGGGCCTCGAGCTCATGACCATCCCGGTCTACGTGCTCGCGGGGATCCAGCGGCGCGACCGCTACTCCAACGAGGCCGCGCTCAAGTACTTCCTGCTCGGGGCGTTCAGCTCCGCGCTGCTGGTGTACGGCTTCGCCTGGCTCTTCGGCGTGACCGGATCGACGCGCTACTCGGACATCGCGAACGCGTTGCGCACGACCGGCCTCGCGAACGGCCCCACGATCGTCGCGCTCTCGCTCATCACGGTCGGCCTCGGCTTCAAGGCCGCGGTCGTCCCGTTCCACCAATGGACGCCGGACGCCTACGACGGCGCGCCAACACCGGCGACCGCCTTCATGTCCGTCGCGCCGAAGGCCGCGGCGTTCGCGGCGATCCTGCGCGTGCTCGTGGACGCGATGGGCCCGCTGGCGGTCGACTGGTCGGCGGTCTTCGCGGCGCTCGCGGCGATCACGATGACCGCCGGCAACGTCGTCGCGCTGGTGCAGACGAATACGAAGCGGATGCTCGCGTACTCGAGCATCGCCCACACCGGTTACATCCTCGCCGCCGTCGCCGCCGTGTCGGCCGGGGCCAGCTCTGGCGCCGCGGTGCTCTTCTACGTCTTCGCCTACGGGCTCATGAACCTCGGCGCGTTCGCTTGTCTCCTGTACCTGGACCTCGAGGGCACCCGTGGCCCGACGCTCGACGAGCTGAACGGCTTTTCGCGCCGCGAGCCGTTCGGTGCGCTCACCTTCGCGGTGTTCCTCATCTCGCTCACCGGCATCCCACCGACGGTCGGCTTCGTCGCGAAGTTCCTGGTGATCCAGCCGGTGCTGGACGCGGGGTACGTGTGGCTGGCCGTCGTCCTCGCGCTCAACGCGGTGCTCGCGGCGTTCTACTACCTGCGGGTGGTGGTGCACATGTACATGTACGACCCCGAGAGCGGCGCGCCCGCGCTCATCTCGTCGCGGCTGCTCTCACTCTCGCTCGGCGTCTCGGCCTTCGCGGTGGTGCTGCTCGGGATCGTCCCGAACTCGCTCTACCAGTGGGCGCTGGGGGCGGCGGCGCCGATCCTTCCCTAGCGCCGACCGGCAGAGGGCGTGACGTTGGGCATGAGGCGCTCGCCGAAGAAGCCGCCGACCGCGCCGAGCACGGCGGCGCCCGCGAGAGGCGCGAGGAGCTCGGGCAACGAGAGGGCGATCACCGCGCCGAACGACGAGATCGGCGGCGTGGTCGGCGCGAAGTATTGATGCAGCTGGGTGGCGATGATGCTGCCGACAAAGAGCGAGAAGAGCAGCGCCACCGGCCCGGCCACCACACCGAGCCGACCCGCGATGAGCCCCGCGCAGAACAGGATCGCCGCGGGGATCGCGAGCAGGATGAGAGATGGCACCGGGAGCGGCTCGGTCAGCGCCCACCAGAACGCGAGCCCGACCGTGGTCGCGATGACCGAAGCGACGAGGCGCGTCCGCATCACCTGTTCCTCGAAGGGGCTCCGCCCCTTCCACCCCGGCCACCGAGTGCCCTGCGGCGCAGCGCGCCGCCCAGCGCGCCCGCGGCCGCGCCGAGGATCACGTAGGGGACGACCGCTAGGAGCAGCCGCATCTCCCAGCCGATGAGATCGAGCGCGGTCATGCCGATGGCACCCGGTCCAAGGAACGACACCACGCCGTAGAGCGCGGCGCCGAGCAGCGCCGAGAGCCCGCCCGCGAGCGCGGAGCGACGGGCCGCGAACCAGCCGGCGCCCAGCGAGGCGAAGACGATGTAGGCGATCGCGAGAAGGGCGGCCGTGCCGATCCACGTGCCGACCTGCAGGTACACCACGAGCTGCGCGACCGCGGCGACGAGGACCGCGAGGACGAACCGCATGCGGTCTGCTTACTTCACCGACGCGAGCGCATGGTCGGCGCGATTGAGGGCCTCGGCTCGTCCATCGTCGCCGAGGAGGGCGATGTCCTCGATACGCACCCCGAAGCGCCCGGGAAGATAGATCCCCGGCTCGATCGAGAAGGCCATGCCCGGCTCGAGCCGCTCGGCGTTCCCCGTCACGAGGTAGGGATGCTCGTGGCCGTCGAGGCCGATGCCGTGACCTGTCCGGTGGATGAAGTACGCGCCGTAGCCGGCGTCGGCGATGACCTTCCGCGATGCCGCGTCGACCGACTCGCACGACGCGCCGGTCCGCGCGGCGGCGTACCCCGCCTCCTGCGATCGGCGCACCGTGTCGTGCACCTTGCGGACCTCGGGGTCGGGCGCGCCGACGAAGACGGTGCGCGTGATGTCGGAGCAGTACCACTCACGCGTGCCGCCGAAGTCGAGCACGATCGTCTCGCCCTTCCCGATCACGCGGTCGCCGGTCGCGTGGTGCGGCGACGCGCCGTTCGGCCCGGAGGCCACGATGGTGAACACGACCTCGTCGTGGCCCTCCTCGCGCAGGAGCGTCGCGAGATCCGCGGCGACGTCACGCTCGCGGCGGCCGGCGAACTCGCGACCCAGGATGCGCGCGTAGGCCCGATCCGCCGACGCGGAGGCGGCCCGCAGCGCGTCGCGTTCGCCGGGATCCTTGCGCATGCGCAGCTCGCGCGTGAGGGAGGAGGCCAGGCCGAAGCCGCGCCCGCCAAGCGCCGTCTGCAGGCGGAGGGTGAAGAGCGCCCACATCTGGTCCGCGACCAGGACCTCGCCCCGGCCGCTCACCAGCGACGCGACGAGCGCGTAGGGGTCGTCGGTCTCTCCCCAGGTGCGCTGCGCGAGATCGGGTGCGGCCGCATGCGCGCGCGGCGACTCGAGCTCGGGGACGACGAGCGTCGGCGTCCCCTCCGCCGGCAGTACCAGGCAGGTGAGGCGTTCGCTCGTGAACACGCGGTATCCCGAGAGGTAGGCGAGGTCCGAGCCGGGGGAGAGGAGGAGCGCGGCGGCGCCGCGCCCGCGCAGTGCCGTGCTGGCGCGCTGTCGGCGAGCCGCGAAGGTCGTCCGATCGGTGGGCATGAGGTGCCCCGAGGATAGCCATGTGCCTTATGCGGGGAGGCCGGAATCCGCGGCGCTTCCGAATGCGTACTGGTTTATGGAACGCATCGGGCGCTTCGCGGGTAATGGAACACGTGAGCGGTGCTCACCGTTATGTGCTTGGGAAGGTCTGTCTGGAGGTCCCGCGATGACCGTACGTGCTGAGCTCTACTGCTACTTCTGCGGACATGGACTCGGGGAGGTCCTGGTGCCCACCCGGGCGCGGCGGCCTTCCATCGAGCAGCTCCGTGACGCGTACTCCAAGCCGGGCCGTGAGGCTCCCGCCTGGAGTGACGCCGATCAGCCGCTCTGCCCGCGCTGCGGCGGGCAGCTCTTCCTCGAGCGCTTCGAGCACGAGGTCGTGCGCGGCTCGGTTCGGCGCGCGCTCAAGCGCGCGAGCTAACTGACCAGAGCGGTCCGCCGCCGGACGGCAGTGCGCGAGCCCGCGGTCCGATGTTCTGGACGCAAGTCCCGGCCGTTCTGTGTCGTGTGCTCCGTCTCCGTCTGTTGTGGCTCGCGCTCGGTGGCGCGTGCGGGTGGACGTGGGCGCGCGCGGTCATCTCCGAGCGATCGCGTCCGCCCGGCGTCACCCGCCGTCAGGCGCACATTCTCCAGCTCGTCGCGCGCGGCATGAGCAGCAAGGAGATCGCGCAGCACGAAGGCATCAGCGCGCACTCGGTGAACACCCACATCCGTCGCGCGCGTTCGACGCTGGGTGTCAGCTCCCGCGCGGCCGCCGCGGCGCTCGTGGGAGCGCGGGGTCAGGAGGTCACGTCGGCAAGGCCTCAGGCGGTAACGCCTGATAAGCCAAGACGGTCCGCGACGCGTTCCAGGGCGACGACGATCTCTCCGACGAGCTCGTCGAACGGCACCTGAAGGTCCTCCGCACCCTTCAGCATCATCTCGCGGCTCACCGCGCGCGCGAAGGCCTTGTCCTTCATCTTCTTCCGCACGGCCACCGCGTCGACATCCCGGACCGCCTTCGTCGGACGCACGAGCGCGACGGCGGTCACGAACCCGGTGAGCTCGTCGACCGCGTAGAGCGTCTTTTCCATCGCGGTGACGCGCGGGATGCCGGTGTGGTCACCGTGCGACTGGATGGCGTGGACGATGAAGCCGGGAACGCCGGCCTGCTCGAGGATGGGCTTGCCGTTCTGCGGATGGCCCTGCGGGTCGCGCTCGTAGTCGAAGTCGTGCAGCAGGCCGGTCACCGCCCAGACCTCCTCATCCTCGCCGAACCTGGCGGCGAAGTAGCGCATCGCCGCCTCGACCGCGAGGCCGTGCTTGCGCAGGCTGTCCGACTTCGTGTGCTCGCAGAGCAGCTCCCAGGCCTCGTCGCGCTTCATCTCGCCCTCTCCGACCGTGTCCGCGTGACGGGAATGCTAGGCTCGTCGGCGTGATCGAGCTCACTCCGGCCGCTGCGGACAAGCTGCGCGAGCTGCGTGGCGACGACCCTGGCCGGGCGTACCTCCGTCTCTGGGTCGCGGGCCGCAGCTGCTGCGGCTACCAGTACTCGCTCGCTTTCGACGAGAAGGCCGAGGACGACGACGCCGTCATCGAGCAGGCCGGCATCCCGGTGGCCATCGACGCGCAGAGCAAGACGTACTGCGAGGGCGCGACCATCGACTACATCGACGAGTCCGCCGGCCCGGGCGGGTTCGTCGTCACCAACGAGAAGTTCGGCGGCGGCTGTTCCTGCGGACGCTAGCCAAGCGATCGGGCCACTCGCCGGAGTCCAATAGCCAAACGATCGCGCCGCTCGCCGGAGTCCGATAGCGTCCTGGCGTGACCGGCTGCGGCTGTCTCCTCCTCGTCGCGATCCTCGTGGGCGGCATCGTCTTCATGATCTTCGGCTCGACCGATCCCGGTGAGCCCATCGAGCAGATCGCCGCGCTCGGCGTCGCGCTCCTGCTAATCGGGACGGCGGCGATGCCATTCCGTCGCGGTCTCGTACGCCTGCGCCGCGCGTAGCAACACCACCTCGCGCCACGGACCCGCGGCGAGCTGCAGTCCGATTGGCAACCCCCCGCGCGTGTGGCCGCAGGGGATCGAGAGCGCCGGGAGCCCGGTCAGGTTGAACGGGGCCGTGTTCGCGGTGAGGCGCTGCGCGGCCGCGACCGCGTCCTGACCCTCGCGCGGCGGCGCGGCGATGCGCGTCGTTGGCGTGAGGATGACGTCGTGCTCGCGGAGCAGCTCGCTCCAGGCGCGCCGCACGACCTCGCGGTCGTGGCGGGCGCGCGCGAGGTCGATGCCGGTGACGGCCTCACCCAGGCGCAGGCGCTCGAGGACGTCGGCCCCGATGTCGGCGGCGCGCTCGCGGACATGGTCGCGGTGATACGCCGCGGCGTCGGATTGGATGATCGGCCGCTGCGCCACGAGCAGCTCGGCGTGCGGCAGCGCGCGCTCCTCGACGCGCGCGCCGAGCGTGACGAATGTGCGCGCCGCCTCGCGCACCGCCGCCTCGACCTCGGGGTCGACGGCCTCGAAGAAGTGGTTCGTCGGGACAAGCACGCGCAGACCGTGCGCGCCCGCGTCGAGCGCACCGAGGTAGTCGTCGACCGGCACGTCGGCGCAGGTCGGATCGTCGACGTCGTACCCCGCGAGCTGACCGAGCGCGAGCGCGAGGTCGCGCACCGTGCGCGCGAGCGGGCCGGCATGGTCGAGCGACCACGCCAGGGGCACGACGCCGCGGAGGCTGATGCGCCCGTACGTCGGCTTCAGGCCGGCGATGCCGCAGAGCGAGGCCGGGATGCGGATCGAGCCGCCGGTGTCCGAGCCGAGCGAGAGGAAGCACATGCCGGTGGCGACGGCGATCGCGCTGCCCCCGCTCGAGCCGCCCGGGATGCGCGTGGGGTCCCACGGATTCTTCGCGTTGCCGAAATGCGGGTTCTGATTCGTGACGCCGAAAGCCCACTCGTGCAGATTGGTCTTCCCGAGAAGCACGGCGCCTCCCGCGCGCAGGCGCGCCGTCACCGCGCTGTCGGCCTGCGGGATGTTGGCGGCGAAGATGCGCGAGCCCGCCGTCGTCACGATGCCCGAGGCGTCGTAGAGGTCCTTCAGCGCGACCGGGATGCCGTGGAACGGCCCGCGATCGATGCCCCGCGCGAGCTCGAGGTCGGCGCGTTTCGCGTCGGCGAGCGCGCTCTCGAACGTGCGCGCGATGAAGGCGACCAGGCTCGCGTCGAGCGCCTCGATGCGCGCGATGCACGCGCGGGTGAGCTCCACGCTCGAGGCCCGACGCGCGCGCAGAAGCTCCACGGCCGCGTACATCGGGAGCAGCGCCAACTCCTGTTCGATGCCCGCGATGGTACGGGCGTTCTGCGGTAGAGTCGGCCGCGGTGAGCGATCGCTCGTTCGTGCGGTTCGGTGGGCTCGCCGGGATCCTGCTGGCGATCACCTCGTGGGCGGCGGTCGCCGCCTACTACACCGTCGCGAAGGGCGGCCAGGACGTCGTCGGGGTTCAGGTGTTCCAGTTCCTCTATGCGCTCATCGCGTTTTGGGCGCTCTTTGGGATCGTCGCCGTCTACTGGATCATCCGCACCCAGGGCGAGGCCTGGGCATTCTTCGCGACGCTCGTGGGCGTCGTCGCGTCGGTCGGCACGATGACCGCGTCGCTCTATCAGATCGCCCTTACGCGCGCGATCATCGGGTTGCCGGTCGACTTCGCTGCGCACCTACCGAGCGTCTCGGGCACCGATCCGCTGAACATCTCGACCTTCGGTCTGACCGGGCTCTGGTTCCTGATCGCGAACATCCTGCTGTGGCGCGCGGCGATGCCCCGCCTTCTGGTGCTGCTCGGATTCGTCGCCGTCGCCGACCTGATCGCGGGCTTCTTCGGAGCGCTCTCCGGCCTCGACGGTCTCGTCACGCTCGCGGGCGTCGTCGCCGGTGGGGTCGGCGGTCCGCTCTACTGGCTCTGGCTCGGGATCCACATCCGCCGCATGGCCTGACGGTCGGACCATCCGCCGTGCGGCCTGGGCTCAGCGCGAGAGCGGGTCGACGATGCGCCCCTGTGACTTGGTCTCCCAGTGCGTGTGCGGACCGGTGGTCACCCCGGTCATGCCGATGAGCGCGACGGGCTGACCGCGCACCACGCGCTCGCCCGCGGTCACCAGCGGCGCGCTCGTGTGATAGAAGCAGCTCTCGAGTCCGCCGGTGTGCTGCACGCACACGCGATTGCCGCCGACGGCGACCCACTCGACGAAGGTGATCACGCCGTCATCGTCGGCGGTGATGATCTCGCCGAACGGTGTCGCCACGTCGATGCCGGTGTGGCTGCCCTGGAGGAACTGCGAGATCTCGCCGGAGGTCGGGCGGACGAGCCTCCCTCCGGAAGCCTCGATCGACGCACGGCGCGCGGGTGCGTCGGCATCGAAGCGCGCGCCATCCGGCGTCCCGGCGCACCGATAGACCTCGAGCCGCGTCGTGTCCCTCCCGGTCCGGCTCACGCCGACGAAGAAGCGGCCGTCCGGGCTGAAGGTCCGCGCGCCGAGCAGGTTCGGCAGCGTCGCGAGCGGCGGGCCGGCACTCGCGTCCCAGTCCCGGTAGGGGTCGTACGTGTCGCCGGCCGGCACGGTCGGTGAGACGCTGCCGAAGAGGAGCGTCTTCCCATCGGGTGCCCACACGTGGACGGTGCCCGCGGACGGCAGCGCGACCGAACGCGTCAGCCCGTCGAGGTCGCGGAGCTCGACCCGGTCGAGGTAGCGCACCAGCAGCAGCGCGCCGGCGGGCGCCCACTCGAGGTATCGAGCGCCGTCGGCCTCGAGCGGCGTGATCGTGCCGGTCCGCGTCAGGCCGAGAAAGCGCTCGAGCGTGCCGTTGAGGGAGTAGCGCGTCAGCGTGAAGCGCGTGCCGTCGCCGCTGAAGTACACGTCGTCCCTCGGGTACTTCGGGACGAAGCGATCCTCGAGGGTCGCGACCGTGCGCACGGCGCCCTCGCGCCACTCGCGGACCTGATCCTTCTCGATGAAGAGCAGCCCGTCGCCGACCCAGGCGATACGCGGGATCGTCGGTGCCAGTCGCGCCACCACCTCGCCGCTCTTCGTCGCGACCCTAAGCTCGTCGGCATTCGGCCCCCAGTAGGACGCGTACGCGCCCGTGCCGGACCAGTCGACCTCATCGCCGACGCCGAGCGGCCGAAGGGTCCCGGTGCGCAGGTCGAGCGTGTCGACGACCTCCTGTTCGCGGTAGCCGGCCACCGAGCGTACCGAAGGCACCTTCGCGAACCACACCAGCGCGAGCGTGGTGCTGTCGGGCGACCACTTCGCCTCCATGACGTTCTGCACGACGGTGGTCTCCAGACGCCGCACGCAGTGAAGGGAGACGAACGGCTCCGTATCGCCCGGAGGCGCCGCCGCGAAGGCGACTCCCCCCGGGAAGAGCACGGCGCAGGCGACGACGGCGGCGACGACGCGCACGCGAAAAGTGTGCGCCGCCCGGCGAAAGTCCTGCCCCTTCGGTGCTGCGACCAGCAGGGGATGGGTGGCCGCTCGTCGCCGACCTATCGTCACCGCGACATGCGGCAACTGCTCCTCGATCCGGTGGCCAAGCACCTCTTCACCGAGGCCCAGGAAGGCATCGCGGTGTTCGACGCGAGCGGGACGCTCATCGCGTGGAACGCCGCGGCGCGCGCGATCACCGGCTGGGACGAGTCGGCTGCCGCGAAACAGGACCTCCTCGCGAAGGGCGCCGGGATGCTCGAGATCCGCGAAGGCAAGTGGGTCGATCTTCGCAAGGGAGCGCTCGCGACCGACCTCGGCGAGCTGCGTCTCGTCCTGTTCGCCGACGCGACGACGCAGGTCGCGCTCACCGAGGCGCGACGCCAGCTCACGGACGCCGGCCTGTTCGATCGGGTCACGAAGCTCGCCGGCAGATCCATCGCCGTCGGTCACCTCGAGCGCAGCGTGGCGCTCGGCCGCCGCGACTCGCGCGCGGTCGGCGCGATCTCGATCGGGGTCGACATCCCGCGCGTGGGCGAGGCGGTCTTCATGGACGAGGTCATCCATCAGGTGGCGAAGCGGATCATCGCCACCACGCGCACCAGCGACCTCGCGGCCCGACTCGCCGACGCAGAGCTGCTCATCGTCCTCACCGCGATGGCGAACGCGGAGGACGCCGCGATCGTCGCGGTCCGCCTGCTCCTCCAGCTGTCGCGGCCCTACGTGCTCCAGGGGCGCGAGCGATCCGCGACGGTGAGCCTCGGCGTGTCCTCGTTCCCCACCAACGGCGACTCGGCGGAGGAGGTGCTGAGCGCCGCGCGCAAGGCGATGGTGCGGATGCGCTCAGAGGGCGGCGGGTACAAGCTCGCGACCGCTGAGAGTTAGCTCAAGGCTCAGAACGGCGGTCCCGACCGGATTCGAACCGGCGATCTCGTCCTTGACAGGGACGTATGCTAGGCCGCTGCACCACGGGACCAAACACCAATCAGGCTCGATCCTGCACGGTTTTCCGACGCGATCTCGACGATGTTCCGCCGTGCTTCGTCGCTCCCCTTGGCGACATCCATTCTGACAGAGACAAAAAGAGACGGGGAGTGCGCTTCCTTTCACTCCCCGCCTCTGCCGGTGTGGCCGAAGTCAGTCGCTGGTCAGGTCGCCGTCGCGAGCGAGGGATGGCGGGTCCGTCGGGTCACCTCGTTCACCACTCGGCTTGTTTTCCCAAGACCACCAAGCGTGAAGTCCAGCCCCGCTTCCTGGAGCTCCTCGTACCCAAGACCGCGATACAGGCGGTTGCCCGCCACGTAGCACATCTCGTCGTAGAGGGAAGGCCATCCTGCGCCGCGCCGTTCGTAGCAGAACGTGATGAAGTCGATCGCTACTTGAGCGATGCGCTCGTCCGACAACCCCTCGACCTCCCCCGCTGGCGACCCGCGCATCATCGGTGGCAGGCCACTCGTCCACAAGGTGTGTTGTCCACGGAACGCTCCACAACTTCGTCCACACTCGCGACGAGGGATATCCACACACTTATCGACAGACACCTGACGAGCATCACGAGCGCTTCTCGCGACGACCGCTGAGGCGCCGCCGCTGCTTCGTGTCACGTGCGCTCGCGCGATCGAGCGCGTCGTTGCCGAACCGTGCGCGCACCGCGTCGAGCGCGGCGTTCAGCCGGGTTACACGTGCGTGATCGAAGAGGCCGAGCTGACGTCCGGCCTCGAGACCGGACAGCGAGATGCCGACGAGCCGCACCGGGCTGGTGCGTCCGCCGTTCCGGTCCTCGGCCAAGGCATCACGCAGGAGCTGGCGCCCGACGCGATAGATGGTGAGGTCGTCGTCGCTCGCGGACGGAAGGGTCCGTTGTCGTGTGCGTGTCTCGAATGGCGCCACGCGGAGCTTCAGCGTCACGGTCTTGCCGCGCAGCTCCTGCGCGCGTAGCCGCTGGCCGACGCCCTCGGACAGACGGAGGAGGGTCGACTCGATCGCCGTCGTGTCGAGCGTGTCCCGGTCGAAGGTGTGCTCGTGACCGACGGACTTCGGGGCGATGGTGGGCTCGACCGTGCCCAGGTCGATGCCATTGGCCCGTTCCCAGATTGAACGCCCGTGCTCCCCAAGGCGCGCCTCGAGCGTCGCGACGTCGGCACGCGCGAGCTCGCCGATCGTCCGCATGCCCCAACCCTCGAGCAGCTCGCGCGTCTTCGGACCCACGCCCCAGAGGCGCTGCAGCTCGAGGGGAGCGAGGAAGGCGGCCTCGCCGCCGGCCGGGACGATGACCAGCCCGTCGGGCTTGCGCAGATCCGACCCGATCTTCGCGCAAAGCTTGTTCGCGGCCACGCCGACGGAGAGCACGAGCCCGAGCTTCGAACGCACATCCGCCTTCAGATCGTGCGCGATCTGCACCGCACCGCCGAACAGATGCTCGGTCGCGGTGACGTCGAGGAAGGCCTCGTCCAGCGAGATCGGCTCGACCAGCGGTGTCCGCAGGAAGAACAGGTCCATGACCGCGTCCGAGGCCGTCGCGTACGCCTCGGCGTCACCGGAGACGAAGATCCCGTCCGGGCAGAGGCGGCCCGCGATCCGCAGCGGCATGGCCGAGCGCACCCCGAACTTCCGGGCCTCGTACGAGGCCGCGGACACGACCCCTCTGTCGTTCGGGCCGCCACCCACGATGACCGGCTTGCCCCGGTATTCGGGGTGGTCGCGCTGCTCGACCGAGGCGTAGAAGGCGTCCAGGTCGCAGTGCAGGATCGCGCGGCGCTCGCTGACCGCGCCGCCCGCGAGGCTCACGCGAACCGGACCCCGTGGGTCTTCGCGTCCGGCGCCATGAAGCGCGCGAGGCGCTCGCCCTCGCCCGAGGCGGCCACCCGATCGGCGGGCCGCAGGCGCGAGAACGGGGCGATCCGCACCACCGCCTGCGTCCTGGCGCGCTCGAGGCCCCAGGTCCCGGCGCCCATCCCGTCCACGAGGAGGACCGCCTCGACGATGGCGTTCTTGGAGTAGACCGCCGGCCGGTGGCGCTCGGGCATGACCCGCTCGCGGTGCTGGTAGGCGATGAGCAGCTCGTCGTACCGCGGGAGGAACCGGACGGGCGCTGGCGTCTCCGGATCGGGCCGTGGCGCACGCGGCAGGTCGTAGAGCGCGCGGCCGTGCTCGTCGCTGAAGACCGCGAGGGCCGGTGCGAGCCGTTCGAGGGCCGGCCGGATCCGCCCCGGGGCCTGGCCGGCGAACTTCGCGATGTCCGCGAGGGTCACCGGGCCGAACGCGCCGATCCCGCGCCGGATCAGGAGCTCGAGCGCGTCCTCCTCGGTCGGCCGCTTGCCGTCCTTGATCCAGTGGCGCGCCGCGACGTACGGCGCGTCGGTCCCGCCGTACTCCCAGTGCCCGCCGGGCGGGGCGGAGATGAGATCGGCGTGCGCGCTCACGAAGCGCCAGACGAGCCAGCTGAACGGACTGCCCAGCCCGCCCACGGTCTTCGCGAGGTGCGCGAGCACGTCCTCCTTGGCACGCGGAGTCGTCGCGTACGCGACCGCCCGGCGCGCGACCTGCTGTGGGTCGACACCGCGGCCGACCTGGAGGCGGTTCCAGGCGCCGCGCTGCAGATCCTGCGTCGCGACGGCGTACGCGTAGAAGTCGCGCGCGGACACGAGGTGCAGCGTGCCGCGCATGAGGCGCGCGCGGATGACGCTGCGTTCCCTGTCGATGGCCGACCAGAGGGTCTCGCGCTCGAAGCCGAGGATGCGGCTCCAGAGCGCGAGGTACGGCGAGGGGGACCACTGCGCCTGCAGCGCCGCGAGCCGCTCGATCGCCGGGACGACCGCGAGCGGCTGCCGCTCGAGCAGCATCTGCCGCGCGAGCATGGCGCGGTTCAGCTCACGAAGGGTGAGTGTGGGAGCGATGAAAGGTCGCGCGGGCACGGCCCGATGCTAGGCGAGGCGTCGGATGACGCCGATGACCTTCCCTTGGATCTGGATGTCGCGCGTGTAGATCGGCTGCATCTGGCCGTTGGCCGGCTGCAGACGGATGCGGTCCTTCTCGCGGAAGAAGCGCTTCAGCGTCGCGCGGCTGTCCTCGAGGAGCGCCACGATGATGTCGCCGTCTCGCGCGGTGTTCTGCGCCTGCACCACGACGTAGTCGCCGTCGTCGATGTGGTCCTCGATCATCGACTTCCCGCGTACCCGCAGCACGAAGGTGTCGCGGCCCTTGGCCGCGAGGTCGGCCGGGATGCTCATCGACTCGGTTTTGTCCTCGTACGCGTAGATCGGCTCACCGGCGGCGATCTCGCCGACGATCGGTGCCTTTACCGCGCGGGCGGCGAACGCGCCCGGGATGGTCAGCGCGCGCGAACGGGTGGCGTCCTTTTGGAGCTTCCCCTCGCGCTCGAGCTTCAGGAGGTGGTGATGGACGGCGGAGGTCGACGCGAGCCCGACCCCCTCGGCGATCTCGCGGACCGTCGGGGGGTACCCGCGCTCGGCGCTGCGCTCGCGGATGAATTCGAGGATCCGCTCGGCCCGTTGCTGGTCCTGTTTCGTCACGCCATGGACCATACCGAACGGATGTTCGCATGTCAAGAGCGGCCAGAATCGGGGGAATGTCGGTGGATACGGCGGTCCTGGTGGAGTACGGCGTCCGGACGGTCTGGGCGCTCGTGGTCGTGGTCGTCGCCCTCCTCGTCGCGCGCGGGGTCCGCCGGGCGACGATGCGGATGCTGGCGCGCGGCCGGGCGCAGGCGAACGTCACGATCCTGCTCGGCAATCTCGCGCAGGTGGCGGTGATCCTCCTCGGCGTCCTGGGCGTGCTCGCGATCTACACGAAGGACGCCTTCGGCTGGATCCTCACGTCGTTCAGCGTCGTCGGCCTGGTGATCGGGCTCTCGCTCCAGGACATCCTGAAGAACTTCTTCGCCGGCATCTGGGTGCTGGTGGAGCGGCCGTTCCGCATCGGCGACACCATCACGGTCGCCGGCGAGTCGGGTGTGGTCGAGGAGATCGCCTTCCGCACGACGATGCTGAAGACGCCGGACGCGCGCGAGGTCATCGTGCCGAACGCGATGTTCATGACGAGCTCGGTGGTCAACCTCACGCGCTTCCCGACCCGGCGGGGGACGATCTGGCTCATCGTCGACGACCACGAGAAGCCGATCGGCGCGGACGAGATCCGCGCGGCCCTGGCGGCGGCCCCCGGGGTCGCGGCCGAGCCGAAGCCCACGGTCGAGCTGCGTTCGGTCAGCGAGGGCCGCGCTCACTACCAGATCGGTTTCTGGGCCGGCGACCGCGATGCGGTAGCGTCGGCTGCGATCGGCGCGTTGCGGGCGAGGTTCCCGCGAGGGGAGGTCCACGGTGCCTGAAGGCGACAAGGGGATCCGGCGGCCGCGGAACATGAACGAGGCGGTCGAGACCATGCGCAAGCTCCCCACCTACGCCCGCCTCATCTGGGGGCTGGCGCGCGATCCGCGCGTGCCGCTGAACCAGAAGGTGGTCCTCGGGGGCATCGCCGCGTATCTCGCGTTCCCGATCGACATCATCCCGGACTTCATCCCGGTCATCGGACAGCTCGACGATCTCGCGGTGCTCATCTTCGGGCTCGACTGGTTCATCCGGAACGCGCCGCCGGACGTCGTCGCGGAGCACATGTCGAGGATCGCGGAGAACGACGACACGCTCTCGAAGGACCTCGATGCGGCAGGGACGCTCCTCGAGGGCCGCGCGAAGGAGCTGCGCGCTACTCTGGACAAGATCGTGTCGCGTCAGCGTGAAGGGGGAGATGAGTGAGCGACCGGGACTCAGGCGGCGGCTTTTTTGGTGCCATCGAAGCGCTGCTCGCGATCGTCGGCGCGCTCACGGTGATGGGCGTCATCGCCGTGGCGGCCTCGGTCTTCGCGTGGGAGATGGAGCTTCGCAAGAGCGAGCAGAATGGCTCGCTCGCGGAGTCCACCACCCCGCCCGCCTCCTAGACCGCAGAGCGTGCGCGTCATCCTGAAGCGCGAGGTCCGCGGACTCGGCCGCCCCGGCGAGGTGAAGGACGTCGCCGATGGCTACGCGCAGAACTTCCTCATCCCGCGCGGGCTCGCCATCGAGGCCACGGCCGGCGAGCTCAAGCATCTCGCGCAGGAGCGCCAGGCGGACAAGGCGAAGAAGGACCGCGCCCACTCCGACGCCGAGGAGCTCGCGGCGCGCCTGGGCACCATCGCGCTCGTCTTCAAGCTCAAGTCCGGGGACCAGGGGAAGACCTTCGGGTCGGTGACGAACAAGGACATCGCCGAAGCCCTGAAGAGGGAGCATCGCATCGACATCGACCGCGCGAAGATCGTCCTTCCCGAGCCGGTGCGCTCTCTGGGCGCCCATCGGGTCGAGGTACGACTCCTGCCCGACGTGCGGGCGACGCTGACCATCGCGGTCGAGCCGGCCTGAATCCCCCGCTCGCCGCGGGGCTCTCAGACCAACGGGGTAGCGCGAGTGGGCATCCACAAGTGCGGGTTGTGGTGACTCGCCACCGCTCTAGCGTTCATCGCGTGACCACAGGAGTCTCTGCGAGGGCTGACCTGGAGCTGCTCATGAAGAGCGCCGAGGCGCTGCTACTTGCCGCGACGGATGAAGCGCGTTTACTGCGGGTCGCGACGGAGCTGCTCGGGGAGCAGTTCGGATACGGCGGCCGCTACGTGCTGCTGCACGACGGCCGCTCACGCGAGCTCTACCTGTGTGGCGCGGCCGGAACGCTGACCGACGCGGACCGCGTGCAGGGCTACCGGGCGGAGGACCACATCGGACTCGCCGGCGCGTGTTGGCAAACGGGAGAGATCCTTAACTGCCCCGATGTCGAGGCGGACAGTCGATATGTCTCGGTCCTGCCTTCATGCCGCTCCGAGATCTGCGTGCCGATCATCGCCGGGGACCAGACGCTCGGCGTGTTGGGAATCGAGAGCGATGAGTTGGCCGCGTTCTCGGCCGAGGACGAGAAGATGCTGGCGGCCTATGGCCGACTGCTCGCGATGGGGCTCACGCACGCGCGCACGCACCAAGCGCGCCAGAAGGACATCGCCGTTCTCGAGGCGGTGAGCGAGGTAGCCCGTCGCGCGGCCTCCCTCGACCTGCAGGCCACGCTCACGTCGGTCTGCGAATCGTTTCGTCGGATCACGACCTCTGATTCGGTCGCGGTCTATCTGTGGGACGCGCGTGCCGAGCGCCTGACCGCGGCGACACTGTCGTTCGAGCCGACGCTCTACTCCGCTGACTACGCTCAGCAGGTCCGCGAGAAGACCCTCGTTCTGGGTGAAGGCATGATCGGCTGGGCCGCATTGCACCGCGAGGCCGTGCGGCTCGATGACGTCGCGCAGGATAGCCGAGCGATCGCCATCCGCGGCACGCCCCTCGACGCGAAATCCGCGATCGTGGTCCCCCTGGTGGTGGAGGATCGTCTGGTCGGTGTCGCCCGCGCGGTCAAGATGGGCGTGGGCTCATACAACGACGACCACCTCCGCTTCGCAGAGACGCTCGCGAGTCAGGCGGCCCTCGCGATCGCCGCCGCGGAGGCGCATGAGGAGATCCGCCGTCTCTCGGTCACCGACGAGCTCACCGGCGCGTACAACGCGCGCCACGCCATGCAGCGTCTGCGTGAGGAGCTCGAGCTCGCGAAGCGCCACGGGGATCGCGTGTCGCTGCTCGTCCTCGACGGCGACGGCATGAAAGCCGTGAACGACCGATTCGGCCACGCCGAGGGCAATCGCCTTCTCGTGCAGATCACCGACACGCTGCGCGGGTCGCTCCGCATCTCCGACGTCCTGGGGCGGTTCGGTGGCGACGAGTTCGTCGTCGTACTGCCGCGCAGCTGCTCAAAGGACGCGCTGGTCGCGGCCGAGCGTCTCCGCGTCGCGATCTCGAGCCGAGAGTTCCGCACGTTGTCGGGCGAGCCGATCCATGTGACGTTCAGCGTGGGTGCGGCGACATCGTCACCGCAGTGCTCGAGCGCCGACGAGATCTTCCGCGCCGCCGACGCTGCTCTATACGAGTCCAAGCACAGCGGGCGCAACCGGGTAACCGCGTTCCCCGACTAGACAGCGCCTCCTCGCTCGGCCTTCGCGGCGCTATGCCTCTTGGCGGGTCTCGCCGAGATCGCGGAACCGGGTCAGCTCGGACTGGAAGTGCAGGTCGAAGTCACCGGTCGGTCCGTTGCGGTGCTTCGCCAGCTTGAGGCGCACGACGTTGTCGTCGCGATCCTTGCGGTCCTTCTGCCAGAGGAACATCACCAGGTCGGCATCGGCCTCGAGGGCGCCGGACTCGCGCAGGTCCGAGAGCATCGGCTCGGTCCCGCGCGTCTCGATCTGACGCGAGAGCTGCGACAGCGCGACCACCGGGACCTCGAGCTCACGCGCGATCGCCTTGAGCGCGCGGCTGATGCGCGCGACCTCCTGCACCCGGCCCTCGTCGTCGCCGGCGCCTTCGATGAGCTGCAGGTAGTCCACGACCACGAGGTCGAGCCCGCGCTCGGCCTGGAGGCGGCGCGACTTCGCGAGGATGTCGGTGACGTTGAGCTGACTCGACTCCTCCACGAAGATCGGCGCCTTCTGCAGCTGATCGGACGCGTCGGAGATCGCGACGAACTCCGCGGGCGAGAGGCGGCCGCGGCGCATCCGGTTGCCGTCGATCTCGCTCGTCATCGAGATGAGACGCTGCACGACCTGCATCTCGCTCATCTCGAGCGAGAAGATCGCGCACGTCTTCTTCAGGATCGCCGCGGCGTGCCAGACGACGTTGAGCGCGAAGCTCGTCTTGCCCAGGCCGGGGCGGCCGGCGACGAGGATGAGGTCCGAGGGCTGCAAGCCGCCGGTCTTCGCGTCGAGCGAGGCGAAGCCGGTGGCGACACCGACGCGCTGGTCGTCGGCGCGCGCGGTGATCTGATCGGCGAAGCGGCGCAGCGCCAGCTCGAGGGGCACGACGTCGCGGTGCAGGTTCGACTCCGAGACGGCGAACAGCAGCTCCTGCGCATCCTCGACCGCGCTGCGCGCGTCCTCACGCGTGAGCGCGAGGTGCGCGATCTCGTTCGCGGCACCGATGAGCCGCCGCAGGAGAGCGGTGCGCTCGACGATGGTGGCGTAGGTCTCGGCGTGCGCGACCGTCGGGACGTTCTGCATGAGGCCGACGAGGAATTGCGCTCCACCGACGGCATCGAGCTCCGCGCGTGCCGCGAGCTCGGCCTGGACGGTCTGGAATCCGAGCGGCTCGCCGCGCTCCCACACCCGCTCGATCGCGCCGAGCACCAGGCGGTGCTGCTCGCGCGACAGCTCGGCCGGCGCGATCCGCCCGCGGACCGTCTCCTCGTACACGTGCGCGTCGATGAGGATCGAGCCGATGAGGCTCGCCTCGGCCTCGGGCTTCTCCGGCGGCGGCTTCGGTCCGGTGCGCGCGATGTCGATCGTCATACCGGCGTCTGGCCCTCCGGCGCCTTGCTGAAGAAGCGTGCCTGTTCGCTTGCGAAGAGCAGCGTGAAGATCCCGGTGGGGCCGTTGCGGTTCTTGGCCACGCTGCCGTGGATGAGACGTGGCGCGCCGGCGGGCGTGTCCTCCTTGTCCCTCCAGAGCATCAGCACGATGTCGGCGTCCTGTTCGATGCCGCCCGACTCGCGCAGGGTCGAAAGCTTCGGTTCCAGTCCAGCATCGCCCGCGGCGCGTGAGAGCTGCGAGAGTCCGATGATCACCACGTTCAGCTCGCGGGCCAGCGACTTCAGGTTCCGCGTGATCGTCGCGACCTCCTGCACGCGGTTCTCTTCGTTGCCACCGGTGCGCATGAGCTGGATGTAATCGACGATGAGCACCTCGAGCCGGTCGTGGGTGCTCGCGCGCCGTGCCTTCGTCCGCAGCTCCATGATCGACAGGCCCGGCGTGTCGTCGACGAGGATCGGCACGCCCGCGAGCGCGGAGGCGGCCTCGGTGTCGAACACGTTCCCGGTGCGGAGGGCGAGCAGGTCGCTGCGGCTGTTCATCGCGAGGAAGCGCGAGACGATCTGCTTCGTGTCCATCTCGAGCGAGAAGATGAGCGTGGGGTGCCCGCGTTTCGCGATGTTGAAGGCCATCGCCAGCGCGAGGCTGGTCTTTCCGACCGAGGGGCGCGCGCCAAGGACGACGAGATCGCCCTTCGTGAAGCCCTCGGTGTAGAAGTCGAGCTCGCGGAAGCCGCTTGGGATGCCGGAGACCTCGTAGGGGCGGTCCATCCGATCGCTCAGGACCTGGAAGTTGTCCTGCAGCGCGGTCTGGATGTGCCGCAGCTGCGCGTTGCTCGTGTCGTCGCGCAGCACGAAGAGACGCTGCTCGGCGCGATCGAGCGCGAGCGGCATATCGGTCGGCTCGGCGTAGGAGTCCGCGGCGATCTGCGTGGCCGCGCCGAGGAGCCGCCGGAGGATGGCCTTGTCGCGCACCACCCGGGCATGACGCTCGATCTCGACGGCCGTCGGCACATGCGCGACGAGGTCCGCGAGGTACGGCGCGCCGCCGACGCGGTCGAGCTCCTCGCGCCGCGCGAGCTCGACCTGCACGGTGAGCGTGTCGATGCGCTCGCGCCGCTGCAGCAGCTCGTAGACCGCGGCGTAGATGCGCTGGTTGCGCGCGACGTAGAAGTCGTCGGCCACCAGGAGGTCGGCCACCTTGAAGATGGCGTCGCGGTCGATGAGCAGCGAGCCAAGGACCTGCTGCTCGGCCGCGTCGTCGTAGGGGACCTCACGTCCCGCACGCGTCTCGACGGTCATGGCGACCAGTGTAGAACGCGTGTTCTAGTGCTCAGAGGGGCCCTCCGTGCCGCGATCGGGGCGCGGAGGAAGCTCCCGCGGCACCGGGAACGCTAGTGTCCGGAGGAGGCAAAGGGAATGGCCTGCGTCCACCAACTCATCCACGAACTCATCCACAAGAGAAAAGGAGCGACCGAGCCTTGCGTGTGCTCGTGACCGGCGGCGCGGGCTTCCTTGGGAGCAATGTCGTCGATGCGCTCGTCGCGCGCGGCGATCTTGTTGTCGCGCTCGACGACCTGTCGACGGGCGATCGTGCCAACCTCGCACCGGACATCCCGTTCCGCCACGTCGACGTCTCGGACGCGCGGGCCCTCGAGCGGGCCCTTCACGGCGAGGGCTTCGACGCGATCGTTCACTGCGCGTCCAAGACGAAGGTCGTCGAGTCGATGGCCAAGCCCGACCTGTACCGCCGCGTGATCGTCGAGGGCACGCGCAACGTGGTCGCCTTGGCCGAGAGCGTGCACGCCCAGATCCTGGTCAACCTCTCGACCGGTGGCGCGATGTATGGCGAGACGCCGGTCTGCGCCACCGAACACACACCGGCGGTGCCCGACTCGAACTACGGCCGGTTCAAGCTCGAGGCGGAGGCCATCGTCGCCGCATCGGAGATCCCGGCGATCACGCTCCGCTGCGCCAACATCTACGGGCCGCGGCAGCGCCAGGACCTCGAGGGCGGGGTCATCGCCATCTTCCTGGGGTGCTGGCGCCGCGGGCAGCCCATCACGGTCTACGGCGACGGCACCGCCGAGCGGGACTACGTGTACGTCGGCGACGTGGCCGACGCCGTGATCGGCGCGTTCGCCGGGACCTGGCATGGAGTCTTCAACGTCGGCACCGGCGTCCCCACGAGCGTGAATGCGCTCGTCGCGTATTTCACCGCGCTGCTCGGGCCGCCACCCGGCGTCGACCACGCGCCGCCGCGCCCGGTCGAGACCCAGCGGTCCTGCGTCGACCCGCACAAGGCGGCGCACGACGGCTTCTGGACGCCGAAGACCGCGCTCCGGGAGGGCCTCGCGCGGACGATCGAGCTCGCCTGACCCACCCACCGCACTAGGCTCGTTCGATGCGCACATTCCTCCTCGGCGTTCTCACCGGCGTCGTGCTCGCGGTCGCCGTCGGCGTGGGCAGCCTCGCCGCCATCGGGCACGCGCTGGCGGTCGAGGATCCCCTCCCGCGGGCGGACGTCATCGTCGCGGTATCGGGGGACAATGGGCCGCGCACCGAGACCGCGGTCGCCCTCTGGAAGCGGGGTTACGCGCCGCTCCTGCTCTTCTCCGGCGCGGCTCTCGATCCGGATTCGGTGAGCTCGGGCGAGCTCATGAAGCGCGACGCCGTCCGTCTGGGCGTTCCGGCCGAGGCGATCCTGGTGGAGCCGGCCTCGGCCACGACCGAGGAGAACGCGCGCCTGGTGGCGCGGCTCATGGGCGACCGGGGTCTGCGCACGGCGATCCTCGTCACCAGCCCGTACCACCAGCGCCGGGCGTCCGTGCTCTTCTCGCGGGCCTTCGCGCTCGTCGGCCTCGCGTTCACCAACTATCCGGCGCGCGATCCCGCGTGGGACGCCGATCGCTGGTGGATGCAGGAGCCATCGCGGACGCTGACGCTGGTGGAGCTCGCGAAGCTCGGCGCGACGGTCATCGGCGGCGGGTAGCATTCGACCACGTGCCCGTGACCGCCGTCGTCGGAGCCCAATGGGGCGACGAGGGCAAAGGGAAGATCACCGACCTCCTCGCGCAGGAGGCGGACGTGGTCATCCGATATCAGGGCGGGAACAACGCGGGGCACACCGTCGTGAACCAGCACGGGACGTTCAAGCTGCATCTGGTCCCGTCCGGCATCTTCAACCCGAAGGCGCTGTGCATCGTCGGGCCCGGGACGGTCGTGAGCCTTCAGGTGCTCTGCGAGGAGCTGCGCAACCTCGAGGCGCACGGCATCTCCACGCGGAACCTGCGCGTCGCGGACCGCGCGCATCTCATCATGCCCTGGCACACCCTCCTCGATCGTCTCGACGAGCGCGAGCGCGGACGGCAGAAGCTCGGCACGACCGGTCAGGGCGTCGGCCCCGCATACGCGGACAAGGTCGCGCGTCACGGCATCCAGGTCTATGAGGTGCGTGACGAGCGCCGCTTCCGCGCGCGCGTCGCGCACGAGCTCGAGACGAAGAACCCCGTGCTCGCGCGCTTCGGCGACGCGGCGCTGGACGCGAAGGCCATCGCGGACGAGGTCCTCGCGGCCGCGGCGACGCTCGGCGATCGGATCGTCGACACCCTTCCGCTGGTGGAAGAGGCCATACGCACCGACGCGCGCGTGCTCCTGGAGGGCCAGCTCGGCGCGATGCGCGATCTCGACTGGGGCATCTATCCGTACGTCACCTCCTCGAACCCGCTCGCCGGAGGCGCGGCGGTCGGCGCGGGCATCCCGCCGCGCTACATCACGCGCGTCATCGGCGTGGTGAAGGCGTATTCGACCGCGGTGGGCGAGGGGCCCTTCCCGACGGAGATGACCGGCAGCGCGGGCGACGCGCTCCGCGAGATGGCCAACGAGTACGGCGCGACGACCGGCCGTCCGCGCCGGGTCGGCTGGTTCGACGCCGTGGCCGCGCGGCACGCGCACCGCCTGAACGCGTTCACCGAGATCGCGGTCACGAAGCTCGACGTCCTGGGCGCCTACGAGACCATCCCGTTCTGCGTCGCCTATCAGCTGGACGGCCGGCGAACGACAGACATGCCGCCGACGAACGTGCTCGAGCGCGCGACGCCGATGTACGAGAAGTGCGCGGGGTGGCACACCGGGCTCGAGGGCGTCGCGGACCGCGCGCACCTGCCGCCGGAGGCGAAGGCCTATCTCGCGAAGATCGAGGCCACGGTCGGCGCGCCGGTCGGCATGGTCGGGATCGGCCCCGAGCGATCGGCCACGCTCCTGTGACGACGTACCGGTCTGGAGGGGCTTGCCCGCACGCGCAACAACACCCATAGTCGGCGGCCGTGGGCGGACTGATGGACATCGCCTTCCCCTACCGAGCGAAGAAGCGCTTCGGCGCGGCCTCGTTCGCACTGATCTTCCTTGTGATCATCCTGGAGGTCGAGGCGCTGGTGCTCGTCGCTCTGGGGATCGTCGCCCATCGCTTCGACCTCTTCGTCGACCTGCAGGACGTCATCCTCCCCGGCGCGTGCCTCATCGCGCTCTCCGCCTCCGTGGTGTTCTGGTGGCGGGCGCGCGCCTGGAGCAAGGCGCGCATCGAGACGCTGGACCTGTGGGCCGGCGGTGGAAGCGCGTTCGGCGAGCGCCTCGCGAAGTCGCGCCCGCCGAAGTAGCCCTCCCCACACCGCGGCACTAGTCCTCAGGTATTAGGTCCGCGTCCCATCGGGGGAATCGGCCGTCGGTATCGCCCGGGTCGTACTACCAATGGGGTCCGTTCCTCCCCCTTACCGCGGATTCGAGGCCGCGTGCTGAGCGCCAATGTTGCCCCAACAGAAAACCCCGCCCGACCAGGAACGCGAAGACAAAGAAACCGGCGGAGCGGACAAGAGAAAGGGACAACGCAGATGCGCAAGCTCAACCTTCTGGCAGGCATGGCGCTCGCGGGACTGGTCCTGATCGGCCTGACCGCTACCGCCGACAAGACGTCCGCGAGCTTCACCGCGACGAGCACCAACCCGAGCAACACCGCGAACGCGGCGACGCTCACGATGAGCAACAACAAGCCGCTGGCCGGCGACCTCGTCAACGTCACCAATCTCGTCCCCGGCGACACGATGAACCGCACCGTCATCATCACGAACAGCGGTAACGTCGGCTTCACGTACGTCGGCTCGATCAGCGCCGTGGCCAACACGCTCCTCTGGTCTGACACGACGAACGGTCTCCAGGTCACGGTCAAGCGCGGCGTGACCGTCCTCTACACCGGTGCCCTGAAGAATCTCTCGCTCCCGGCCTCGGGCACGATCGCCGCGGGCGGCACTGACACCCTCACCTACGACTTCACCTTCCCGGCCGCGGCCGGCAACACCTTCCAGACCCTCGCGCAGGACTTCACCGTCACCTACACCGCGACGCAGCTCGCCGGCGCGGCCCGGTAACCCAGCCCTCCCGACCGGGGCGGTCCACCAACGCTGGACCGCCCCGGTCCCCTCCATCACCAGAAGAAGAGAAAGGAGCACAACAGATGACGAAGACCCTGGGGAACCTCCTCTCGCTCTTCGTCTTCGCCGTGCTCTTCATCCTCTGCTTCACCTTCGTCGCGATACGCGTCCTCGGCCTGGGCACCTTCATCGTCACGGGCGGCTCGATGGAGCCGAGCATCCACAAGGGATCGCTCGTGCTCGTCCAGCCGGTCTCCCCGTCGGAGGTCAAGGCCGGAGACGTCATCACCTTCCAGCAGTACGACCAGACCACGACCCACCGCGTGATCTCGATCGGTCAGAGCACCGACGGCCTCCAGTTCAAGACCAAGGGCGACGCGAACGTGGTCGCGGACCCCGAGGACAAGACCTTCCCGGCGCAGGTGGGCATCGTTCGCCTCGCGGTCCCGGTCGCCGGGACGCTCGCGGGGTCGGTGCAGGCCTACTGGCGGCTCGTGCTCACCCTCATCGCGGCGATCACCTTCTTCTCCTGCGCCGGGGCGCTCGTCTTCCGCAAGGAGACGGCCGGCGCTCCGATCCCGATGCCGGTCCGACGCTCGGCTCGCCGCCCGATCCGCGTGACCGTTGATGCGAACGACGCGTGGAACGCGCATCTCGCGTGGCTCGAGCGCTCGCAGCTGCGGCGGGCAGGGGGTCAATGACCATGCGCACGCGGAGCGCCGTCGGTTCGCTGAGCGATCGCCTTCTGGCGATCGCCTTCGTGCTGATGGTGACCGTCGCGCTTGCGGGCATCACCGCCGGCGAGACGGGGGCCAGCTTCACCGGCACGTCGACGAACCCGACGAATCAGGCGACGACCATGACGGTGCAGCCGCCGGCCGGTCAGAACGCGCCGACGTCGAATGCCGCCGGGGTCGTGAATCTCTCCTGGAGCGCGACTCCGACCGCACCGGGTGCCGGTCACACCCTGACCTACCTCGTGCTGCGCGGCCCGGTCGGCGGCCCGTATACGCAGATCGGCTCAACGAGCGCGCTCGCATACAGCAATACCCCACCCTCCGACGGCACGTATGAGTTCGTCATCCAGGCGCAGGTCGCCGGTGGGGGCACCTTCACCAGTGGCAACAGCGCCGCGAAGACCGGGCTCTCGGACCGCGTGGCCCCGACCATGTCGATCACCTGCAACGCCGGATCGTGCGCCGGTTGGTTCAAGGCCACGGTGTCGGTGACGGTGAGCGGGGTCGACGTCGGCTCGGGCATGGGCTCGGTCACGCGCAACGTCGACGCGGCCGGCCAGGTCTCGACCGGGGGCGCGTCGGCCACCTTGAACGTGAGCGGCGAGAGCGCCGCCCACACCGTCGCGTACTTCGGCACGGACGTCGCCGGCAACGCGAGCGCGAGCGCCAATCAGACCGTGAAGATCGATCTCACCGCCCCGACGACGCCGGGCGCCTTCGCGGCGGCGAACGGCGCCTGTTGCTCGGCGCCGTACACCGTGAGCTTCAGCTGGACTGCCGGCACCGACGCGCTGTCGGGGGTCGCGAGCCAGACGCTGCACTGGGTCGCCGCCGGGACTTGCCCAACGACGGCCACACCGGCCAACTTCCCGAACGCCGTGCCGCTCGGCGCGGCTGCCACGAGCACCACAGTCACCGGGTCCGCGTTCCTACAGCGCATCTGCGGCTACATCGAGTCGGCGGACAACGCCGGGAACACCAGCGCGCCGAGCGCGATCAAGAACGCCTTCGCGCTCTAGCCACGTACACTTGCCCGGGTGAGGGCGGTGGCGTGACGAGGGACGAGAAGTTCGGCACCGAAGGTCTCGCCTTCGACGACGTCCTCCTCATCCCGGCCCGCAGCGACGTCCTCCCCAGCCAGGTCTCCACTCGGACGCTCCTCACACGCGAGCTCGCGCTCGACATCCCGATCGTCTCCGCGGCGATGGACACCGTCACCGAGGCGCGCATGGCCATCGCACTCGCACGTCTTGGCGGTCTGGGCGTGCTGCACCGCAACCTCACCGTCGATCGGCAATCCG
>JBGQFO010000006.1:0-50170 GCA_041496945.1 Candidatus Limnocylindria bacterium | reverse complement strand
TCCGCCAGCTCGAGATCGAGCGCGAGGCGCTGCGGAAGGAGACCGACGAGGCCAGCAAGGAGCGCCTGGTGCGTCTCGAGAAGGAGCTCGCGGACCTGAAGGAATCGTCCGAGGGCCTCCGTTCGCGGTGGCAGCAGGAGAAGGCAGCGATCGGCGAGATCCGCGAGAAGAAATCGCGTCTCGAGCAGATACGCATGGAGATCGAGAAGGCCGAGCGCGCTGCCGAGTACGGAAAGGCCGCCGAGCTGAAGTACGGCACGCTCGCGGGCCTCGAGCGCGAGGTGCGCGAGGCGGAGGAAAAGCTCGCCTCGCTCCAGCGAGGCGAGAAGCTGCTCACCGAAGAGGTCACGCCCGAGGACATCGCCGACGTCGTCGCGAAGTGGACCGGCATCCCGGTGACCAAGCTCCTCGAGGGCGAGGTCTCGAAGCTCCTCCGCATGGAGGGTGACCTCCACGCTCGCGTCGTCGGTCAGGAGGAGGCGGTCACCGCAGTCGCCAACGCCGTGCGGCGCGCGCGCGCCGGCATGCAGGACCCCAATCGCCCGCTGGGCTCGTTCCTGTTCCTCGGTCCCACGGGGGTCGGCAAGACGCTGCTTGCGAAGGCCCTGGCGGAGTTCCTCTTCGACGACGAGAAGGCGATGGTCCGGCTCGCTATGAGCGAGTACATGGAGAAGCACACCGTGTCGCGCCTCATCGGCGCGCCACCCGGCTACGTCGGCTTCGAAGAGGGTGGCCAGCTCACCGAGGCGATCCGTCGGCGTCCGTACGCCGTGCTCCTGCTCGATGAGATCGAGAAGGCGCACCCCGATGTCTTCAACATCCTGCTGCAGATCCTCGACGACGGGCGCCTGACCGACGGTCACGGCCGCACGGTCTCGTTCAAGAACGTCGTGATCATCATGACGAGCAACGTCGGCTCGACGTTCATCACCGAGCTCGCGGATCAGCCTGAGGTCATGCGCAAGCGCATCCTGGATGCTCTGCGCGGCCAGTTCCGGCCGGAGCTGCTCAACCGTATCGACGAGATCGTCATCTTCCACAACCTGGTGACCGCGCAGCTGAAGGAGATCGTCGAGAAGGAGACGGAGATCCTCGCGACCCGACTCCAGCAGCGCAAGATCACGCTCGAGCTCACGGAGAACGCCAAGGCGCTCATCGCGCAGGAGGGCTTCGACCCGGTGTACGGGGCCCGTCCGATCAAGCGCACGATCCAGAAGCTGGTCCTCGATCCGCTCGCGCAGAAGGTCCTCACCGGCGAATTCAAGGAGGGCGACACGGTCGTGGTGGACGGTCAGGAAGGCAAGATCGTCTTCTGGTCCGAGCAGTACGCGGCCGAGCGCGCGGCCACGACCCGTGAGAACGGCAAGAAGCCGGTCGGCGCGGGGCGTCGTCCCAATTAACTGACCGGGCGACGCGGTGTTAGGCCCCCAGTCGAAGGACCTGGGTGGATGAGCGGAGCGACTGGCCGACCGTACTAGCCGCGCGTACTGGGGCTGGCCGGCCGTGGCGCATAGCCTGCCGCCCATGGTCAACAGTCGTCGCCTCGGTGCCATCGCCCTGGTCATCACGTTCGCCACGCTCTCGAGCGTCGCCTACGGTTGGCGACCGTTCGTGACGACCGACAACGCGATCGACGTGTGCGTCAACAGGAGCAACGGCGACATGCACGCGATCGCGTCGGGCGATGCGTGCAAGAGCAGCGAGGACCAGGTCGTGCTCGCGGTCGGCCCTGGCGCCACCGGCGCCACCGGGCCGCAAGGTCCGCAGGGCCCGACCGGGCCGCAGGGTCCGCAAGGTGACACCGGTGCCGCTGGCGCGAACGGTCAGACCGGACCGCAGGGTGCGACCGGAGCGCAGGGGCCCGTGGGACCGCAAGGCCCGACCGGCGCCGCTGGTGCTCCCGGCGCGACTGGCGCCGCTGGTGCGACCGGCGCGACCGGCGCCGCTGGTGCCGCGGGGACGACCGGTCAGGACGGCGTCAGCGTCTTCAGCAGCGCATCGGTCACGCTGGGTAGCGTGACCCCGGTGCAGGTCCCCGGCCTCACGACGACCGTCACGACACTCGGCACCAGCGTCCTGTACATCTCGACCGACGGTGGGATCGTCAACGACGGTCTCTTCCCCGGCGACTACGTCCAGGTCGACGTGCGCGTGCTCGTCGACGGCGTCGTGGTCGCGGATCGCGCGTACGACGTCGAGATCGCCCAGTTCGCGTACAAGAGCTACTGGAGCGTCGCGCTCATCGTGACGCCGACAGCGGGAACGCACACGGTCACGGTCGACGCGTTCCGTCGCAGCGCCGGCACGCTGCACACGGCGCAGCCGACGGCGACCCTCGCCGGCTCGTCCAATTCGATGCTCCGCGGCACCTTGACCGTGCTCACCCTGAACAAGTAGCCCCGCGCGACGAGGGGCCGCCCAGGCGCGCGCCGTAGCATCGGAACCAGATGCTCGTTCCCGTCCACATGCGTGGATTGCTCGTCGCCGCACTCCTCTGGGCCGCCTGTTCCCCGGCGCCGGCCGCCCTGACGCCGACCGCGACAGCGGCGGCCGCTGGGACGGCGAGCGCGCCGGCATCGCCGACAGCGACCGCGACGTCGACCCTCGCGGCGACAGCCACGCCGGCGCCGGCCACGCCCTCACCGACGAGCACCGCGAATCTCACCCCGTGCCAGCGCGATCCGCGCTGCAACCTGATCCTGTCGAGCGTCGAGTCGATCGACCGGTTCAAGCTCGACGACCATCTGAACGCGCTCACCAGCTTCGTCTCGCGCGATCCGCGACACCCGGGGCACGCGAAGGCGGTCGCCTACATCAAGGAGCAGCTGAACGCGAACGCGTACTACGGCTGGAAGATCGAGAGCCAGCGCACGGTGTATCAGGGCATACCGCTCGAGAACGTCTTCGCGACGATCGACCCCGCGCCAGGCACGACGACGCCGTCCGGCACGCCCCAGACGCCGCCCCCTCCGGTGGGGCCGACCGGCTGGATCCTTGTCTCCGCGCATTACGACTCGACCGCGAACCGCTCGCCGGGCTGGCGTCCGGCCGTCGATCCAGCCCCTGGCGCCGATGACAACGCGACCGGCACCGCGGCGCTTCTCGAGTTCCAGCGCGTGCTGTCGCTGTGGCGGGCCGGCGGCAATCTGCGATCGCGCATCGTGCTCGCGTTCTTCGACGGCGAGGAGCTGTTCTTCAAGGGCAGTGGTGCATATATGTCCACGCTGCAGAAGCCCTACCCGTACAAGGCCGCGATCAACCTGGACATGGTCGGCTTCAACCCGATCACCGACCGCCTCGATCTCCTCTGGTACACGAACGCGTCCGCGGGCCTGCGGGACCGCGTGCTGAAGGCGAACGACACCTACCGGATCGGCGTCACGCCGCTGAACGCGCAATTCGCGGCCGACGGCAACACGATCATGGACGCGGCGCCCTTCGGCATCGCGGGCATCCCGAGCATCGCGCTCTGCCAGCGCTATGGTGAGAACGATGCGACCTTCCCCGGGAACTACACCTTCCACACGGTGACCGATACGCCGGACAAGATCACCAACAAGCGGCTCTGGCTGAAGGCCGCGAAGCTCACACTCGCGACCGCGCTCGAGCTCGCGGACGAGCCCGCGCCGTGAGGCGCATCAGCCGCCGCATGCAGCTCGTGGCGTTCGGCGCGCTCGCCGCCGTCTTCGCGATCGCGCTGCTTCTCCTGCGTCCGCAGCCCGCACCGCTGTCCGACGCCGAGTACATCGCCATCGCGAAGGACACGCCGCAGGGGCAGCTCTACTTCAAGAGCCACACCGCCCCCTGCAGCGTCGCACGGGTCTGGAACGTCCAGGTGAACTGCGACTACGTGTCGACGCCGGGGACGCCGACCGAGAAGTTCCGCGTGTACATCGACCCGCGCACGAATGCGGTCGTCGACGTGGACATGCAGTTCAACCCGTAGCCTCAAACAACGACGCGAACACGAAGAACTCCGCCGTCGCCAATGGAGCCGCGATGCTCTTGGAACGCGTTGAAGGCCAAGGCGTACTGACCGCCTGCAGCGTCGGGCGGCACCTGCAGGGAGAAGATGAAGCTGCACAATCCGCCTGGCGCGACAACGTCTTGTGTCTGCAAGGCGACACGATGCTCTGCGATCCAGTCGACGCCCCAACCGGATGGCACGGGCAAACCGACATCTATCGCATTGTCGTGGCTGAGCATGAGCTGTGAAGCTGAATCGCCTTTGACCCACGGCCGAGTTCCGGTGTTCTGATATATGACGGCGCCGCGGACAAGTTGACCGCGGGCGGCAATCGCGTCGGCGCTTGTGCCAATCAGTTTCGCGCTGAAAGTAGGTGATGCGGCCTGAGTTGGGCGCGCCCCAAACTCGCGCGGGAACTCGTGGTCTGCATAGAAGTAGAAGCTTCGCAGCATGAACGAGCCCGAGCCCGGGGCGACGAGCCGAATGGTCCGGATTGGTTGATCCGATATGAGCCCGAAGAAGTTAGTTTGGGGTGGAAATTCGCCGCCCTGAAACCGGTAGCGCTCGCCGGTCTTGAGTTCAACCTCTACCGCAGCGTGGTAGAGACCCTGCTGAAAGGTGAATCCGACGCCGTAGATAGCATCGGCCAGGCTTAGTACCCGCTCACCGCCGATTCCCATCGCCACGTCGGCTCCGTCCACCGAATAGTTGCGGGCATCGACGAATACTGCCGTCGGGTAGTGGATCAGCCGTACCGTCCACGAATCCGAGACATGCTCAATGAGCGATCTGCGGGATGCCTCTAGGCGCAGGCTCGTCAGGTCAGGGATGCGCATTGCGCCGCTCATCGGCAACTGGTGCCTGAGTGCGAAGGGCTCGCTCAACATCACAACGTCTCGAGGAGGCTGCCAGTCACTTGGCCGAGATCCAATCATTGATTCTGCTGCCGCTCTGATCCCCTTCGCGACGTTGAGAAACGCCTCGTCAAGATTGCGCCAACTCGTAACCGCCACGGCGTCGGTTGGTAGCGCCAGTAACTTGCCGAACGGCGCGGTACTCCAGTCGGCTGCGCGGAGGATCACGGGGATCAGCCGTGCCTCACCGGCTTCATGCCGCTTGAGCGCGCGCTGGGCCTCACGCTCATAGCAGTAGTCGGATGTTAAGAAGTCTGCACTTACAAGAAGCAGGATCAGATCCGCCGTGTCAAGGTGCTTGCTGATTTCGTTTGCCCAATCCTTGCCAGGCTCGATTCGGCGGTCGTGCCACTCTGCGATGGTGCCTGATCTCTTGAGCATCGCGAGATGCTTGTCGAGTTGATCGCGCAGGTCTTCATCTTCGTGTGCGTACGAGTAGAAGAGACTCAGTCCGCGAGGCGCGCTCACCGGCTGATTGTGAAGCCTCACGCGCAATGAAATCTCCTTGAGACGTCGGCTCGCTAGACCGTGCTCATCATCTCGACCTCGGCGTGGTGCTCCTCACCGATCTCCTCCAGGTAGCGGCGCACCGCGAGCGCCGCGGCCGCGCCCTCGCCGACGGCCGAGGCGACCTGCTTCGTCGAGCCGTCCCGCGCGTCGCCGGCGGCGAAGACGCCCTTCAGCGAGGTCGCGAACGCGGGCGCGTCGATGAAACCGCCCTTGGTGAGGTCGACCGTGCCCTTGAGGAACTCCGTGTTCGGCTTAAGGCCGATGAAGACGAAGACCGCCGCCGGCCGAAGCATCTCCTCGCGTCCGCCTGACTCCACCATCACGCCCTCGAGGCGCTTCTTGCCTTCGAACCGCATGACGCGCGTGTTGAAGCGCACGTCCATCTTGGGATGGTTGAGGACCTTGTCGTGGTAGATCTTTGACGCGGTGAGCTTGTCGCCCCGCGCGAGCAGCGTCACCTTCGACGCGAACTGCGTGAGGAACGCGCCCTCCTCGCAGGCCGAGTTCCCCGCACCGATGACGAGGAGCTCCTTTCCCTTGTAGAAGGGCCCATCGCAGGTCGCGCAGTAGTGGATCCCCGCGCCGATGAGGTCGTCCTCACCCTCGGCGCCCAGGCGCCGGTATGCGTTCCCGGGGGCGAGGATGACCGCGTGCGACCGGTACTCAGCGCCCTCCTGCGTCCGCACGACGCGGTCGTGCCCGGCCTCGGCGATGGACGCGACCTCGGCCGCCGAGATCATCTCGACATCGAGGCGCTTGGACTGCTCGACGAGCCGTCTGCCGAAGTCGGCGCCGGTGAGGCCTGTCGGGAAGCCCGGGTAGTTGTCGAGCCGCTCCGTCAACGCCGCCTGACCGCCCAGGGAGCTGCGCTCGAGGACCAGCGTCGAGAGACCCTCGCGCGACGCGTAGAAAGCGGCGGTGAGACCGGCGGGGCCGCCACCGACCACGGTCAGATCGTAGAAACGGTGTCTCGCCATCGTCGGGAGGCCGAGCTTCTGCGCGAGCTGCGCGTTGGACGGCTCCACCAGGATCGTGCCGTCATCGAAGGCGATCGTCGGGATGATGGTCTTGCCGTCGTTGTGATCCTCGACGAACTTGCGGGCCTGCTCATCCTGCTCGACGTCCACCCACCGGTACTCGACCTGCTGATCCCCGAGAAAGCGCTTCGCGCGCTTGCAGTCGCTGCACCACGAGCTGCCCATGACGGTGATGTGATGAGACAATCGAACCTCCCGCCTAGCGCATGATCCAGTCCCGCCTAGCGCACGATCGACCTACTTCTGCCTGCCGATGTCCCCCTCGGCCCAGCCGTCGGTCGACACGATGATCGTCACCGGGCCGTCGCCCTCGAGACCAACACGCATGCTCGCACCGAACTTCCCCTGGACCACGGTCGCGTTCGCGCCGCGCAGCACGCCGCAGAACGCGTCGAACAGGCGGCGTCCGAGCTCGGGCGGCGCGGCGTGCGCGAAATCGGGGCGGCGGCCGTGGCGGACGTCGCCATAGAGGGTGAACTGCGGGATCACGAGCACCTGGCCACCCGACTCGAGGACCGTGTGGTCCAGCTTCCCGCGCTCGTCGTCGAAGATGCGGAGCGCGAGGATCTTCGCCCCGAGACGCTCACCGTCCTCGGGCCGGTCGTCCGCGGCCACACCGAGCAGCACGGCCAGGCCCGCCCCGATCCGCGCGACCTCTTCGTCGGCAACGTTGACCGAGGCGGAGCGAACGCGTTGGACGACCGCGCGCACGGCTAGGCCCGGGTCAGTCGAGCATCCAGGGATTGTCGCCGCGGACGACGGACTCGACCTCGCCGGCCGAGAGGTGCCCGGGAGTGAAGACGGTCATGCTGCGCTCGAGCGGCAGGCGCGTGATGAACGTGACCTTGCCGAAGCGATAGCCGTGCTGGAATAGGAACTGCTTGCCGTCGATCGCGACGAGCTGCCGCCGGTCGGTCGATGTCGTGGGCACGGGTCCAGTATCGCGGCGCGACGCACTTCGCGCCGCTCACTCGATGCCGGGGTCCTCCGGGACCGCGCTCGGCACGGTGAAGCCGGCGCCCGACCCGACCGGTCCAGTGGTGTCGGCGTAGACCACGCTGCCGGCGAGCGCAACGAGGAGCAGCACACCGATGGTGGCGCGCACCAGGAGTGTGCGAAGCCGTTTCATTTTCGCTTCCCTCTCCCCGCTCCCCCGTCCGAAGGATGTTCGTGCGCGACGGGTTCGTTATTCTCGCGCGAGTCTACCGAGGCTGAACAGGATCGGCGTCCGAGATACGCCTCGACCGCCTGTCAGTTCGGTCACAGAGGAGCAGCGTGGGGACCATCGAAACGGCGCCGACACCGGGTCTTGGGGAGCGCGTTCGCAGCGCCCGCCGCGAGCGTGGCATGAGCCAGGCGCAGCTCGCCGGCGATGAGCTCACCAAGGGCTTCATCTCGCAGGTGGAATCCAACCTCGTCCGCCCGTCGGTGCGGTCCCTCCAGATCATCGCCGCCCGCCTCGGCAAGAGCCTCGACTACTTCTTGGGCGACGTGCCGCTGGCCACCGCGAAACGTCTGGCGTTCCACCGCCTCGCCGCCGAGGCCGCCGCCGAGCGGCACGACTGGTTGGTCGTGCGCGACGAGGTGTCGGCCGGGCTCGAGTGCGTTCCGCCGAAGCGCGAGCGCGCCGCCCTGCTGCGCCTGCTCGCCCAGGCCGATCTCGCCGGGGCGCAGCGCGAGCCGGCCTTCGACCGCATCACCGAGGCCCTCTCGCTCCTCGATCCGGCGACCGACGCCGCCGAGGTCGCTCGTCTCCAGCACCTGCGCGGCGTGGCCTACGGGCAGCTGAGCCAGTACCTCGCGGCGGCGGAGGCCCTCGAGCAGGCACGCGACACGATGGAGCGTCACGAGGTCATCGACCCACGTCAGCGCGCGCGCATCCTGGTGGCGCTCGGCACGGTGTACCGCCGGCTTGGCCGCACGGCGAAGGCGATGCAGACGTACTCGTCCGCGCTCGACCTGGCGTCCGCCTCGAGCGAGCTGCGCGTCGCGGCACAGGGATACATGGGCGTCGCGGTCTCCCTCTACGACTCCGGTGAGCTGGATGCCGCCATCCACAACTATCGGCGCGCCCTTGACCTCTTCGAGCGCGTCGACGACCGGGCCTTCGAGCTCTCGGTCCTGCACTCGCTCGCGTCGATCCATTTCGAGCGCGGCGCGGCCGCGGAGGCACGTGTGCTGGCCGAGCGCTCGCTCGACCTCGCCACGATGGCCGGCGACGAGCGCGTCCAGGCGGCAGCTCAGGTCATCCTCGCGCGCATCGCGCTCGCCGCGGGTGATCCCGAAGCAGCGCTGGAGCTCGCGAAGGTCGCCGAGAAGGCCCTGGCCATGGACCGCGTGCAGCGCGCCGACGCGCTCCGCGTCCTCGGTGCGGCGCACGACGCGCTCAAGGCGTACGCCGCCTCCGATCGCGCGTACAAGAAGGCGATCGAGCTCCTCGCCGAGGTCGATGACCGGCCGAACCGCTCGACCTTCGCCGCGGAGTACGCCAAGAAGCTCCGCGCGCGTGGCGACGTCGATTCGGCCTTCCACTACCTGGAGCTGGCACGGGGGCGCTAGCCCAAACAATCGGACCGCTCGCCGGAGTCCGATAGCGTCCCAATCGGACCATTCGCTGGCGTCCGATAACCTCGTCCTGTGCCCCGTGATGCCGCGACGGTCGACAACGAAGCCGTCGCCGCGGTCCTCGACGAGATCGGCGACCTTCTCGAGCTCAAGGGCGAGAACGTCTTCCGTGCGGTGACCTATCGCGCGGTGGCCCGTGCCGTGCGCGACCTTCGCGAGCCGGTCTCCGTGCTGCTCGAGCAGGGTCGGCTGGGCGAGATCCCGAAGACCGGGCCCTCGGTGACCGAGGCGATCACCCAGATCATCACCACGGGCGAGTCAAAGCGGCACGCCGAGCTGAAAGCCGCTGTGCCTGCCGGCCTCATCACGCTCCTCCGTGTGCCCGGTGTCGGCCCGGCCACCGCGCGGGTCATCTACGAGAACCTGAAGATCACGTCGATCGACGAGCTCGAGGAGGCCGCGAAGGCGCACCGGCTGCGCGAGCTGCCCAAGATCCAGGCGAAGACCGAGGAGAACATCCTGAAGTCGATCGCCTCGCTCAAGAAGCGGACCGGCCGCTCGCTGATCCATCACGCTCGCGACGCCGCCGAGGAGATGATCGCGACGCTGCGCGCGGCCGGCGTGGAGCAGATCAGCATCGCCGGCAGCGTGCGCCGCTACCGCGAGACGATCGGCGACATCGATCTGCTCGTGCCGTCGAACGACGCGGCCCCGATCATGAAGGCCTTCACCGGCGCGCCGAGCGTGGAGCGCGTGCTCGCGCAGGGCGACACGAAGTCCTCGGTCATCGTCGCGCGCGGCCTGCAGATCGACCTGCGGGTCGTGCCACCCCAGTCGTGGGGCGCCGCGATGCTCTACTTCACCGGCTCGAAGGAGCACAACGTGCGCCTGCGCGGGCACGCGCTGAAGAAGAAGCTGCTGCTGAACGAGTACGGCCTCTACCGGGTCGGCGCGGAGTCGCGCGGTCAGGAGATCGCCTCGAAGACCGAGGAGGAGGTCTACGCGGCGCTGGGCATGGACTCAATCGCGCCCGAGCTGCGCGAGGACCACGGCGAGATCGACGCCGCGCTCGCCCGTGCGCTGCCTGCGCTCGTGACGGTCGGCGACATCCGCGGCGATCTGCACACCCACACGAACTGGACCGACGGCCGCGACGACCTCGCGGCGATGGCGCGCCGCGCGAAGGAGAAGGGCTACGCCTACCTGGCGGTCACCGACCACTCGCCGGGTCTCGGCCTGACGCTCGGCCTCAACGCCGAACGCATCGCGCTGCGGCAATTGGAAGCGAAGACGCTGAACGCCGAGCTGGCGCCCTTCCGGATCCTCGTGGGCACCGAGGTGGACATCCGCGCGAACGGGACGCTCGACTACCCCGACGAGATCCTGAATGGCTTCGACATCGTGAGCGCGTCGGTGCATTCCGCGTTCGGGCAGGCGCGCGACGTCATGACCAAGCGGATCATCGACGCGATGCGCGATCCGTACGTGACCGCTCTCTCGCACCCCACCGGCCGCCTCCTCGAGCGCCGGGATCCGTACGCCGTCGACCTCGCCGCGGTCATCGGCGCGGCGAAGGAGACGGGGACGTGGCTCGAGATCAACGGCGGGCCCGAGCGTCTCGATCTTCCCGACATCTGGGTGCGGAAGGCGACCGAGGCCGGCGTGACCCTCGTGCTGAACTCCGACGCGCACGCGGTGGAGGAGCTCGATTGGATGGAGTACGCGGTCTCCGTCGCGCGGCGTGGCTGGGCCACGAAAGCTTCCGTCGTGAACACGCGTCCGCTCGAGGGGATGCTCGCCGCACGCAAAGCGCGGCCCTGACGCCGTCGTGGTGAAGCGGGCACGCTTCGTGGTCCGCGGCCGGGTCCAGGGCGTGAACTTCCGCACCGCGGCCGCACGCGAGGCAACAGCCCGCGGCATCACCGGACGGGTGTGGAACCGTGATGACGGCGCCGTCGAGTGTGTCGCCGAAGGCGACGAAGCCGCTCTCGAGAGCCTCGCGCGCTGGCTCCGTCGTGGTCCTCGCTTCGCGGAGGTCGAGTCCGTCGATCGCACCGATCTTGTCGATCTTGGGGGTGCCGAGCGCCGCCACGAGGACTTCTCGATCGGCGACGGGCCGCTCGGCTGAGCGTCCCGACCAGGCGCCGCTTAGCGGCGGCGCTTCCTCTTCGGCTGCGGGAAGTACTGCCGTCGGCGCTGCTCGCGCTCCCAGGCGGCCTCCTGTGGCGGCAGCCAGAACTCGTACATGTAGACCTGCAACGCGACGGCGATCGCGATCAGCGTCACGAAGAGGTAGAACGGCGCCTTCGCGATCAGCAGCGTCGCGAGCAGGATGATGAAGACGGCGTTGATCCAGAACGCCCAGGGCTTCGTGACGTTCTCGGGCGGCGTGGTCCCTCGCCGGCGCCAGTTGTACCAGGCGACGTTCGCCACGAGGGCGAGAAGGAGCGCGTAGACCGCCGGCCAGTAGAACCGGGACTCGGGGTTGAAGGGCGAGAAGAATCGCTCCACGAAGTGAGCGGGATCGAAGGGCATGTGCGTCGCTATACTCGCACAGCTGACCCGCGCGATCCCATGAAGCTCTGTCAGGGGGACCACCTGTGCGAGCTCTTCTCTCCGTCTCGGACCTCGAGGGTGTCGTCGCGTTCGCGCGCGGCCTGCAGGGTCTCGGCTGGGACCTCGTCGCGACCGACGGCACCCGCGCCGCGCTCCGATCCGAGGGCATCGAGACCCGCTCCGTCGAGGAGCTGACCGGCTCGCCGGCCCTGCTGGGCGGGCGCGTCAAGACGCTGCACCCGCGCATCCACGCCGCCGTCCTCGCGCGCCGCGACGACGAGACGCACATGGCCGAGCTGGCCCGCGAGGGGATCGACCCGATCGACCTCGTGGCGGTGAACCTCTACCCGTTCGGGAGGTCGGCGGCCGCCGGCAAGCGCGGCGCGGAGCTCCGGGAGAAGATCGACATCGGCGGCGTCACCCTCTTGCGCGCGGCGGCGAAGAACTATCAGGACGTCGTCGTCGTGTCACGGCCCCAGCGCTACCAGGCCGTCCTCGATGAGCTGAAGGAGCGGGGGAGCGTCTCGCTGGAGACGCGCCGGCTCCTCGCCGCGGAGGCGTTCTCGCACACCGCGGCCTACGACGCGGAGATCGCGTCGCGCTTCTCGGCCGACGCGGGCGACTCGTTCCCCGACGAGATGACGCTCGCGCTGCGCAAGGTGCGCGACCTGCGGTACGGCGAGAACCCCCACCAGAAGGCGGCGTTCTACGCGCTGCGGGGGGAGGACGACGGCGCGATGGTCGCGCTCGAGCAGATCCACGGCAAGGCCGCCTCGTTCAACAACATGCTCGACATCAACGCGGCGTGGAAGCTGGCGTCCGACTTCACGCAGCCGACCGTCGCGATCGTGAAGCACCAGAACCCCTGCGGCATCGCGTCGGAGAGCGAGATCACGCCCGCCTACAAACGCGCGTTCATGTGCGACTCGGTCTCCGCGTTCGGCGGCATCGTCGGCGCGAACCGCACGGTCACGAAGGAGCTGGCGGAGGCGATGCAGGACACCTTCTACGAGGCGATCATCGCCCCGGGCTACGAGCCGGACGCGCTCCCGCTCCTGAAGCAGCGGAAGAACCTCGAGATCCTGTCGGTGCCGAACGCGATGGAGGGAAAGCACCTGCGCCGACCCGACGCGCGCGCGTTCGACCTCAAGCGTGTGGCCGGCGGGATCCTCGTGCAGACGCCCGACGAGACCGTGGCCGAAGAGGGAAACTTCAAGGTCGTCACCGAGCGGAAGCCGACGCTCGAGGAGCTCACCGACCTCATCTTCGCGTGGCGCTGCGTCCGTCACGTGACGAGCAACGCGATCGTCCTCGCGAAGCATCTCGCGACGGTCGGCGTCGGGCCGGGTCAGCTGTCGCGCGTCGTCGCGGTCGAGGTCGCGGTGCGCAAGGCGGGGGAGAACGCTCGTCTCGCGGTCATGGCCTCGGACGCGTACTTCCCGTTCCCGGACGGCATCGAAGTGGCGGCGCGCGCGGGCGTGACCGCGATCATCCAGCCCGGCGGCTCGCTACGCGACGCGATGATGATCGACACCGCGAACCGGCACCGCATGGCGATGCTCTTCACCGGGCGCCGGCACTTCAAGCACTAAGGGCTAGAGCGCGCGCGCCAGCGTCGACCAGTGCTCGTCCAGGTCTCGGACGTCGCGCTCGCTCATGTTCTTGGGCACGCCCATCTCCACGAGCCGCTTCATCCCGATGTCCCCCGTGTCGGCCTCGCGCTGGATGAATCGCCCGACGTGATCGAGGCGCGTCCGCAGCGTGAGCAGGAGCTCGGAGCGGTCCTCCAGACCGTAGGCGTCGAGGAAGAGGCGCGCGCGGCGTGCGCACTCGCCGACCGATGTCGTGAACTCCCTGCCGAAGAGCGGCGCCCAGCAGTAGATGCCGTTGGCGATGTCCCAGAGCCGCGATCCCGGTCCGGCGAGATCCCAATCGAGCATCACCGCGACACGCCCTTCGCGCAACAGCGCGTTCCACGGCGCCCAATCGTTGTGACAGATCAGCTCGTACGGCGTCGGCGCGACGAGCCGCCACCTGGAGTTCGGGGCGGGCCGAAAGCCCGCGACGGCGTCGTGGTACCGACGCAGGAGAGTGGCGGCCTCCACGACGCGTGCCTCGGTCAAGACATGATCGGGCACAGGACCGGACGTCCCGTTGTGCGCCACGCCCGGGATGAAGCGGAGCACCTCGCGCCCCTGCGCGTCCATACCGACGACGCGCGGCGCCTCGAAGCCGGCGCGCTCGAGGAAGCGGAGGAGAGAGTGCACCGCCGGCGTGTACGGACCGGAGCGGCGATGCACCGTGTCACCGATGCGCACTGCGTCGTTCAGATTGCCGCCGAGCGGGATCTCGTCCGTCACCGCGTGAGGGTACGCGCCGGTTCTAGGCGAGCTCGAGGTAGCGGAACTGCTCCGCCGCAGGCAGGCCCCACGCGCGGCCGGTATTCCCGGCCATGGCACGCATGCGGTCGGGGAAGTCCGCGCGCCCGCCGACCTGTGACTCGTGCGACTGCAGCGCCCTTATCTTCTTGTCCAGGGTCCCGCTGATGTCGAACCAGATGTTCGGCTCGCGCGAACCAAAGAGCAGCACGCGTGAGACGCGGTGCTTCTTCAGTTTGCCGTCGCGAAGGTGATGCGGGAAGAAGAGGTGATCGCGCGCGGCGATGACCCCGTCGAGCCCACTCCAGCCGGCCACGCGGTGGTCAGGGTGGATCTGGTAGTGGCCCCACGGGTCGTTGGTGAAGACGAGGTCGGGCCTGTGCTCGCGGATGACGCGGCAGACCTCCTCGCGAAGCTTCATCGAGACCTCGAGCTCACCGTCCTCGTGGCCGAGGAACACGAAGCCCTTCACGCCGATCGCCGCCCCGGCCGCCCGCTGCTCGCGCTCGCGCATACGGGCCATCGCTCGCGGCGACATCTTCGGGTCGTGCGTGCCCTTCTGCCCGCTCGTGATCATGCAGTAGGTGACGTGCGTGCCGCGCTCGATCCACGACGCCAGCGTGCCGGAGCAGCCGAAGTCGACGTCGTCGGGATGCGCGTAGATGGCCATGGCGCGCTTCGGGATCGGGAACGTTGCGTCGGGCACGCTTACGCCTCCACCGTCGTCTTCGCGTCCGCGAGGATCTTCGCGTACAGCGCCTCGACCTTGTCGCCGACGCTGCGCCAGGTGAAGTGCTCGGCGCGATCGCGTGCGCCGTGCGCCAGGTGCATGCGCAGACGATGGTCGGTCAGGACCCGCGCGATCGACTCCGCGAGCGCCTGGTAGTCGCCGGCCGGCACGAGCAGCCCGGACTCGCCATCCTCGATGAGCGTCTGCAGGCCGCCGACGCGGGTGCCGACGACCGGCGTTCCGCAGGCCATCGCCTCGAGGGCCACGAGGCCGAACGACTCGGTGAGCGAGGGGACGGCGCAGACGTCGGCTGCTGCGTAGAAGAGCGCGAGCCGCTGCTGGTCCATCGAGCCGACGAATGACACGTTCGCCTCCATCCGGTGCTGGTGGACGAGGCGCCGGAGCTCGTGGAGCTTCTCGGTCTCGGGCGCGTCGTCGTTCGGATCGAGCGCACCGCCGACCACGAGGAGGCACACGTCGTTGCGGAACTCCGGATGGCGGAAGAAGAGCAGTCCCAAAGCGCGGAGGAGCACGTCGACGCCCTTGATCTGCTCGATCCGGCCCACGAAGAGCACGATGCGTTCGCACTGATCCCTGCCGAGCGCCTCACGCGCGTCGACCTGGCGCATCGGGCGGAACACGCTCGGATCGACGCCACACGGGATGATGTGCAGCTTCGCACGGTCGGCGTCGTATAGGTCGAGCAGCTCGCCGACCTCGATCTGGCTCGCCGCGGTCACCGCGGCCGACTCGCGCACCGCGCGTCTCTCGATCGCGACACGCACGTCGCTCTCGCCGTCGATGTCCTCGTCCATGACCTCGCGCTTGACCAGACCGAGCGTGTGGAACATCTGGACGCGCGGCACGCGCCACTTCGGCGCGAGCGCGCGCGCGACCTCCGCCGAGAGCCAGTAATGCGAGTGGATGAGGTCGTAGGTCCTGCCCTGTGCGGTCACGTACTCGTCGAGCTTCGCCGTGAACTCGTCGAGGTGCTCGTACACGTCCATCTTCGGCCAGTACCCCATCGGGCCGCAGGCGATATGGATCACGCGGGCGTTCTCGCCGAGTGACTGGATCTGCGGGTCATCCTTCTCGCGCCAGCGGGTGAAGACGTCGACCTCGATACCGCGCCGTCCGAGCTCGCGGGCGAGCTCGCGGACGTAGACGTTCATGCCGCCGGAGTCGCGGCCGCCGAGCTTGGCGAGCGGGCACGCGTGCACCGACACCATCGCGACGCGTGTCATATCCGCGTGGCCTCGAGCCGCCACAGCCACCGGTCGACCGCGCCGAGGTCGTACTTGTACGGCTCGTCCCCGCGCAGGAGGTCGTACACCCTGAAGCCCTGCGCGATCGCGTCGCGGATCGCGAACGCGTGGCTCGCGATCCCGAGCGACAGGCTGCTGAGCGCGGGATCGTACGCGGCGTTGTACAGCGCCAGGGTGTGGCCGTAGGCGAACCCGAAGAGCACTGCGGCGTCCTCGCCGTGCGCGGACACGACGCCGAGGCGCAGGCGGCCGAGCGGCGCGAGCGCGTCGCTGACGTCGCGGAAGAACCGCTCGGTCTCGCCAGTCATGAAGGCAGCCTTGTCGCCCTTCGACAGGCGATGCAGCGCGAAGAAGCGATCCAGTACCGCTGGCCGCTCGCGCTCCTCGGCCCACCGGAAACCGGTGCCCGGCACGCCTTCGAAGCGACGCAGCTTGCGGCGCAGCTCATGGCGCTCCTTCTTGCCAAGGCCCTGCACGTACGCGTCGAAGCTCTCCGCGAGCGCGACCCGCGGGCTCGTCACCAGCCGCTCGCGCTCCACCCGGTAGCCGCTCGCCGCGAGGGCCGCCGCGAACACGTCGAGTGTCGGGGTGTCGTCGGGCACGTACTCGAGCAGGACGCGTGGCGGCCGCTCGTCCGCGATCCACCGCGCCACCGCGACCGCCGCGGTGTGCCCCTCGGCGGGCGCCGCGATGACGTCCTGTTCGTCGGTGAGCTCGCCGCCCGCGAAACGGATGGTGCCGTCCGACGCACGCGCGAGCGCCGCGATCGCGTAGGGGGGCTCGCCGGCGGCCAGGGTGATGGGCTCCGTCGTCTCGTGCGCGCGCGCCACCGCGATCCACTCCGGCGTGAGGAAGATGGAAGTGGGCGATCGCCGTGCCGCGATCGCGGCCCACGCCGGAGAGACCTCTCGGGGCTCGCGCGCGGTACAGCCCGCGTCCGGGCTCGTGGAGAGGGTCACCTGTGGAACGATTTTAGGGGCACGACCGATGAACGTTCCGTCGCCTCCATATCATTCCCCGCGTGCCCGAGCGCGTCGCGCCGCGGGTCCTCATCGCCCCTCAGTCGTTCAAAGGAAGCGCCGACGCGGTCGCGGTGGCCGCGGCGATCGCGCGCGGCGTGCGCTCGGCCTGGCCCGATGCGGAGGTGGTCGAGCTGCCGCTCGCCGATGGCGGCGAGGGCACGGTGCGCGCGCTCGTCTCCGCGACCCGGGGTGAGCTTCGGCGGGCCCGGGTCCACGACCCGCTGCTGCGCGAGATCGACGCGGAGTGGGGCGTCCTCGGCGATCGCACCACCGCGGTCGTGGAGATGGCCACGGCCAACGGCCTGCCGCTCCTGCGTGAGAGCGAGCGCGATCCACGTATCACGTCGACCCGCGGCACCGGCGAGCTCATCCTCGCCGCCGCGATGACCGGCGCGCACCGCATCGTGATCGGCATCGGCGGGAGCGCGACGAACGATGGCGGCGCGGGCATGGCGCGCGCGTTCGGCTATCGCTTCTTCGACCGAAGCGGCGCGGACCTTCCCGAGGGCGGGGCGGCGCTCGCTCGTCTTGCGCGCATCGATGGTCAGACCGACCCGCGCCTGGTCCGTCCGGCGATCGAAGTCGCGTGCGACGTGCGCAATCCACTGCTCGGACCTGAGGGCGCGAGCGCGGTGTTCGGTCCCCAGAAGGGGGCGGATCCCGCAACGGCCCGCGAGCTTGATGCCGCGCTCGCGCGGTATGCCGACGTGATCGAGCGGTTCGTGGGCCGCTCCATCCGCGACGTGCCTGGCGCGGGCGCCGCGGGCGGGCTCGGCGCCGGCCTGCTCGCCTTCCTCGACGCGCGTCTCGTCTCCGGCGCGAAGCTGGTGCTCGAGGCGGTCGGCTTCGAGCGCCGGCTCGACCGTGCGGCGCTCGTGATCACCGGGGAGGGTCGCATCGATGGCCAGAGCATCTACGGCAAGCTCACGCATGCCGTGACGGTCGCCGCGCGCAGACGCGGCGTGCCGGTGGTCGCGGTCGCCGGCGAGCTCGGGGACGGTCACGAGACGATGCGCGACGCGGGGATCGAGCGGATCGAGACCCTCGCCGCGACCGCGGAGGATCGTGACGCCGCGATGCGCGATCCGCTGCCGCGCATCGAGGCTGCCGCGGCGCGGCTGGTCATGGCGCGCGCGCGGCGAAGTGGCTAGCGTGTAGCGCGATGGGCGCAGCCATCCCGTTGGTTCGCAGCTCGAGCATCGAGCTCGTGCGCATCACCGAGGCCACCGCGGTCGCCGCCGCGCACTGGCTCGGTCATGGCGACACCACGCGGGCCGATCAGGCGGCGGTCGAGGCGATGCGCAAGGCGATGGACGAGTCCGCGTTCAACGGCACGATCGTGATCGGCGAGGGCGAGCGCGACGAGGCGCCGATGCTCTTCATCGGCGAGAAGGTCGGGCGCGGCGACGGCCCGATGGTGGACATCGCCGTCGATCCGCTCGAGGGCACCAACCTCGTCGCGAAGGGCCGCCCCAACGCCATCGCGGTGCTGGCGGTCTCCGAGCCCGGCGGCCTGCTGCACGCGCCAGACACGTACATGGAGAAGCTCGTCGTCGGCCCGCCGGCCAAGGGCAAGGTCGACCTCGACCGGCCGGTGGCCGAGAACCTGAGGATCGTGGCGCGGTCCCTTGGCCGCGAGGTCCGCGACCTCACCGTGGTCATCCTCGACCGCCCCCGCCACGAGAAGCTCATCAAGGACGTCCGCGAAGCCGGTGCGCGCATCCACCTCATCGAGGACGGCGACGTGATCGCGGCGCTCTCGGTCGCCGTCGCCGGCACGAACCTGCACGCGGTCATGGGCAGCGGCGGCGCGCCGGAGGGCGTCCTCGCGGCGGCGGCGCTCAAGTGCATCGGCGGCGAGATCCTCGGACGCCTGCGGTTCCGGAACGACGCTGAGCGCGCGCGCGCGATGACGATGGGCATCACGGACGAGGACCGGATCTATCGCACCGAGGACCTCGCGAGCGGGAAGGACATCCGCTTCGTGGCGACCGGCGTGACCGACGGCGAGCTCCTGCAGGGCGTGCGCTTCTTCGCGCACGGCGCCCGCACGAACTCGGTGCTCCTCGACGGCCGCATGGGGAAGGTCCGCTTCATCAACACCCAGCACTTCGAGGATCCGGCGCATCCGCCGGTGGTGCGCCTCTAGCGCGTGTGCGGCGGAGCTCGAGTGCGGCTCTCCGCCCGGCGCTATGACACCGCGCCGTGCCGGAGCGGCATGCCGCCGCGCTACGCCGCCGCGCTAGGCGCGACTCTGCTCCTCCGCGGCGCTCACGACGTTGCGCAGCAGGAGGGCGGTGGTCACGGCGCCGAGTCCGCCGGGCACCGGGCTGAGCGCGCCCGCGACGCCGGACACGCTCTCGACATCGGCGTCGCCGACGATGCCGGCCGGGGTCACGTTGATCCCGGCGTCGATCACCGTCGCGCCGGGCGAGAGCATGTCGCCGGTGAGGTAACGCTCGCGCCCGACGGCGATGACCACGATCGCCGCCGCGCGCGTGAGCGCGGCGACGTCGGGCGTCTTGCTGTGCGCGACGGTCACCGTCGCATCCGCGTTCAGGAGCAGCGTCGCCGTGGGGCGGCCGACGACGGAGCTGCGTCCGATCACCACGGCCTTCGCGCCGCGGAGCGGCACGGCGTGGAACTTGAGCAGCTCGAGGATGGCCTCGGCCGTCGACGGCACGAAGCGCGGGCGGCCGGCCTTGAGCAATCCGACGTTGTACGGGTGCACGCCCTCGACGTCCTTCGCGGGCGCGATGAGATCGACGAGGCGCGCTTCGTCCAGCGGTGCGGGGAGGGGCGTCAGCAGCAGGATGCCGTGGACCGCACGGTCCGCGCCGAGCGCGCGCAGGTGCGTCGCGAGCGTCTCCTCGCTGGTCCCGCTCGGGAGCGCGTCGACACGCACGTCGATGCCCAGATGCTTCCCCGAGCGGACGAGCCGCTCCTGGTAGGTGCTCGCCGCGGGATCGATGCCGGCGGAGACGATCGCGAGCTGTGGCCGCACGCCGCGCGCGGCGAGCTCGGCGATCCGCTCGCGCGTGCGCGCGTTCACGTCTTCGGCGAGCGGCCGCCCATGGAGCAGCCGCATCAGCGCGCGATGCGCGACTCGACGAAGTCGGTGATCCTCTTTCGCTGCGCGTCGGCGCCCTCGATCGCGCGGTCGAGGTCCTCCGAGAGCGCCTTCACCTGGGCGCGGTCCTTGAGCGACGAGAGATTGATCATCACGTTCATCGCGGCCCCCCGGAGCGCGGCATCCGACAGCATCGCGGCCACGCCCACGTCCGAGACCGCCGCGGACGGTGCCTTCGGCAGGCCGCGCTCGCAGGCGTCGAGCAGGCGGCGGCTGGTCTTCGCGATCTCCAGCGGCACGCGCGAGGCGGCCAGCAGTGCTGCCTGCACCCGCTCCGAGCGCACCTTCTTCTCGTCGTCCGTCGCGCGCGGAAGCTTCATCGCTTCGGCAACGCGCGCGTACGCCGCGCTGTCGTCGTCCACGAGCCGCACGAAATCGGCGCGCAGGTTGTCGACCTCGCCGATGTAGTCGCGCAGGGATTCGTCCTCGCTCTTCTTCGCCGCGATGCGCGCGACCATCGCCGCCAGCGCCGCGCCCATCGCGCCGGCATACGCGGCCGCGCTGCCGCCGCCGGGGACCGGCGCGTCGGAGGCGAGTTCGTCACTGAAGGCGCGCAGCGTGAGGTCGACGAGTCGTTGCGTCATGGGCGCGACCGAGTGTACGTGCTAGCATCACGCGAAACTTCAGACGCGATCCCTTTCATCCAGAGAGGCTGAGGGAAACGGCCCGATGAAGCCTCGGCAACCGGCGGAGACCCGCTTGGTGCCACTTCCGTCCCATGCGGGAAAGATGAGAGAGGCGGTCACACGGTCTTGAGCACGTTCACCGAGCTGCTCCGGCGTGGCGAGTTCGTCGTCACGGCCGAGCTCAACCCCCCGAAGTCCGCGGCGGCGTCCGTCGTGCGCCGGCGCGCGGGCGTGCTCAAGGGGTACGTCGATGCGGTGAACGTCACCGACAGCAACCGCGCGGTCGTGGCGATGGCGGCGATCCCCGCGGCCGTGATCGTGCGCGAGACGGGGGTCGAGCCGATCGTCCAGATGACCGGACGCGACCGCAATCGCATCGCGCTGCAGGCCGACCTGCTCGGCGCGTCGGCGCTCGGCCTCGAGCACTTCCTGTTCATGAGCGGCGACGATCCCAAGCAGGGAAACCACCCCGACGCGGTGAACGTGAGGGACCTCGACGGGATCGGCCTGGTGAAGATGGCGGTCGCCATGCGTGACCGGGCGCAGTTCCTCTCCGGCGACGAGATGAAGCAGCCGCCGCGGTACGCCATCGGCGCGACCGCCTCGCCGTTCACAAAGCCGATGGAGGCGGACCTGAGGAAGACCGTCGAGAAGATCGGCGCCGGGACGGACTTCCTGCAGACCCAGCCGGTGTTCGATCTCGCCGCGTTCAGCCAGTGGCTGGCCGAGGTGCGCCGTCTCGCCGGGCGCCAGGTCACGATCCTCGCGGGTGTCCTGGTGCTCCGCTCCGCGGAGCAGGCGGAGCGCCTCGCGCAGGTGCCCGGGCTCACGATCGGACCTGCGGTCATCGAGCGTCTGGGGAAGGCCGAGGACCAGGAGGCGGAGGGCGTCGCGCTCGCGGTCGAGATGGTGCGATCGTTGCGCGCCCTTCCCGGTGTGGGCGGCGTGCATCTCTACGCGATCGAGTGGCCGGAGGGCGTGACGAAGGTCGTGCAGGCCGCCGGCCTGTACCCGCGACCGAAACTGAAGGAGTCGAAGACCCCATGAAGACGACCGTGGTGGGCGCGTACCCGAAGATCTCGGACGAGCATCAGGACCTGCGTCGCGCGCTGCATCGGCTCGATCGCGGCGAGCTCGATGAGGCCGGCATCGCCGGACAGCTTGACCTGACCACCGCGTGGGCGATCGGCGAGATCGAGGCCGCGTGGGTCGACGTCGTGAACGACGGCCAGGTCCGCTGGGACGATCTGCTCGCGCCGTTCGCGAAGTCGTGGCGCAACTGCGAGCGCGGCCCGCTCGAGCGCTTCTACGACAACAACACCTACTTCCGGCAGCCGGTGATCAGCGGGCCGATCGAGAGCGACGGCCGGACGCTCGTGGCGGACTTCGCGAAGGCGAAGGCGATCGCCACGCGCGACCTGAAGGCAGCGATCTGCGGACCGCTCACCTTCGCGACGCTCACCGCGCAGGACACGCACTATCGGGATCTCGCCGCGCGCACGCTCGCGGTCGCCGACGCGCTCGCGTCCGAGCTCCGCGGTGTTCGCGCCGCCGGCGCGACGCTCGTCGACGTCGAGGAGCCTGCGCTCGCCGCGCACCCCGAGCACGTCGACCTCGCGCGCGCGGCATTCGAGCGTCTGGCGAAGGCCGGTGTCGCGCTGGCGCTCTATCCGTACTTCTTTCCAAGCACCGATCTCGTGGAAGCTCTGGCGAGCTTTCCAGTAGCTCAAGTCGGCCTTGACGTACGGAGTCGCGAACGTTCAGCCGAGGCCATCGATCGTCTGGGGGCGGTGAAACAGATCGTCGTGCTCGGCATCGTCGATGCGCGCAACACGCGGGTCGAGACACCGCGCGAGCTGGGCGAGCTGGTGGAGGCCGCGCTCAAGCACGTGCCCGCGGACCGTCTCTGGCTCTCGCCCACCACCGGCCTCGAATACCTGCCGCACGACGTCGCGGTGCGCAAGCTCGGCGCACTCACGGACGCGGCGCGTTCACTGGGGGGGGTGCGCTCATGACCGGCATCCTGTTGACCACGACGGTCGGATCGTTCGGGAAGCCCGACTACCTGCAGAAGGCGCGCAACGCGAACGCGCGCGGCAAGGTCTCCGACACGGAGCTGGCCGATCTCGAGAAGAAGGCCACCCTGGAGTGGATCCGCCGCCAGGAGGACATCGGGCTCGACATCCTCGTCGACGGCGAGATGTATCGCGGCGACATGGTCGCGTACTTCGCGGAGCGACTCGACGGCTTCACCATCGGCGGCCTGGTGCGCTCGTACGGCAATCGCTACTACCACAAGCCGGTCATCGCCTCGAAGGTCTCGCGTCCGAAGCCGATGACCGTCGACTGGTTCCGGTACGCGCAGTCGCTCACGTCGCGGCCGGTGAAGGGCATGCTCACCGGCCCGTACACGATGCTCGACTGGTCATACAACGAGGCGTACCGGACGCGGCGCGACGCTGCCCTCGCGCTGGCCGAGGTCGTGAGAGCGGAGGCCGAGGATCTCGAGCGCGCCGGGGCGACCTACATCCAGATCGACGAGCCCGCGATCCACGCACGTCCGGAGGAGCTGGACATCGCCATCGAGGCGATGGGCGTGGTGACGCAGAACCTGAAAGCAAAGACGATCTCGCACATCTGCTACGGCGACTTCGCCGCGATCTACCCGAAGGTGCTCGAGCTTCCGGTCGATCAGCTCGACCTCGCGATGCACAACTACGAGTACCGCTGGCTGCGGCTCTTCGACAAGGACCCGTTCACCAAGGAACTGGCCATCGGTGTCGTCGACGTGCACTCGCACCGGCTGGAGACGGTCGACGAGGCCGCCGAAGGCATCCGCAAGGGACTGAAGTACGTCACGGCGGAGCGGCTGCTGCCGCATCCGGACTGCGGACTGAAGACGCGCACCGTGGAGGAGTCACTGGACAAGTGCCGCGTCGTCGTCGAAGCGGCCAAAAAGGTGCGCGCCGAGCTCGCGAAGCCAGCCGTGGCATAGTCGGGAGGAATGGCGACGCAGGTCGACGAGACCACCGACCTCCTCCAACACCTCATCCGCAACGAGTGCGTGAACGACGGCACACCCGAGTCGGGTCACGAGATGCGCAGTGTCGACACGCTCGAGGCGTATCTGCGGACACCAGGCGTGGAGATGAAGCGCTACGAGCCCTCACCCGGTCGGGGCAGCCTCGTGCTGCGCATCGAGGGCTCCGACAAGACCGCGCCGAGCCTCCACCTCATGGGGCACACCGACGTCGTTCCGGTCACGCGCTCGGGCTGGCGCCACGACCCATTCGGCGGCGAGCTCATCGACGGCGAGGTGTGGGGCCGCGGCGCGATCGACATGCTCGACGTCACCGCGTCGATGGCCGTCGCGCTCAAGGCGCTCCTCACCGGTGGATTCCGTCCGAAGGGCACGCTCATCTACTCCGCCGTTGCCGATGAGGAGGCGCTCGGCACGCACGGCGCGCAGTGGCTCACCGAGAACGCCTGGGACGAGGTGAAGAGCGACTACCTCGTCACCGAGTTCGGCGGCACGCGCTTCCCGATCGGGAAGGGCGCGAAGCTGCCGATCATGACCGCGGAGAAGGGCTCGCAGTGGACACAACTGCGCGTGAAGGGCACTCCGGGCCACGGCTCGATGCCGTACAAGTCGGACAACGCGCTGGTGAAGGCCTCCGAGCTCATCACACGTATCGCCAGGTACAAGGCGCCGCTGCATCTTCAGGAGCTCTGGAAGACGTTCGTCGGGAGCATCGACCTGTCGACCGTCGAGCGCATCGCGCTCACGACGCCGGCGACGTTCGATGCCGCGCTCGATCGCATGCCCGCCGGCACGGACCGCATGATGTACGCGGCCACGCGCACCACTCTGTCGCCGAACATCGCCCACGCCGGCGTGAAGGTGAACGTGATCCCCGACAGCGCCGACGTGGACGTGGACATCCGCACCATGCCCGGCGACGACGGGGAGGGCGTGCGCGCGATGCTGCGCGACGCCGCGGGGGACCTCTGGAAGGACGTCGAGATCCTGGCCGAGGGCAGCAATCCCGCATCGTCGTCCCCGATCGACACGCCGCTCTGGGATGCCCTGACCAGGGTGACGCAGCGGCTCATCCCGACCTCGACCACCGTTCCCTTCCTCATCGTCGGCGCGACCGACTCGCGGTTCTTCCGGCGAAAGGGCGTCGTGGCGTATGGGTACGGACTCATGAGCGAGAGGATCCCGTTCGGCGAGTTCGCGAAGCTGTTCCACGGCAACAACGAGCGCATCGATCAGGAATCGCTCGGCCTCATGACGCCGCTGTGGGACGGGGTGATCCGTGAGGTGGTCGGCTGACCTAACCCTTCGCGAGCGCGCTCCGCAGCTTCGCGGCGATCTCCTCGGCCTCGCCCTCGGCGTAGCGCTGTCGCATCCAGAGCGTGCGGCCCGGCGTGAACAGGCTGTCGCCCTTGCGACGCGGCACGACATGTACGTGGACGTGCGGGACGCTCTGGCTGATGCGTGTGTTGGACAGCGTGAGCGATCCTTCCGCGCCGAGCGTCTGCTGCAGGGCGATCGAGACGCGCCGCACGGTCGCGAAGAGCGGCACGAGCGCGCCATCCGGCAGGTCGTCGAGCGTGTCGTAGTGCTTCGTCGTCACCACCAGGGTGTGGCCCTTGATGACCGGCGCGTGGTCGAGGAAGGCGACGACGTCGTCGTCGCGATACACGGCGTTGTGCTCCGCGCCCGCGACCACCGCGCAGAAGACGCAGTCCTTCGCCACCCTAGCGGCCGTAGAGCTCCAGCACCTCGCGGCGGAACGGGACGCCGGCCTTCTGACGCAGATGCTCGAACTCCTCGAAATCCCACTCGCCGACGAACGTCACGGCGACGCCGGTCTCGCCGGCGCGACCGGTGCGGCCGATGCGGTGGGTGAACGTCTCGGCGTCCTCGGGAAGGTCGTAGTTCACGACGTGGCTGATGTCCTCGATGTGCAGGCCGCGCGCGGCGAGGTTCGTCGCGACGAGGATCTTGATCTCACCGCTCTTGAACTTGTCGAGTGTGCGCTCGCGCTCACGCTGCGTGAGGTCGCCGTGGATAGCGGCGACATCGTGCCTGCGGCGCTGCAGGGTCTCCAGAAGACGGTCGACGCCGCGCTTGGTGTGCCGGAAGATCAGGACCTGCTCGGTCTCCCAGCGTCGCAGCAGCTCCTCGAGCACGCGCGGCTTGTCGTCCTCGAGCACCTCGACGTACACCTGCTCGACCGAATCCTGGGTGCGGTGGTCCGGATCGATGGCGATCTGCGCGGGCTCGTTGGTGAAGCGATACGCGAGATCGCGGATCTCGATCGTGAGCGTGGCCGAGAAGAGCGCGGTCTGCCGCTGCTTCGGCACCAGGCGCAGCAGCTTCCGCACATCCGGAGCGAAACCCATGTCGAGGAGCCGGTCGGCCTCGTCCAGGATGGCGATCCGGACGCCATCGAGCTTCAGCGTGCCGCGCTCGATGTGATCGAGCAGGCGACCGGGTGTGCCGACGACGATCTGCGCGCCGCGCGCGAGGGCGCGCTCCTGCGGTCCGTAGGGGACGCCGCCGTAGATCGCGACCTCGTGCGCGTGCCGGTACTTGCCGATCACGCCGAACTCGCGCGTGACCTGGACGCAGAGCTCGCGTGTCGGGACGATGATGAGCGCCTGCGGCCGTTTCTCGTTCGGGTCGACCCGCTCGATGATCGGGATCGCGAACGCCGCGGTCTTCCCGGTGCCGGTCTGCGCCTGCGCGAGAAGGTCCCGGCCCGCTCGGAGGATCGGGATGGCCTGCGCCTGGACCGGCGTCGGCGCCATGAAGCCAAGCTCGTCGATGGCGCGGGCGACGTCGGGATGGAGCTCGAGCTCCCCGAATCGCGAGGCGGTCGTGTCGGTCAAACGGTCACTCGTCTCAAGTATCGCAGCCGATATGCTCGCCGTGTGCCCGGCTCCTTCCGCATCGCGCGCATCCTCGGCATCGATGTGCGCGTGCACCTCTCCTGGATCCTCATCTTCCTGCTCGTCACGTTCTCACTGGCGGATCAGGTCTTCCCGTTCAACTACCCGGCCTGGTCGCAGCAGAAGACGATCATCGTGGCCGCGATCACCGCCCTGCTGTTCTTCACCAGTGTCGTCCTGCACGAGTTCGCGCACGCCCTCGTGGCCCGCCGCTTCAAGATGTCCGTCTCGTCGATCACGCTCTTCCTTCTCGGCGGCGTGGCTTCCCTTACGAAGGAGCCGCCGAGCGCGAGGGCCGAATTCTTCATGGCCATCGCCGGCCCGGCCACGAGCCTGGTCATCGGCGGCGTGAGTCTCGAGCTCTCGCAGCTCGTCACCGATTCGCTCGCGCAGGCGCCGAGCCTCCAACCGGTCGAGGCGGTCACCGGCTACCTCGGCTACGTGAATATCGCCGTCGCGGTCTTCAACCTCATCCCCGGTTTCCCGCTCGACGGAGGTCGCGTGCTCCGCTCGATCATCTGGGGGCTCCGGCGCGACCGCGCGACGGCGACGCACATCGCGGGCCGTGGTGGTCAGGTCGTCGCAGGCTTGTTCGTCGCCTGGGCCGGATACCGCGTGATCACCGGGGACGCAGGCGGTCTGTGGATGGGGCTCATCGCGTACTTCCTGTACGGCGCCGCCACCCAGACGCTGCAGCAGGAGCAGGTCGCGCGCGCGGTCAGCGGTGCGCGCGTGTCACAGCTCATGACCACGGAATACGTGCCCGTGTCCAGCGGCATGAGCGTCGGGACGCTCGTGCGCGACTACGTCCTGCCGCGAAACCTGCGCGCGATCCCGGTCGTCGATGGCGGCCGCTTCATCGGGCTCGTCACGATCGCGGACCTGCGCAAGGTCGAGCAGACCGAGTGGCCGATGACCAAGGTGGAGGCGGTCATGACGCCGGCGAGCGACCTCGCGTCGGTCTCGCCGGCCGACGACCTCGCGGTCGCGCTCGACCGTTTCGGCCCTGATTCGCCCCTCGTGCCGGTCATCGCGGATGGAGCGCTTGTCGGCCTGCTCTACCGCGAATCCGTCGGCGGCTACGTGCGCATGCGCGAGACACTCGGCTTCGACCCACGCCGCTGACACGTCGGGAGGTCCGCATGCCCGCTGATGCGCCGCACGGTGAACGAGCACTGGACCGTGGCCGCCCTCCTCGGCACATCGCGTCCTGGGATGCGCGTAACCGCTGGCTGTCGGACCGGCTGCGCAGCGGCACCCCGTTCTCGCCATCGGACGTCGAGCCCGACGACGTGACCTGGATCAACGACTCGCTGCGGCCCTTCGTCCACGCCATCCCGCCGCGTGAGGCCGCGCTCCTCGCGCTCCGTCTTGCCGAGGAGGCCGACGCCGGCATCGCGTCGCTCCCACCGGAACGCACCTGGCCGGCCGATCCGACGAGCCTGGTGAACCCGCTCCGGGCCGAGCACCGCGCCGAGCACCTCGATCAGATCGAAGCGGCGTTAGGTCGCCAGCGCTAGCGCGATCTGCGCCGCGACCCGCGCGTTCTGCCGCAGGAGGCTCACGTTCGAGCGCAGGCTGCGCCCGCTGGTGGCCTCCCTGAGCGCGCCGAGCAGAAATGGGGTCAGCGCTGCACCACGGATGCCAGCTTCCTCCGCGGCGGCGACGGCCCGAGCGACCTCGGCCTCCGCCAGCGTGCGATCGAGCCCGTCGGCCGCGGCGATCGGCACCGCGACGACCAGGCCGGCGCCGCGGGCGAGCTGCTCACGCGCGATGCGCGCGGCGGCCAGAGCGCCGTCCGCGCGGTAGGGCACCGGCAGGCCGCTCGAGCGCACGTAGAACGCGGGGAATTCATCCGTGCCGTACCCGACCACGGGCACGCCCAGCGTCTCGAGCCGCTCGAGCGTGAGCGCGAGGTCGAGCACGAGCTTCGCGCCTGCGCACACCACGCACACGGCGTTCCGTGCGAGCGCCCCGAGGTCCGCCGACTCGTCGAAGGTCCGCTCCGCGCCGCGGTGCACGCCGCCGATGCCGCCGGTCGCCATGACCATGATCCCGGCGCGCGCCGCGATCTCGATCGTCGCGGCGACCGTCGTCGCGCCGATGCCACGCCGCGCGAGGAGCGGGGCGATATCGCGCAGGCTGACCTTGGCCACGTCGCGGTCGTTCGCGAGACGTGCGAGCAGGGCCTCGTCCGCGCCCACGACCGCCGTGCCGTCGGCGATGGCGATCGTCGCGGGGATGGCGCCGGACGAGCGGATCTCCTCCTCCATCGCCCGCGCGGTCTCGAGGTTCATCGGACGCGGAAGCCCGTGCGCGATGACCGTGGACTCGAGCGCGACGACCGCACGCCTCCCGGCGACAGCCGACGCGACCTCCGGGCTGACCGCGAGCTTCATCGCCTCACGCCGGTGGATGGCCGCGCGCGTGACCGGTCTCGCCGCTCTCGCCGGCGAGGAGCTCGGTCGCGTGCGGCAGGACCGGCAGCAGGACCTCGAGCGACTCCCGCACCGCGCGCGGCGAGCCGGGAAGGTTCACCACCAGCGAGGCACCGACCGCGCCGGCGACGCCGCGTGAGAGCATCCCGTGCGGCGTCCTCGCGAGGGAACGCGCGCGCAGCGCCTCGGCGATGCCCGGCACCTCACGATCGATGACGCGCCGCGTCGCCTCGGGCGTCACGTCGTTCGGCGAGAGGCCCGTGCCGCCGCTCGTCAGCACGACGTTTGCGCCGGCGCGCACGGCCTCGAGGATCGCGTTCGCGACCTTTGCCACGTCGTCGGGCACCAGCGCGGCGGACACGACCTCGTGACCCGCGGCGGTCAGGACTTCGCGCATCGCCGGTCCGCTCTCGTCCGCGCGCGTGCCCGCGGCGCCTCTCGTGCTCACGGTGATGAGCGCCACGCGGACCGCGGTCACGACGCGCGGTACTCCCCGCTTCGGCCGCCGCTCTTTGCGACCAGGCGCACATCGGTGAGCCGGGCACCGCGCTCGATCGCCTTGAGCATGTCGTACAGGGTGAGGCCCGCCACGACGACGGCCGTGAGCGCCTCCATCTCGACGCCCGTCGGCGCGGTCGTTCCCACGGTCGCCTCGATCTCGATGCCGTCCCGCGCGAAGGTGAGCTCGACGGAAGCGTGCGAGAGCGGCAGGGGATGCGCGAGCGGGATGAGGTCCGGCGTCCGCTTCGCGGCCATGATCCCGGCGATGCGCGCCGCGGCGAGCACATCGCCCTTCGGCGTGCGCCCCTCCTTCACCAGGTCGAGCGTCGAGCGCGACAGGAGCAGCCTGCCCCGCGCGGTCGCCCGCCGATCCGTCGCCGGCTTCGCGCTCACGTCCACCATGCGCGCGGCGCCCTTCGCGTCGATGTGCGTCAGCTTCTTCTTCGCCGGCACCTAATGTTCCTCCGGCTGGTCGGTGAGGATCACGGTCACCGTCTCGCCGGGCTCGGCCGACGCCGGCGCCGCGGGAAGGTCGATGAGGCAGTTGGCGAGGGACATCGAGCGCAGGATGCCGGAGCCCTGCGGGCCCGTGGACCGCACCGTGCCGCGCTCGCGGTCGTAGATGCCGCGCGCGAACATGCGCAGCCCCGTCGGCTTCTCGACGCGATCGACGAGCGTGGCCGTGGCGCGTGGCCGGTGCAGCTTCGTCCGGCCGGCCATCTTCAGGAGGGCGGGACGCACGAAGAGCTCGAAGGTGAGGAGCGCCGAGACCGGGTTGCCGGGCAGGCCGAAGATCGGCACGACACCGCGCTTGGTTCGCAGCTCGCCGAACGCGAGCGGCCGGCCCGGGCGGATCGCGATCGACCAGAAGTCCATCGAGCCCATCGCATCGACGACCGGCTTCACGTGGTCGTGGTCGCCGACGGACACGCCGCCGCTCGTGAGGACCACATCGCCGAAGGCCGCGTTGCCGAACGCGTGCCTCAGGTCGCTCTCCTCATCGCGCGCGATGCCGAGCTCGAACGCGGCGCAGCCGGTCGCGCGAACGGCGCCGGCGAGCGCGTAGCGGTTGGAGTCGCGGATCTTCCCCGGACCGGGGATCTCGGTGACGTCGACGAGCTCGTCGCCGGTCGAGACGATGGCGACGTTGGGTCGGCGGATCGTCGCGACGCGCGCGCGTCCGATCGACGCGAGCACGCCGAGCTCCGCCGGACGGAGGATCGTGCCCCGTGCGACGACGACCTCGCCGCGGCGGAGGTCTTCACCCGCATTGCGCACCGAAAGCCCCGTCGGAGTCGCGCGGGCGATCGCGACGACGTCCATCCCGTTGTCGGTGTCCTCCACGCGCACGACCGTGTCGGCGCCCTCGGGCATCGGCGCGCCGGTCATGATCCGCATCGCCTCACCCGCGCCGACGGTCCCGGTGGGCATCGCGCCCGCGGCAACCGCGCCGATCACACGGAGGTGCGCGCCTTCGCATTGGACGTCGGTGCCGCGCACGGCGTACCCGTCCATCGCGGAGTTGCGGAACGGCGGGATATCCCGGTCGGCGATCGCGTCCTCCGCAAGCACCGTGCCGAGCGCGTCCTGGAGCGGCACGGCGGTCGGCTCGAGCGGCGCGACACGCGCGAGGATGCGGTCGAGGGCCTCGTCGACGGTGAGCGTCGTGCGCGCGGCGCGCGCCGCGCTCGGACTTGTGGGCATCGAGCGGAGTCTAGTTTCCGCGGCCGCGTGCGAGCAGGTGCGGGACGGTCGCCTTGAAGGACGCCGTCACCGTCTCACCCGGCGTGAGGGCCAGCTCGCGCGCGGCCTGATGGGTCACGTGCGCCACGAGCGGGAAGCCACAGTCCAAAGTGATCCGCACGCGCCGGCCGATGGTCTCGATCGCCGTGATCCGCCCGGCGAATGCGTTGCGCTCACTGGAGCTGCCGTGCTGTCGCGAGATGACGACGTCGTCCGGCGCGATGAGCAGGAGCACTCCGTCGGCCGTGGTCGGCGGCGGCTCGGTCACGGCGACGAGCGTGGCGCCGACTCGCACCGTCGTGATCTCGTCGGTGGCGCGCTCGACGGTCGCGGCGAGCACGTTCTCGACACCCACGAACTCCGCGACCGTCTCGTCGGCCGGACGCGCGAAGACATCTGCGGCGCGCCCCTGCTGGCGCACGCGACCGGCCATCACGACCGCGACGCGGTCCGCAAGCGCGAGCGCCTCATCGCGGTCGTGCGTCACGAGGATCGTGGCGACACGTGGCGCGCTCTCGCGCAGCACGCGGCCGAGATCGGTGATCAGTCGATCACGAGCTGGTGCGTCGAGCCCGCTGAACGGCTCGTCGAGAAATAACAGCTCTGGTTCCAGCGCGAGGGCCCTGGCGATCGAGACGCGCTGCGCCTCGCCGCCGGAGAGGCCGCCGGCTGAGCGCTGCGCGAGCCCGGCGATGCCGAGTCGCTCGAGCGCGGTGCGGGCACGCTCCTTCGCGGCCTTGCCCGGAACGCCGCGCAGCGCGAGACCCAGGCTCGCGTTGTCGAGCGCGGAGCGATCCAGCAGGAGCGGTCGCTGAAAGACGACTCCGATCCGCCGCCGGAAAGCAAGCCCATCGCGGATCGGCTCGCCGTGTGCGAGCAGCTCGCCCCGCGAGGGCAGAAGCGATGCGAGCGCGAGGAGCAGGCTCGTCTTGCCGGCGCCATTGGGCCCGAGCAGCGCGAGCGTCTCGCCCGCCTCGAGGACGAGGTGGTCTGCGCGTGCGACCTCGCGGCCGCCACGGTCGACCGACAGATCGCGCGCTTCGAGCACGCTCATGCGACCCGCCGCTGCTGCGCCCAGGTGGTGAGCGCGTTCACCGCGAACACCACTACGAGCAGGATGATCGCGAGCGCGATCGCGCCGCCGAACTCACCGCGGCCCGTGTCGAGCACGATGGCCGTGGTGAGGATGCGGGTATCGCCCTTGATGTTGCAGCCGACCATGAGCGATGCGCCGACCTCGCTGATGACCGCGCCGAATGCGGCCATCGCGGCCGTGAGGAGGAGGAGCCGCGTCTCGCGGACGAGGATCCAGAGCAGCTGCCAGCGCGTCGCGCCGAGGGCGAGAAGCTGCAGGCGCAGCATCGGGTCGACTGACTGGATCGCGATCGCCGTCAGCCCGACGACCGTTGGAGCGGCGAGCAGGTACTGCGCGGCGACCATCGCGGCCCGCGTGCAGTACCAATCGAGATTCCCGAACGGTCCGCTGCGCCAGACCAGGATCGCCACGAAGAGACCGACCGCGACCGGCGGGATCCCCATGCCGGTGTTGACCAGCGACAGCACGAGGTTCCGTCCGCGGAACCGGCCGAGGCCGAGCAGCGCGCCGAGCGGGATCCCGGTGACGAGCGAGAGCGTGGTCGCGCCGCCGCTCACCACCAGCGAGGCGAACGCGGCGTCGCGCACGTCCGGATCGAGCGCGGCGAGCCGGCGCAGTGCCTCGCTGATGCCGTCGACGATGAGGTCCATGGCGTGCGAATGTACCTGCCATGCTGCGTCTCGCCTCCGGCTCGCCGCGGCGGGTCGGACTGCTGCGGCTTCTCGGCCTCGCCTTCGAGATCGCACCGGCCGACATCGACGAGACGGGCTCCGCGTCGCCCGCGACCGCCAAGGCCGGCGCCGTGGCGCGCTCCGGCGAGGTCACGCTCGCCGCCGACACGGAGGTCGAGCTCGACGGCGAGCGAGTGGGGAAGCCGCGGGACGACGGCCACGCCGTGACGATGCTCGCGGACCTCGCGGGCCGCACGCACGACGTCCGCACCGAGGTCGCGCTGGTCGACGCGTCGGGCCGCCGCCTCCGGTTCGCGGTACGGTCACGCGTGACCTTCCGCGAGCTCTCGGTCCGCGAGGTCGAGCGCTACGTCGCGAGCGGCGAGGCGCTGGACAAGGCCGGGGGTTACGCGATCCAGGGCGTCGGCCGCCGGCTGGTGCGGAGCTACGAGGGGTGCCTCGCGAACATCACCAGTCTGCCGCTCTGTCACGCGTACTTCGCGCTGCGGCGGGCGGGCGTCGTCTCGAAGGAGCGGCCCGAGGTCGTGTGCCAGGAGCACTTCGCGTTCGCGTGTCCGGTCTGGCGTCACGCCCAGAGACAGGGACGACGGCTCGCCGACGGGCTTGCATACGACTCATGGCGCGGTGACGTCACCGGAAGAGGCGGGGCGTGACGCGCCGCTGCCCTACGCCGCGAGCTCGTGGTCCTTCGCGAGCGCGTCCTGAGCCATGCGCAGAAGCACGCCGCTGGACGCGATCTCCGGTGACCACGTCGCGTGCCCGCTGCGGACGCGCCAGCGTGCGCCGTGGAACGCACGCACGCTGGCGGTCATCGCGCTGAGCAGCTCGTCCATGCGGGCGCGCAGCAGCGCGCCGAGCTGCTGGCCTCGCGCGGCATCGGCGATGATCGGCGCGACGAGCGCGACGCCCGCGTCGCCGTAGCGGAAGGCATTCGTGTCACCGCCGAAGATCGTCGTGCTGCCGCCGAGCGTCGCGCGGATGGTGCGGTGGACGATCGCCCGCCGCGTCGCCTCCGACGGCGCGTCGACGTCGACGACGCCGAGGACCAGCGCGAACGCCCGGCCGCCGTCGCGCGCCTGCGCGAGACGCTCGCGCAGGGCTGCGATCAACACGCGGTCGAGGTACGACTCGGCGACCTCCGCCGTCCGATAGCGCACCGCGGGTGCCTCGCTGATCGCGGGAGCCGGGCGTGCCGCGGTTTCGTCCTCTCCGATGAGGCGACAGGCCGTGGGGATGACACGCTTCCAGCGCTCGCGTTCGGCCATGCGCTCCGCGGCGCCGAGCGGCGTGAGCGCGACCGCTCCGTCGGGCGCGGGCACGAGATAGCCGCCTTCGAGGAGCGACTGGAGCGCGCGGCTGAAGCCGCCGCTCGAGAGCGGGAGCCGCTCGGCGGAGACGCGCGCGAGCAGCGTCGCGGGGCGCGCGGGCTCCGTCGCGAGCGCGTCAAGCAGATAGAGCCGGTAGAACGCGGTCGCGAGGCCGGTGGCGGCGGGGCGGACCACAGGACCACTCTCCCCACGTGGTGTCGATGACGCTATCGGCCCGCTCTTGCCGTACCGGCGTGCGGCGGTTCGTTAGAGTGCCGCGATGCGTTCCCTTCTCGCGCTCGGCCGGCACGTGGGAGCCGCCGCTCTCGCCGGCACGCTGTCGGGCGTCCTGGTCGGCGGCGTCCTCGGACGGCTCGCCATGCGCGTGGCGGGATTCACATCTCGCCCAGAGCTCATCGGGGTCGAGACCTCGAACGGCAATCGCGTCGGCGAGATCACCGGCGGGGGGACGTTCGCGCTGGCCATCTTCGTCGGCGCGTTCGCGGGGGTCGCCGGCGGGATCCTCTACGCGTCCGCCGAGCCGTGGCTGCGTTCGCGACGGGGGAAGGGCCTGACCTTCGGCGCGGGCCTCCTCCTCGCCCTCGGCTTCACGGTGATCAACCCGGGCAACTTCGACTTCGCGCGCTTCGGGTACGCGCCGCTGAACGTCGCGATGTTCGCGCTCCTGTTCGTCGCGTTCGGCGCATCGATCGCGTACCTGTTCGACGTCCTGCAACGAGCGATGAGCGGGACCGGGCGCGTCGCAGGCGGCCTCAAGATCGTCGGATGGCTCGCGGCGATCGCTGCGACACTCCTCGCGGCGGGCATCTTCTTCTCGATCGGTGGCGCCGGTGAGCTTTCGACGGTCGCGCTCGTCGGTGTCGCAGCCGTGGTCCCGCCGGTGGTGCTCTGGAGGCGGCTGCCGCGCTACGTCGGCTACGCCGGGTTCGGGCTACCGCTGATCGTCGGCGGCGTCCGCACGCTCAGCGGGCTGCTTCAGATCGTCGACTAGCTCTTGCTGTCGGCCTCCATCGCCTTCGCGATGGACGAGAGGAACTCCTTGTTCGTCTTCGTCTTGCCGAGGCGCTGGAGCAGGAGCTCCGTGCCCTCGATCTGACCCACGGCCGAGAGCATCTTCCGCAGCAGGATGACCTGACGCATCACCTCGGGCGAGAGCAGCATCTCCTCGCGGCGCGTGCCGGAGGCGGGGATGTTGATCGCCGGGAAGGTGCGTCGCTCCTGCAGCTTGCGGTCGAGGATCATCTCGGAGTTACCGGTGCCCTTGAACTCTTCGTAGATGACGTCGTCCATGCGGCTGCCGGTGTCGACGAGACAGGTGGCGAAGATCGAGAGCGATCCCGCATCCTGGCCGTTCGCGCCCTCGATGTTGCGTGCCGCGCCGAAGAAGCGCTTCGGCGGGTAGAGCGCCACGGGATCCATGCCGCCCGACAGCGTGCGTCCGGACGGCGGGACGGCGAGGTTGTACGCGCGCGCGAGGCGAGTGATCGAGTCGAGGAGTACCGCGACGTCGCGGCCGCCCTCTACCAGGCGCTTCGCACGCTCGAGCGCGAGCTCGGCGACGCGGGTGTGGTTCTCGGTGGGCTCATCGAAGGTGGACGAGAAGACCTCGCCCTTGATCGAGCGGCGGATGTCGGTGACTTCCTCCGGCCGCTCGCCGACGAGCACGACCATGATGTGCGTGTCCGGGTGATTGCCCGCGATCCCGTTGGCGATGTCCTTCAGCAGCTGGGTCTTGCCGGCCTTTGGCGGCGACACGATGAGCGCGCGCTGCCCGAAGCCGAGCGGGTTGACGAGGTTGATGAGACGCTGGCTGAGGTTCGCGCCCTCGATCTCGAGGTCGAACATCTCGTCGGGGAAGACCGGGGTCAGGTCCTCGAAGTGCGGGCGGCGCTTCGCGACCTCGGGGTCCATGCCGTTGACGGCCTCGACCCGCAGGAGGCTGAAGTACTTCTCGTTGTCCTTTGGCGGCCGCGTCTGGCCGGTGATGAAGTCACCGGTGCGCAGCCCGAGGCGGCGGACCTGGCTCGAGCCGACATACACGTCGTCAGGTGAGGGGAGGAGGCTGCGGCGCCGAAGGAATCCGAAGCCGTCCTCGACGATCTCGAGGATGCCCTGGGCGAAGATGTTGCCCTGGGCCTCGGTCTGGGCCTGCAGGACGCGAGTGATCACATCCTGCTTGTTCATGTCCGCCGTGAGGTCGGCGACGCTGAACTCCTTCGCGATGGCGAGGAGGTCCTTCGGCTTCGCCTCGGTGAGCTCGGTGATGGTGTAGTACTTGCGGCTCGGCGCGGCGGGCGGTGCCTCGCGGCGCGGAGCGGGTGGTGCGGCGGGCTCGGCGGTCGCGATCGCCGTGGTCGGTTCGGCCGTCGGGGCGCCGGTGTCGGGTGGTGCGGGGTTCTGCGGGTTCTGTTCTGGGTTGTCCACGAGAGTGGTTCTTTCTCCTTGCGGTGTGGTGCGTTGCGGAAGCTGTTTCAAACAGGGAACCGGGGGCGCACGGGGTGCGCTCGCGCCCGGCGAAGGCGGTTTGGGAAGAGTCGCGCTGTATCGCTACGTAGCAGTATACAGCGCGGTGAAGCTCCCCGACGACCTGCGTTCCGATCTGCTCGCGCTCTCGCGGGAGATCCACGCCGACCCCGAGCTGGCGTACCACGAGGAGCGCGCCGCCGAACGCATCCGCGCGCTGGTCGCCAAGCGCGGCCACGCCGTCGAGATGGGCGTCGGCGGCCTGGCGACCGCGTTCCGCGCCCGCGTGGGTCCGCCCGGCCCGAGCGTCGCGCTGCTCGCCGAGTACGACGCGCTGAAGGGCGTCGGCCATGGCTGCGGCCACAACCTCATCGCCATGACCAACGTCGGCGCCTTCCTCCTCGCTGCGACCGATCCGAAACGTCTCGAGGTCGCGGTCGAGCTCATCGGCACGCCCGCGGAGGAGGATGGCGGGGGGAAGATCGACCTGCTGAGCGCCGGCGTCTTCGACGGCGTCGCGTTCGTGCTCTCGACGCACCCTTCGGCGCAGTGCGTGTGGGCCGTGAGCGGCACGGGCCTGGGCATCGTCGGAAAGCGCGTCATCTACCGCGGGCAAGCCTCGCATGCCGGGTCGTCACCCGAGCGCGGACGCAACGCGCTCAACGGGCTCATCCGCCTCTTCACCGGCATCGACGGCTGGCGCCAGCACCTGCCGAGCACCTCGCGCGTGCACGGCATCATCGACTTTGGCGGCGATGCGGTGAACGTGGTCCCGGCGCGCGCCGAGGGACGCATCGCGCTGCGGGCGAAGGATCTCGCGACGCTCGAGGAGATGGTCACGACGTTCACCGACATCGCGCAGGGCGCGGCGCTGGAGACGGCGACCACGGTCGAGATCACCGAGTACCTGCGGCTCTACCAGCCGGTCTCGGCGAACGAGCGGCTGGGCGACGTCGTCGCGGAGGAGCTGCGACAGCGCGGCATCGAGCCGCAGCGCGGCACGCTGGTGACCGCCTCGACCGACCTCGGCAACGTCTCGCAGAAGGTGCCGACCGACTGGATCCGCTTCCCGGTCACGCCCGCGCCGATCGCGGGGCACTCCGACGTCATGCGCGAGGCCTGCGTCACCGACCTCGCCCACGCCAACGCGCTGCTGACCACCGAGGCGCTGGGCGCCGCCGCGCGACGCGTGGCCACCGACGCGAAGCTGCGCGCGCGGATCGCGGCGCGATCCGCCGGGGTCGCGGCATGAGCTCGGCGCTGCGTGACGACCTCATCGTCCTGTCGCGTGCGATCCACGGAGCGCCCGAGCTCGCGTACCAGGAGCGCCAGGCCGTGGCGAACATCGTCGCGCTCCTGCGGCGTCACGGTCACGAGGTCGAGGTGCCCCTCGGCGGCCTCGAGACCGCGTTCCGCGCGCGCGTCGGCCCGAAGGGCCCATCGGTCGCGCTCCTCGCGGAGTACGATGCGCTCCCCGAGATCGGACATGCCTGCGGTCACAACCTCATCGCCATGTCGAACGTCGGCGCGTTCCTGCTCGCGGCGCAGCGCGCGAAGGATCTGCAGGTGGGCGTCGAGCTCATCGGCACGCCGGCGGAGGAGGCCGGCGGCGGGAAGATCGACCTCATCGACGCAGGCGTCTTCAAGGGGTCGGTGGCCGTGCTCTCCTCGCACCCCGGCGGGAGCACATGGCAGCTCGGGGGCAGCAGCCTGGGCATCGTCGGCAAGCTGGTGCGGTACCACGGGCTCGCGTCGCACGCCGCGTTCTCGCCCGACAAGGGTCGCAACGCGCTGTCCGCCGCGATCCGGCTGTTCCTCGCCGTCGATGGCTGGCGGCAGCACCTTCCCGCGGACACGCGCATCCACGGGATCATCACCAAGGGCGGGGCCGCCTCGAACATCATTCCGGACCTCGCGGAGTGCGACTTCGGCATCCGCGCGGCCTCCCTAGAGGTCCTCGATGAGATGGTCCGCACGTTCGGCCAGATGGCCCAGGGTGCCGCCATGCAGACCGGGACGCGCGTCGAGGTCCTCGACAAGATGCGCCTCTACGCGCCCGTGAAGCCGAACGTGAAGATCGGCGACCTCCTCGTCGCCGAGCTCTCGAGCCGCAAGATCGCGGTCGAGCGCGGCGAGCTCACCCTCGCGTCGACCGACTTCGGCAACGTCTCACAGGTCGCGCCCGCGGATTACATCGGCTTCCCGGTGAGCGAGCAGGAGATCTCCGGGCACTCGCACGTCATGCGCGAGGCCTCGGTCACCGATCTCGCGCACCGCAATGCGATGATCACCGCCGAGGTCCTCGCCACGGTCGCGGTGCGCATCGCGACCGATCCCGCGGTCCGCGCGTCACTCGCGGCGTGACCCGGGCGACTGAGTGAACAGCAACGACACCGTCCACCCGAAGCCGGTCACGGAGATCGACGCGAAACGCTGGCTCGACATCGACTTCCCCGGCCTCGAGATCGGCGTCGCCGAATACGCCGAGGGCCCGACCGGATGCACCGTGTTCGGCTTTCCAGAGGTCGCCTCGCTGCACATCGATGTCCGCGGCGGATCGCCCGGGATCACCGGCGAGCACATGGACGTCACGAACGCGATCTGCTTCGCCGGCGGATCGGCCTACGGTCTCGAGGCGTCGACCGGCGTCGCCGCGGAGCTCTTCGCGAAGCGCGGCTACTCCACGCGATGGCAGGACATCGCGCTCGTGCAGGGCGCGATCATCTTCGACTACAGCCGGCGGTCGAACGCGATCTATCCGGACAAGGAGCTTGGCCGCGCCGCGGTGCGCGCGCTCCAGCCCGGTCGCTTCCCGCTCGGACCGCACGGCGCGGGCTGTTCGGCCACGGCCGGCCACGGCACGACCGCGGAGCTCGCCGGCCAGGGCGGCGCGTTTCACGCGGTCGGCCCGACGCGCGTCGGCGTGTTCGTCGTCGTGAATGCGTACGGCGCGATCGTCGACCGGGCGGGGAACGTCGTCCGCGGGAATCGGGATCCCCAGACCGGGAAGCGGCGCCGCGCTGAGGACGTCGTCGCGCAGACCGGCGCGTACGACCCGGTCGCCGGACGTGCCCGCGGCGTGACGGGGAACACGAACCTCACGCTCGTCGTCACCGATCAGAAGCTCGACGCGTTGCAGCTGCGCTCCCTCGCCCGGCAGGTCCACTCGTCGATGGCGCGGGCGATCCAGCCATTCAACACGCGTTGGGATGGCGACATCCTCTTCGCGGTCTCGACGCAGCGCGTCGACGACCCGCAGCTAGACGAAGTGAGCCTCGGCGTGATCGCGTCCGAGCTCGCCTGGGACGCCGTGCTCGCCAGCTTCGATCCCTAGAAGTCGGCCGAGCGGCGAGCGGTGCGGTACTCCTCGACGAGCGCCTGCGCCCAGCGCGCCCGTGCGCCAAACGCATCGTGATGAGCGGGCGCGCGTAGCCAGCAGCGAGGAGAGGAGTAACGCGCCGCTCGCCGCTCTGTGCGGCTTACCGCTCGGCGATGGGGATGTAGCGCTTGCCGGTCGGGCCGGTGTACTCCGACTCCGGGCGGATCAGCCGGTTGTCGGCGTGCTGCTCCATGATGTGCGCGCACCAGCCGGCGATCCGACCGACGGCGAAGATCGACGTGCCGAGGTCGGCGGGGATCCCGAGGAACGTGTAGGTCGTCGCGGCGAAGAAGTCGACGTTCACGATGTTCACTTTCGCGGCGGCCGCCGGTGACATCTTCGGCCGGCGCTCGGCGATCGCGGCGACCAGCTTCTCCTGGATGTCAAAGAACCGCGGTCCCTTCCAATCCTTCTGCAGCTCCGAGGCGAACCGGCGCAGGAATTTCGCCCGCGGGTCCTCGGTGACATAGACCCGGTGACCGAACCCCGAGAACTTGAACTTCCGCTCGATGGCCTTATCGACGAACGTGTCGACGTGTTCGGGCGAGCCGATCTCCTCGAGCATCTTCATCGTCCCATCGGTGGCGCCGCCGTGGAGCGCGCCCTTGAGCGCCCCGAACGCCGCCGTCACCGCGGCGTGCATATCCGCCTCGGTCGCGGCGACGATGCGCGCGGTGAAGGTCGACGCGTTCAGGCCGTGCTCGGCCTGGAGGATGAAGCAGGTGTTCAGGATCTCCGCCGCGCGCGGGTGCACCTTGTCGAGACCCGCCATGCGCGCGAAGTTCTGCGCGTGGCCGAGCGAGGCATCCGGCGGGACGGGCTGCTCTCCCCTGCGGCGACGGATGTACGCGGCGAGGATCGTCGGCAGCTTCGCCGTGAGCCGGACGGCCTTCTGGTACTCGGCCTCCCGCGTGTTGTCGCCCTCCGCGGGGTCCTCGGTCGCGGACGCGGAGACGACCGTCCGGAGCACGTCCATGGCCGTGCCGCTCTCGGACATCTCCTGGAGGATCTGGCGCAGGAACGGGGACAGGGCGCGGTGCTTCACCAGCTCGGCCTTGAAATCGCGGAGCTCCTGCTTGTTCGGCAGGTCTCCGTTCAGGAGCAGGTAGGCGACCTCCTCGTATTCGGCATTGGTCGCCAGCTCCTCGATCGGGTAGCCCCGGTAGACGAGGCTGTTGTCCTCCACCTTGCAGATCGCGGTGGATGCCGCGACCACGCCCTCGAGGCCCCGCGGACTGGTCGCCCTGGGCTTGCCCTCGGTAGCCACCGATGCCGAGTGTCGCACACGGATGGAGCGGCTCGCACCACCTCGGCGGGCCGTTCGGCCCTGTCGGGTGTGGGGGTCTCCGCCTAGCGTCGAGCCGTCGAAAGGAGCGTCCACATGTCCGCAACCGAGGCACCCACAAAGACCGCCGAGCGCGCGCCCGCTGGCGCCCAGACCCTGACGGTCCGCGACGACCGGACCGGTAAGACGTACGTCATCCCTGTCGAGGATGGCGCGATCAAGGCCACCGAGCTGCGCAAGATCAAAGCTTCCGCCGACGACGAGGGACTGCTCACCTATGACCCCGGTTTCATGGCCACAGCCGCCGTCAAGAGCGCCATCACCTACATCGATGGCGAGCGCGGCATCCTCCGCTACCGCGGTTATCCGATCGACGAGCTCGCGGAGCGGTGCGGGTTCCTCGAGATCGCGTACCTGCTCCTCGAGGGCGAGCTTCCGACACCCGATCAGCTGAAGACCTTCACCTACGAGATCACCCACCACACGTTCATCCACGAGAACATCAAGAAGTTCATCGACGGCTTCCATCACGATGCCCACCCGATGGGCATGCTCATGAGCACCGTCGCCGCGCTCTCGACCTTCTACCCGGAGGCGAAGCGCATCGCCGAGCCGGGCCTGCGGCGCAACCAGATCGTGCGTCTCATCGCCAAGATGCCGACGATCGCGGCCTTTGCCCACCGTCACGCGATGGGCCTGCCCTACGCGTATCCGGACAACGATCTGAGCTATGCCGGCAACTTCCTGAACATGATGTGGAAGACCACGGAGCTGAAGTACAAGCCGGACCCGATCCTCGAGCGCGCGCTCGAGGTCCTGTTCATCCTTCACGCGGATCACGAGCAGAACTGCTCGACCAGCGCCGTGCGCGTGGTCGGGAGCTCGCGAGCGGATCCCTATTCAGCCGTCGCGAGCGGGGTCGGCGCGCTCTACGGGCCGCTGCATGGCGGCGCGAACGAGCAGGTCCTGCGGATGCTCGAGGAGATCGGCACCGTCGCGCGCATCCCGGAGTACATCGGACGCGTCCGGCGAGGGGAGCTTCGTCTCATGGGCTTCGGCCACCGCGTCTACAAGAGCTACGACCCGCGCGCGAAGCTCATCAAGAAGGTCGCCGAGCAGGTGTTCTCGGTGACCGGGCGCAACCCGCTTCTCGACGTCGCCATCGAGCTCGAGAAGATCGCGCTCGAGGACGAGTACTTCGTGAGCCACAAGCTGTACCCGAACGTCGACTTCTACTCGGGGATCATCTACCAGGCCATGGGCTTCCCGGTCGAGATGTTCCCGGTGCTCTTCGCGATCGGGCGCACGCCTGGGTGGGTCGCGCAGTGGGAAGAGGGCTTCCTGGACGAAGACCAGAAGATCGCCCGACCACGGCAGCTGTACACCGGCCCGGGGGAGCGGCACCTGGCAAGGGCCTGATCCCTGGGGTAGGAGAGCCGATTTCAGGGCGGTTCCAAGGTGCCGGCGGTCCCTTGCGGGGCGGCGCCAGGCAGGGGTAAAGTGTCCGACGCGGAGTAAGTCGTGGCTAAACTCCGCGGGGAGGACGAAACAGAAGCCCCGGCTCGGCGTTATGTGACGCGAGGGCGCCACTCAGGACGAAAGCCCCTCATCCCACCCACCAGCGGAGGGCGACGGCCATCGGGCCGGCGCCCTTTCGCTATCTTGGGCATCAGGCCAGTACATGAAAGCGATCGCCCGCGCGCAGCAGGCGCGGCGGGTCCCCGTCGGGCGTGACCGCTACCGTGCCGCCGCGCGCGTCTCGGGCGTGCGGCCGCGCCTTCGCCGGCGCAGGCTCGCCGTCGACGTCGCGCTCCTCCTGTTCGCCGCAGTCTTCATCCTCGTGGCGGCGCCCCGGGTCGCCGGCCTCATCGGGAGCGGCGTCGGCGACTTCGGGACCAAGGTCGGCGAGTTCTTCCCGTCCCTCGAAGGCAGCAGGGCGATCGATCTCCCGACGACCGGGGGCACGGTCAGCGCCGAGCTCGCGGCCGACAACATGCCCGACTTCACCCGCGATCCGGCGCTGAAGCTCAGCGGCCATGTGGCGTCGTTCCTCATCGCTACGGGCCGCACCGTCGAGGTCAGCCTGAATGGCAAGGTCGCCGCGAACCTGACGCCGGATCCGAGCGGCGCGTATGCCGCGACGCTCACGCTGGCGGAGGGTCCGAATGCCCTCGCCCTTCGTTTGGTCTCGGGCACCGACATCGTCGCCAGCTCGTCGTACACCGTCGTGCTCGATCGCGTGCCTCCGGCGCTCGTCGTCACGAAGCCCGCCTCTGGTGAGGCCGTCGACGGGCCGAACGTCGCCATCGTCGGGAAGGCCGAGGCGGGCGCGACGGTCATCGTGAACGATCGGGTCATCGTGCCGGCACAGGATGGGAGCTTCAGCGAGTCATACCCCGCCGCGCCGGGCCCGTTCACGATCACGGTGCTTGCGCGCGATCGCGCGGGCAACGAGACGACCGTCAAGACGCCGGTCACGGTGCGGGCGCCGGCCACCGCCGCGCCCCTCGTCGTCACCGTGACGCTGGACAAGGTGAAGGTCACGCCGAATCAGTTCGTGAACGCGGACATCATCGTCACCGCGAACGGGTTGCCGCGCGCCAACGAGCAGGTGACGCTGTCGGTCGGCGTCGTCACGATCGGGTCGGCGCGGACCGACGCGAACGGAAGGGTGCGCATCACCTTCTCCGCGCCGCCGAACGAGGGGGACGCCTCGGTCGTGGTGCTCGCGAACGGAGCGTCGGGGAGAGCCACGCTCACCGTCGCGAGGTAGCCCCCCTGATACTCGCGCTGTGACCGACGCCGACCGCGTCCTCTTCGCGCTCCTGGGAGGCACCGCGCTTCTCCTGTACGGGGTGCGCCTGGTCGGCGAGGGCCTGCAGCGGGCGGCGGGCGCACGCCTGCGCCACATCCTCACCACGCTTTCGGGGAATCGCCTGAAGGCGCTCGGGGTCGGCGCCGGCATCACCGCGCTCCTGCAGTCGTCCAGCGCGACAACGGTCATGCTCGTCGGCTTCGCCTCGGCCGGCCTGCTCTCGCTGCGTCAGACGATCGGAGTGATCCTCGGCGCAGACATCGGCACGACGGTCACCGTGCAGCTCCTCGCGTTCAACCTCCTCGACCTCGCGCCCCTCATCGTCTTCGCCGGTTGGGTGATCTCGGTGGCGTCGAAGGGAACGCTCGGCTACGTCGGCCGCGCCATCCTCGGCTTCGGCTTCCTCTTCCTCGGGATGAAGCTCATCGTCGATGGGACCGGTCCGCTGAAGCACAGCACGCTGTTCGCGGACTTCCTCGCGGCGATGTCGGGCCAGACGATCCTGCTCATCATCATCGCCGCCGCGTTCACCGGCCTCGTGCACTCGAGCGCGGCGACCATCGGGCTGGCCATGTCACTCGCGCAATCCGGTCTCATGCCGCTCGACGGCGCGATCCCGATCATCCTCGGCGCGAATGTCGGCACCGCCGCGACGGCGCTGGTCGCATCGCTCGGCGCGAACACCGAGGCGCGGCGCGTGGCGCTCGCGCACGCCGGCTTCAAGATCGGCGGCGCGCTCATCTTCCTTCCGTTCCTCGCGCCGTTCACCGACCTCGTGCGCAACACGACGCCGGACATCCCTCGCCAGATCGCGAACGCGCACACCCTCTTCAACGTCGCGCTCGCCGCGCTCTTCCTGCCATTCGCGGATTGGGCCGCCGACATCATCACGCGGCTCATACCGGAGCGGCGCGCGACCGAGACCGGGGCGATCTACCTGAACCCGCAGACGCTGGACACGCCGGCGGTGGCGCTGGGGCAGGCGGTGCGCGAGACCCTGCGCATGGGCGACGTCGTCGTGCGATCGCTGCGGGAGTCGATCTCCGTGCTCGAGCGTAACGACGAGGAGCTGATGCGGCAGGTCATCGCGCGGGACGACGTGATCGACCGGCTGGAGGAGGACATCAAGCAGTTCCTCATCAAGCTCGGTCAGCAACAGCTCACCGAGGAGCAGGCCGAGCGAGAGACCGCGCTCATCTTCGTCATCGCGAACCTGGAGGAGATCGGCGACGTCGTGGAGAAGAACCTCATGGAGCTCGCCGAGAAGAAGCTGCGCGGCGGCCACTCCTTCAGTCAGCAGGGCTGGGCCGAGATCGCCGACGTCCACGCAAAGGTGGTCGAGAACCTCGAGCTCGCGCTCTCGGCGCTCGCGGCGCAGGATCCCTCGATCGCGGAGAAGGTCATCCGCCACAAGTCGCGCATCAACCTCCTCGAGCGTCAGATGCGCCAGACGCACATCCAGCGGCTGCACGAGGGGCTCCGGGAATCGGTCGATACCTCGAGCCTGCACCTCGATCTGCTCGCGAACCTCAAGCGCGCCAACTCGCTGGCCGCGGGCATCGCCTACGCCGTGCTCGGACGGCACTCGGTGAAGGATGACGACGCCTAGGGCCCTCGTCGGGTGCTCGGGTTGGTCGTACACGACCTGGCGTCCGAAGTTCTACCCCGAAGCGATGAAGTCGAAGGATCTCCTCGCGTTCTACGCGACCAAGTTCGCGACGATCGAGATCAACTACACCTTCAACCATCTCCCGACGGAGAAGAACGTCGCCGAGTGGACCGCCGCGACGGGCGACGAATTCGTCTTCGGGCTGAAGGCCTCGCAGCAGATCACCCACCGCGCCCAGCTGCGCGATCCCGCCGAGACGCTGCCGATCTTCTTCGAGCGCGCCCGGATGCTCGGCGCGCGCCTTGGGCCGATCCTCTTCCAGACACCGCCCTGGGTGCGCCGCGACGACGATCGCCTGGCGATGTTCCTCGCCGCGCTGCCGCGCGACGTGCGCTGCGTCCTCGAGGTGCGCGACGCGTCCTGGTACGCCGACGAGGTGTATGACCTCCTGCGCACCGCGAACGTCGCGCTCGTGCACGCCGAGGGCGAGAAGGCGCCGCCGGTGGAGATGCTCGGTCGCACCGCGGACTTCGCGTACGTCCGGCTCCGGGCGCGTGAGGGCTATCCCGACGACGCGATCAGAGCCTGGGCGACGCGTCTGCGCGAGGTCATGGCCACCGGCAAGGACGTGTATGTCTACTTCCGCCACGACGAGGATGGCTCCAACGCGCTCGCGGCCCTGCGCCTCCGCGACGCGCTGCGGTGATCCCGGAGCGGATCGTGGCGGCGGCCTTCATCGTCTCGGGCGCGACCTTCATCGTCTTCGCGCAGCTCGCCCGCCGCCGCGCGGTCTCCCGGCGGGGCGGCAGCCTGCGCGTCTCCGCGGGTCTCGCGCAGCTCGTGCCGTACTTCTTCTGGGTGCCCTACGCCGTGGTGTTCTTCCGTCTCGGGCCGGAGCTCGACGTTCCCGATGCCGGCCGCGTCGCCGGTGTCCTCCTCACGGCGGCCGGCGTCGCGCTGGCGCTCTGGGCCATCGGCACGCTCGGCCGCCACTACGACCTCGTCCTTGAGATCCATGCCGGACACCGGCTCGTGCGCCGCGGCCCGTTCCGGTGGACGCGGCACCCCGTCTACTCGGGTCTGATCCTCCACTTCCTCGGCGCGTGCCTGGCGACCGGCAGCGTGCTCCTTGCGGCCGGGACGATCTTCGTCACCATCCCCGCGTTCGTCGCGCGAGCGCGAGCGGAGGAGGCGCTCCTGCGCGGGGAATTCGGCGCCGAGTACGACCGCTACCGGGACGAGGTCCCGATGCTCGTGCCCGGCATGGACCGCCTAGCTGCTCGGCACGATCCAGTCGAGCGGGAGGATGTGGATCCAGGTCTGGCCGGGCGAGAGGAAGATCTTCGTCCCTGACCGCGTCGCGAAGGTGAACGGGTCGAAGTACGTGGCGCGCGACCAGGTGCCCTCCTGGCGCAGGCCGTCGCGGAAGATCGTCGCCGGCCCGGTGCCGGTGAGGCGCATGTCCAGGCTCGGCGCGCCACCGGCGTCGTCGACGACGTCGGTGACCCACACGTCGGTCGTGATGATCACCACGTTCCGCGCGGCGATCGCCACGCCGTTCGCCCCATCCACCTCACGCTCGTAGGTCAGCGTCGTCGTCGAGCTCTGGTATCGCGCGTAGGTGTGCGAGGCCGCGTCGTAGTCGTAGCGCACGCGGGCGTCGAGGCGGTAGAGGATGCTGAGCGTCGTGGCGGGCACGGCGCCGCCGAAGCCGCCGGTCGTGTCGGGATGGACCGGGCTCGAGAGGAAGTCCCAGCGCGGGACGCTCACGGCCGCCCCGCCACCGACGTCGTTCGTCGCGGCGCGGAGCGCGGTGGACGAGGTGAAGAGGTTGTGCGGCGCCACCTTCCCGTCGACGTTCGTTCGGTAGAACGCGTTGCCCTGGCCGAGCTGCGGCGAGACGCCGACGTAGGCGTTGTTCGCGATGTCGCCGCGCACCAGACCCTCCATGAGCTGCGACGCGCCCGAGAAGATCAGCGAGCCGCGCACCATCGGTGTCGTGTACCGGTCGGAGAACCGCACGCTGCGGACCGCGCCGATGGTGTCGGGGTCCTGCGAGTGGAAGTACGCCGCCAGACGGGTGATGAAACCCTCCACCAGGAGCTCGATGACCATGTCGGCCTGGCTGATGCCGTGGTGCGGCCGGGCGGTGGGCGCGTTGTCGATCTTCACCGCGAGGGGCCGGCGCGTGACGCTCGGGCCGCCGGCGACGATCGGCGCGCCATTCAGCGGCCAGCAGTTGGTGCAGCCGAGCTTCTGGACCTCGTTCGCCGGCGTGACCCACTCGTCGGGCAGGTAGGAGAGCGTCGTGCCGGTGCTGCGCAGGTAACCGAGGTGGGTCGTGCCGTCGCCGACCGCGGTGAGCGTGGCGAGATCGCCCTTGCCGTCCCTGTTCAGGTCGCCGCCGACGAGCTGGGTCACCGTCCAGGGCATCTGGTTCGCCCCGAACGCGGCAAGGCCCGCGGTGTCCGACAGCGCGAGACCGTTCGCCGCCGAGAAGAGGTGGATGCGGGTCGAGCCGTCGGGATACGCGTAGAAGCCGAGGATGTCGGTCTTCCCATCGCCGTCGACGTCCGCGGCCGCGAAGCGCGCGCGGGTGAGGTCGTAGAAGTTCAGCGGTGACTGCCACACGCCGGTCCAGCCGTTCACCGGTTGGAGGCCGGTGGGGCTCGGGTCGAAGACGTGGATGCGGATCTGGAAGCTCGGGTACTGGTAGAAGGATGCGACCTGGTCAGGCCCGCCGGTGCGCGTGAAGTGGCCGATCAGGAACCGCGCTCGCGTCGTGTCGTACTGCCCCGGCCCGGAGTCGTAGACGCCCTGGTTGCCGTTGTAGATGAACGTGGATCCGTCGGACTCGAGGTAATGGATCCGCATGTCGAAGTTGTCGTACTGGTAGACGAGAAGCAGCCCGTTGTGGCCGATCGCGGAGAAGTTCCCGGAGAGCATCGCCTTGGTGCGCGACCAGGCGTAGCCGTTCGATCGCCACCAGCCGGCGTTGCCCTGGTAGGCGAAGGAGGTGCCCGTCGACCTCCACACCAGCAGGCGTACCGAGGTGCCGCCGTCGTCGTACAGGACCACGATGTCGGCCTTCCCGTCGAAGTCGACGTCCGTCGCCACGACCTTCATCCGGCCGAGGTCGAATGAGTTCGTGCCGGCGAGGTACCACTCGCTCGAGGAGAAGGTGTCCGCGGTCGCGTCCTTCGCGAGCACGATGATCCGCAGACCGAGATCGTCCTTTGGGTCGTAGAGCGTCGCGATCTGCGACGATCCGGTGCCGCGAAAGTCTCCGGTGACCGACACGCCCTCGGCCAGCGTCTGCGCGCTCGCGCCCGGCCCGAACGACGACAGCAACCCGCCAAGCGACAGCACGAGCGTCAGCAGGAAGGTGAGGGGACGGCGCGCGGTCATTGGTCGGCACTCTAAACGAACGGTCACGGCCTTCGTGACGCTCGCGCCACCTGGGCTAGGCGAAGGTTCGGTCCTCGTAGGGCACGCCGCCGATCGCCTCGTGCTTTGTCCGTCCGGAGAGGAGGAACTCGCCCATGCTGATGCCCATCTCCGACGCGATGTCCATATCGACGTACTTGTAGAGGCCCTGCCGTCCGCCGGTCACGAGATTCCCAAAGCGCATGAGCTCCCTCATGAGCGTGTCGATGGCCCGCTCGTAGCCGACCAGGTACACGGGGTACCCGAAGGTCGAGCGGAGCACGACGCTCTCGGCGAGGTCGGTCTCCTTCATGAAGCCCTCCTCCGCCAATTCACGAGCGCATTGGCGCCCGAGCTCGTCGGCCGGGGCGTTCCAGATCCGATCGCCGACCTCGCAGGTGATGTCGCACAGCAGCACCGTCTCATCGGGTCCGCAGATCTCCGAGCCGCCGTAGTTGCGCGTCTCGGAGAGCCGGTTGAAGGTCTTGTTGGTGAAGTAGATCGACTGCGCCGGGAGCGCCCGCGGCTTCTTCACCAGGAGCCCGACGATGGTGAGCGCGCGGAAGCGCAGCACTCGCGCCGCCGTCTTCGCTTCCGGAGAGACGGCGGCGCCGAGCAGGTCGATGAGCGCCGGAAGCGGCGCGGTGTTCACGACGTTGTCGCAGGCGATGCGCTCCTCGGCGGCGTTCGCGCCGCGATACGGGTTCCCGTCGGTCTCGGTGCCCGAGGCGAGC
>JBGQFO010000005.1:0-53483 GCA_041496945.1 Candidatus Limnocylindria bacterium | reverse complement strand
CGCGGGGCGCTGGTCGCTGGTGTCCACGTATCGCGACGAGTCGCTCACGCCGACCGAGCGCCTGACCGCGCGCGTACGACAGCTGCTCGATCGCTACGGCGTGATAACGCGCGAGGTGGTGCAGGCCGAGGAGATCGCGGGTGGCTTCTCCGCCGTGTACGGCGTGCTGCGGTCGATGGAGGAGGCGGGACGCGTACGGCGTGGCTACTTCGTCGCGGGGCGCGGGGCGGCGCAGTTCGCGCTCCCCGGCGCGGTCGATCGGCTGCGGACGCTGCGCGAACCGGAGGGGGAGCAGAAGGTCGTCACGATCGCCGCGACCGATCCGGCGAATCCGTATGGCGCCGCTCTGGGATGGCCCGATCGTGACGAGACCCGAAAGCCGATGCGCTCCGCCGGTGCGCTCGTCGTCCTCATCGACGGTGTTCTCGCGGCGTGGCTGGCGAAGGACCGGCCGTCCTCCTCGGGCACGCGCGCGGTGCCTTGGGGGGAGCGCGCGCTCCTCACCTTCGTCGACGGTGAGGAGCTGGACGCCGCGCGGACCCGCGCGCTCATCGCACGCGCGCTCGCGGCCGAGGCCGCCAAGGCGCACGGACCGTTCTTCATCGACGAGGTCGACGGCCAGCCCATCGACGAGTCGCCGATGGCCGAGCCGCTGCGGGAAGCGGGCTTCGCGCGCACGCCGCGCGGCTACCTGAAGCGCAGTGCCTGAGGGCGACACGATCCACCGCACCGCGACGGTGTTGCGACGCGTGCTCGTGGGTCAAGTCGTAACGGGCTTCGAGATCGGGCATCCGAAGGTGAGCGCGGCCGCCGGCCGCGAGGAGATCGTCGGCAACACGGTCAGCAAGGTCGAGTCGAACGGCAAGCACCTGTTCATCCACTTCGGCACGCCGCACGAGGTCGTGCTGCACACGCACATGAAGATGAGCGGGACCTGGCACGTCTACCGCCCCGGCGAGCGCTGGTGGCGACCCGAGTCCGACGCGCGCGTGGTGATCCGCACGGCCGAGGTGGTCGCGCCGTGCTTCCACCCGCCGATCGTCGAGCTCCTCACCGCGAAAGAGCTGGGCCTCCACCGGATCGTGAGCGCGCTCGGTCCCGACATCATCCGCGACGAGTTCGACAGCGATGAGGCGTTGCGTCGCCTGCGCGCGAACGAGGACCGCGATGTCGCGACCGCCCTGCTCGATCAGCGGGTCATCTCCGGGATCGGCAACGTCTACAAGGTCGAGGCGCTGTTCCTTGCGAAGACCTCACCCTGGTCGCAGGTGCGTGACCTCGATGATGCGACGCTGCGCGCGATCGTCGAACATGCGCGCACGCTCATCCGGCTCAATCGCGACGGCGGCGAGCGGCGCACGCGCTTCACGCTCGACCCGAGCGACCGCATGTGGGTCGACGAGCGCGCGGGTCTGCCCTGCCACGTCTGCGGCACGATGGTCGAGTCGGGGTGGCATCCTGACGAGGTGCGCAAGTCGTGGTATTGCCCGACGTGCCAGAACGTGAAACCGGCCGACCTGCCGCGCCCCGCTCCGGTGCCGGCGTTGCATGTGCCACATCGCCGCGATCGGCTCTAACGGTGGGACGCGATCTCGTCGTCGTCCTCGTCACCGCCGTCATGGTCGTGATCATCCTGCTCGCGTGGCGGTCCGCGATCGAGCACCGCTACCTGTCATGGCGGGTGTGGCAGCGGAAGGACACGAACCGGACCCTCGAGACCTACGCGGCCGAGCTCGAGGTCGAGGAGTCCTTCGAGAAGCGCGACAAAGACCCGGCGCCGTAGCCGCGATGCGCTACGCGGCCTTCTTCAGCTCCGCGACCACGCGGCCGACCGCCTCCTTGGCGTCGCCGAAGAGCATGCCGGTCTTCGGGTCGAGGTACAGGTCGTTGTCGATGCCCGCGAAGCCGGGCTTCATCGAGCGCTTGATCACGATGATGTTGTGCGCCTGGTCGACATTGAGGATCGGCATCCCGTAGATCGGGCTCGACTTGTCGGCGCGCGCCGCGGGGTTGGTCACGTCGTTCGCGCCGATCACCAGCGCGACGTCGGCGCGCTGGAAGTCGTCGTTGATCTGCTCCATGTCGAAGAGCTTCTCGTACGGCACGTTCGCTTCCGCGAGCAGCACGTTCATGTGCCCGGGCATGCGCCCAGCGACCGGGTGGATCGCGTAGCGCACCTCGATGCCCTTGGCCTCGAGGAGATCGGCGAGCTCGCGGACGCTGTGCTGCGCCTGGGCCACCGCGAGGCCGTAGCCCGGGACGATGATCACGCTCTGCGCGTAGCCGAGCTGGATCGCCGCGTCCTCGGCGCTGATCTCGCGGACGGTGCGCCCATCGTCGGTCTTCGCTCCGGCGGCCACCGCGGTCGCGGCGCCGAACGCGCCGAAGAGCACGTTCCCGAGGCTGCGGTTCATGGCCTTCGACATGAGGCGGGTGAGCATGGTGCCCGACGCGCCGACGAGCGTGCCGGCGATGATGAGCATCTGATTGCCGATGGAGAAGCCGGCCATCGCGACGGCCAGGCCGGTGTAGGCGTTCAGGAGCGAGATGACCACGGGCATGTCCGCGCCGCCGATCGGCATGACCAGAGCGATGCCGAACGCCAGCGCGAGGAGTCCGACGATCCCGAGCACGAGCTCGTGCGGCACCGTCGCCAGCCCCGCGGCGTCGGCGATGAGCGCGAGCGAGCCCGCGAGCATCCCGAGGAACAGACCGCCGGTGACGATCTGCTGGCCGGTGTAGCGGAAGGCGCGTGCATTGATGAGGCCCTGCAGCTTGCCGAAGGCGATCGCGCTGCCGGAGAAGGAGACGGCGCCGATCATGAGACCGAGGAGGATCGCGATGACCTCGCCGACCGTCGCGTCACCCGCGCCCGTCGCGCGCAGGTACTCCTGCACCGACACGAGCGCGGCCGCGCCGCCACCGGCGCCGTTGAAGAGCGCGACCATCTGCGGCATCGCGGTCATCGGCACCCGGCGCGCGCCGACGAAGCCGACCGCCGTGCCGATCGCGATGCCCGGGACGATGAGCACCCAGGCGGCCGCGACCTGGCTCTCGAGGAACGTCGCGATGACTGCGAGGAGCATGCCGGTGGCCGCGACGCGGTTCCCGAGCTGGGCGGTCGTCGGACCGGAGAGGCCCTTGAGTCCGAGGATGAACGTGACCGCGGCCAGGAAGTAGACCCAGGGGACGAGCTCGCGGAGCTGCTCCACTACTTCTTCTCCGCCGGCGTCGCCGCGATCTTCTCCGCTGGCTTGGCCGGTCGCGGCCGCGCGCGGAACATCTGCAGCATCCGGTCGGTCACCACGAAGCCACCGACAACGTTCATCGTGCCGAGCACGACACCGAGGAAGCCAAGCACGGTCCCGGCCGGACCCGGCACCGCGGTCGCGACGAGCATCGCGCCGACGACGATGATGCCGTGGATCGCGTTCGCGCCGGACATGAGCGGCGTGTGCAGCGTCGTCGGGACCTTCGAGATGACCTCGTTCCCGACGAAGATCGCCAGCACGAAGATGTACGCGCCGAGCAGCAGGTCGCTCATGAAGCGACCCGCGCCGTGGTCGGGGCGGTCGCGGGCGTCATCGCCTTCTGCGTCGCCCCGTGCACGACCTGGCCGCCGTGCGTGATGACCGTGCCCTTCACCACCTCGTCGCCGAGGTTCAGGTCGAACGTGCCGTCCTTCTTCAGCATGAGACCGAGGAGGCTCGCGATGTTGCGCGAGTACATCTGACTCGCGTGGAAGGGCATCGATGACGGCACGTTGAGCTGGCCGATGATCGTCACTCCGTGCGTGACGATGGTCTTGCCCGGCTCGGTGAGCTCGGCGTTGCCGCCGGTCTCCGCGGCGAGGTCGACGATGACCGAGCCCGGCTTCATCGTCGGGATCATCTCCTTGGTGATGAGGACCGGGGCCTTCCGGCCGGGGATCGCGGCCGTCGTGATGATGATGTCGTTCTCGCGCGCCGCCTTCGCGAGGAGCTCGACCTCCTTGCGGTGCGCCTCCTCCGACAGCTCCTTCGCGTAGCCGCCCTGGCCCGCGCCGCTCTCGCCGAGATCGATCTCCAGGAACTTCGCGCCGAGCGACTGCACCTGCTCCTTCACCACGGGACGCGTGTCGAACGCCTCGACCACCGCGCCGAGGCGGCGCGCGGTGGCGATCGCCTGCAGACCTGCGACACCCGCGCCGATGATCAGGGCCTTCGCCGGGGCGATCGTGCCCGCGGCGGTGGTGAGCATGGGAAAGAACCTCGGCAGTGTCGCGGCCGCGAGCAGCACGGCCTTGTACCCCGCGACCGTGGCCTGCGACGAGAGCGCGTCCATCGGCTGGGCGCGCGTTATGCGCGGGATCGCATCCATCGAGAGCGCGGTCACGCCCTGCGCCGCAAGCGCGCGCACGAGCTCGTGGTTCGTGAGCGGCTGGAGGAAGGCGATGAGCGTGGTACCCGAGCGAAGCTTCGCGATCTCGGCGTCGCTCGGCTTCTGCACCTTCGCGACCAGGTCCGCTTCGAAGGCGTTCTCGACGAGCTGCGCGCCGGCCTTCTCATATGCGTCGTCCGTGAACGAGGAGGCGGTGCCGGCGCCACGCTCGACAACGACGGTGTTGTTGGCCTTCACCAGGCGGCCGACGGTCTCCGGGACGAGGCCGACCCGGGCCTCGCCGGGCATGGTCTCCTTCGGGACACCGATCTTCATTGGGCGAAAGGAAAACTAACAGAGATGGGCGTCGCGGCGCCCGTGCCGGTCAGGCCGCCGCGATCAGCTTCTGCAGGCGCGGGCGGACCTCTTTCGCGAGCCGCTCCATGGTCACGGTGTCGTACGGGTAGGCGAATCCGGGGATGAAGCCGCGCACGCCGGCGTCCCAGTGCTCCTTCAATTTCGCGGCGACCTGGTCGGGGTTCCCGACGATCGCGGTCGGCGGGTTCATCCCGTGGTGGTGCGCGCGGATGTCGTCGAGGACCTGACGCGCGTCCTCGGCGTCGTCGCGCACGCAGATCCACTGCCCGCCCCATGGCTCAATGGCGCTCGGATCGCGCCCGACCTCGGTGCAGTGCTGGCGGAGGATCTCGAGCTTCCGCTTCATCGTCTCGGGCGGGCCGAAGCCGTGCCACATGTCGGCGTACTTCGCCGTCGTGCGCAGCGTCTTCTGCTCGCCGCCGCCGCCGATCATGATCGGCAGCCGCTTCTGCACCGGACGCGTGTTCAGCACCGCGTTCTTCAGCTGGTAGTACTTGCCCTTGTAGGTCAGGCGCTCGCCGTCCAGGAGCGCGCGAATGACCTTCGCCCCTTCGGCGAAGCGGCGTGACCGTTCACCCGGTGTCCCGAGGTCGATGCCGTAGGCCTTGTGCTCGGTCTGATTCCACGCGGCGCCGATCCCGAGGATCGCGCGACCGTTCGAGACCTGATCGAGCGTCGCGGCCATGTTCGCGAGGACAGCGGGGTGCCGGTAGGTGATGCCGGACACAAGCGCGCCGAGGTGCGCGTTCTTCGTCATCGGCGCGAGCGCGGCCAGGATCGTGAACGCCTCGAAGTTCGGACGCTCCTCCTCGCCGGCCAGCGCGTAGAAGTGATCCCAGGTCCAGATCGTTTCGAAGCCGACACCGTCGAGGACCTGCGCGGCGTCGCGCATCGCCTCCCAGGTCGTGTTCTGCGGCCACAGCGTGGCGCCGAGCTTCACGCGCCGAGCGTATCGCCTGCGCCTCGGTGCCGCTGTTGCGACGTACACTCCGCCCATGGCGCTCGACACGAAGAAGCCGTCGGTCGACGCAGGGGAGATCGCTCGCGAGACGCGCGAGCACGTCTTTGTCTCCTGGTCGGCACAGGGCGCGCTCTCGCAGATCGTCATCGATCGGGCCGAGGGCTCGTGGCTTCACTCAGGCGCGCGCCGGATCCTGGACTTCTCTTCCGGGCTCATCAACGTCAACCTCGGCCACGGCCACCCGAAGGTCGTGAAGGCGATCCAGGAGCAGGCCGAGCGGCTCTGCTACGTCACACCGTCGTTCGGTGAGGCGAACCGCGCCGAGCTCGCGACGCTCCTGGCCGAGGTCGCCCCCGGTGACCTGGTGAAGACGCTCTTCACCACCGGTGGCACCGAGGCCACCGAACACGCGATCCGCATCGCGCGCATGTACAGCGGCCGGCACAAGATCCTTTCGCAGTGGCGCTCGTTCCACGGGCAGACCGCGGGCGCGGCGTCCCTGGGCGGCGACAACCGCCGCTGGGCGAACGAGCCCGGCATCACTGGTATCGTCCACTTCCTCAACCCCGACCCGTACCGCTCGATGTTCGGCAGCGACGCGCAGAAGGCGCTCGCCCACATCGAAGAGGTGCTCTGGTACGAGGGGCCGCAGTACGTCGCGGCGATCTACCTCGAGCCGATCGTCGGAAGCAGCGGACTCATCGTGCCGCCCGACGGCTTCCTCCGCGGGTTGCGCACGCTCTGCGACCAGCACGGCATCCTCTTGATCATCGATGAGGTGATGACCGGCTTCGGCCGCACGGGCAAGTGGTTCGCGGTCGAACACGAGGGCGTCGTGCCCGACATCATGACCTTGGCGAAGGGCGTGACCTCGGGCTACGTGCCTCTCGGCGGCGTCATGGTCAACGAGAAGATCGCGAAGCACTTCGACACGAACGTCCTCTGGGCCGGCCTCACCTACGCGGGTCACCCGCTCGCGTGCGCGGCGGGAGTCGCGACGGTGAAGGCCTACCGCGACGAGCGGATCATCGAGCGGGGCGCGAAGATGGGGGAGCTGCTCCTGAAGGAGCTCCGCACCATCGCCACCCGGCACCCGTCGGTCGGCGACGTGCGTGGCAAGGGACTCTTCATCGGCATCGAGCTGGTGAAGGACCGCGGGACCAAGGAGATGCTCGAGCGCTGGAACGGGCCGTCGGCGAAGCTGCAGAACGCGCTCAAGAACGCGCTCATGTCACGCGACGTCTACGTGCTCAACCGCTGGAACATGCTCTTCGTCGCCCCGCCGCTCACCGTCAGCGAGGACGAGATCCGGTTCGGGGTCAAGGCCATCGACGAGGCACTCGACGTGGCCGACCGGTTCGCCGCCACCGGACAGCTCCCCGCCTAAGAGGCCGTTCAGAGCGTTCGCCACGCGCCCCTCGCGATCTCCTGCTCCATGCGCGCGATCTCCTGGCGGTAGAGGTCGATGTCGCCGTGGCGGATGGCGTCGAGCGCCTGGTCGTGATGCAGGAGGGCGCGATCGCCCCTGCTGTCGAGGAAGAACGCGACGGCGTCGAGCGCCAGGAACGCGCCGAGAACGAAGATGAGCTCCATGGGTCTCCTCCCTCTGGTCGATGGACGACCTAGTCGTCCTTGCGGACGGGCAGCGGACGGCTGTCGAAGCCGAAGCGGATGGCGAGCACGTCCACCAGGACGAACGCGCCGAGAGCGATGAGCAGCTCCATGCGGTGACCTCCTTCTCATAAACCGGCTATTCGTATTTAGACGGTTGTTGACATGCCGAACGCTACGCCGTAGGCTCTAGCCCGTCAACCAGTAATAGGCAGGTTTGAAAGTTACATGCAGCACATACCGACGGTCCTCGATCACGCCCTTGAATTCATCGGTGGGGACATCTCCACCGACTTCACGAACACGCGCAGCGGCCGGTACGAGGGGACCGGTCACGAGCACATCCAGCGGTACGCCGACCTGGTGGAGTTCACGCGGCAGGCCGGCTTCCTCGGCGCGGCCGAGGCGAAGCGCCTGCTGTCCGAGGCGGAGCGTCGTCCGGAGAAGGCCACGCAGATACATCGCCGCAGCGTCGCCCTTCGTGAGGCGATCTGGCGCGCCTTCGCGAACATCGCGAGGGACGAGCGCCCTGCGGCGGAGGACGTCGAGGTCATCGGGGCCGAGGCCGCTGACGCGATGGGCAACGCCCGCGTCCAGCGGATGGCGGAGAGCTTCGAGTGGAAATGGCCCGAGACCGACGACCTGGCGCGACCGCTGTGGCCGATCGCGCGTGCGGCGTCGGAGATCCTGACGAGCGACCACGATCGGGCGCTGCTGCGCGAATGCTCCGACGACACCTGCGCCTGGCTCTTTGTGGACCGCACCAAGAATCACAGCCGCCGCTGGTGCGACATGAACACCTGCGGCAGCCGCAACAAGGTCCGGGAGTTCCGGCAGCGGCAGAAGCGCGTCGCGCGAAAGGCGCGCTAACCTAGCGCCCTCGCAGCAAAGGGGGCAACCGATGGCGAAGGTGAAGGCGGCGCTGGTCCAGACGTCCTGGACCGGGAACAAGGACACGATGGTCGAAAAGCACCTCCGGTACATCGACGACGCCGCGAAGCAGGGCGCCCAGGTCACGTGCCTTCAGGAGCTGTTCTACGGCCCCTACTTCTGCCAGGTCGAGGACCGCAAGGGCTACGCCTACACCGAGAAGATCCCCGAGGGGCCCACGACGAAAGCGATGCAGGAGCGCGCGAAAAAGCACGGCATGGTCCTCATCGTGCCGATGTATGAAGAGGATCAGCCCGGCATCTACTACAACACCGCCGCCGTCATCGACGCCGACGGGAAGTACCTCGGGAAGTATCGGAAGACCCACATCCCGCACCTGCCGGGCTTCTGGGAGAAGTTCTACTTCCGACCGGGGAACAGCGGGTACCCGGTGTTCGACACGGCTGTCGGCAAGGTCGGCGTGTACATCTGCTACGACCGTCACTTCCCCGAGGGCGCGCGCATGCTCGGCCTACACGGCGCCGAGCTCGTCTTCATCCCATCGGCCACCTCGCGCGGGCTCTCGATGCACCTTTGGTTCATCGAGCAGACCGCGCACGCCATCGCGAACGGCTACTGGGTGGGGACGATCAACCGCGTCGGTGTCGAGAGCGAGTTCGGGAAGAACGATTACTACGGCTCGTCGTACTTCGCCGACCCGCGAGGCAAGATCATCGCGCAGGCGTCGGACAAGGAGGAGCAGCTGCTGGTCGCGGACCTCGACATGGACCTCGTCCGCGAGGTGCGCGACACCTGGCAGTTCTACCGCGACCGTCGGCCCGACATGTATGCCGACATCGTCCGGCCGTAGGACGCGAGGTCCACTTCGATGACCGACGTGCGCGTCGCGGGCCTGCTGCTCATCGTCGCGGCCGCATCCTCGCTCGTCGCGGCGACGATGCCGTCGCTCGCACGCGAGCGCGTGTGGATGCTGCCGCAGCTCGACTACTTCCGCGTCATCCGTGAGCACGAGACGCAGTGGCGCGCGCATGCCTGGCTCTTCGCGATCGCGACCGTGCTCATGGGCATCGCGCTCGGTGCGGTCGCGCGGTCGACCGGAAGCGGCCTCGCGCTCGCGGCCGCGATCCTCTACGGGCTGGTCGCTCCGCTCTGGTTGGCGGATCTCGCGTTCCGGCTCGACCTCACCGTGTGGGCCGCCCGCGACGGCGCCGCGGGCGCGGTCTTCGACGCACTCGGGCACTGGAGCGGCTCGCTCTCCAACATATTCATGATCGGCGGGTTCTTCGCGATCGCGCTCCTGGGCGCTGCGCTCGTCGACGGTGCCCTCGTCCCGACCTGGACCGCGTGGGTGCTCGTCGCCTTCGGGACGGCCGCGGGCCTCTCGCACTGGGCGTCGTGGCCGCAGGTCATGGGGATGCGCAGCCCGTTCGATCTTCCGGTGCTGGTGCAGCTCGTCCCGCTGTTCGTAGCGATCCCGCTCGCGGCGGGCGGCTGAACTCGGAGGCTCGCGCTATGCGCTCCTGGCGAGACGCTCCTTGAAGGCGTTCGTGTTGTAGGGCCGGCCGAGGAAGCTCGCGACCGCATCGGCTGCCGGGATGTTGCCGCCCGGAGCGAGGATCAGATCGCGGTAGCGGCGGGCCTGCGTCCTGTCCATGAGGCCGTTGGCGAAGCCGCTTCGGATGTCGGCTGCGATGGCGTCGCTCCAAAGGTAGGTGTAGTACGCGGCGGCGTATCCCTCGCTCCCCATGTGCTCCCAGTTCACCGGCCAGTTCGAGCCGTCGAGCTGCGCGAAACGCGACTCGCGGTCGGCGACCTCGCGCGCGACGGTGCGGGAGTCGTGGCCCTTCGGATCGCGATCGTGCAGACGCAAGGATTGCCGGCTCTGCACCGTCATCTGCTCGACCTGCACGCCGCGGCCGAAGTCGCGCGCCGCCTGCAGACGACCGACCAGATCCTCGGGGATCGGCGCGCCGGTCTCGACGTGCTTCGCGAACCGCCGCAGCACCCCCAGCTCGAAGATGTAGTCCTCGAGGAAGCGTGACGGCGCCTCCATGAAGTCGTTCTCCGCCGGCCGGCCCAGGCGCGCCCACTCGACGACGTTACCCCGCACGATGCCGTGGACGAGATGGCCGAATTCGTGGAAGAACGTGACGACCTGCTGGTGCTCCATGAGCGCCGGTCCGCTCTGGGCCTTCGGGTCGGGGAAGTTGCAGACGAGCACGTTGTGCGGGAGCTGCCGGCCCGCCAGACCGAGCCTGTAGCCGAACGAGGTCGCCCACTTGTTCTTGCCGGGGCGCGGATGCATGTCCAGCGAGATGAAGCCCGCGGGTCTTCCGTCCATCGTCACCGCGAATTGCGCGGCATCTTCGTGCCACGTCTCCTCCGGCTCGATCGGCGTGAAGACGAGGCCGAAGAGCTCGGACGCGAGATCGAGGATCGCCTGCCGAACGGAGTTGTACTCGAGGTACGGCCGGACCTCGCGCGGATCGAACCGGAACTTCTCGTCCTTCACACGCGCGACGAAGTACTGCTGGTCCCACTGCCCGATCCGGTCGATGCCCGGGTCCTCGCGCCGCGCGCAGTCGAGGAGCGACGCGTACTGTCCCTCGGCCGGTGTCTTCGCCGCGGCGCGCACGTCGTCGAGGAACCGGTCGAGGTCCTCGGGTGTCCCGACCATCTTGTCCTCGAGGTTGTACGCGGCGAAGCTCGGATAGCCGAGCGTGAGCGCGAGCTCGTTGCGCGCGGCGCGGAGCTGCTCGAAGACATCCAGGTTCCCGCGCGCGCGGTCGTAGTACGCCTTCGAGAGCGCGAGGCGCGCGGACGCATCCTTCGAGTACGTCATGAGTGGCGCCATGTCCGGCGGGTCGGTGGTGACCTTCACCATCCCGCGCGCGTCGGCGGGGTGCGCCGCGCGGTAGTCGGCCGGCGTTCCTTCGAGCGCGGAGGCCGGAAGCTCGACCGTCCGCACGTCGTCACGCAGGTTCCGGCCGTACGCCTGTGACAGGGTGGTGATACGCGAGCGGAGCTGCTGCGCTTTCACGCGCTTCGCCTCGTCGAGCGCGACGCCGGCTCGCCGCATGTCCCGCAGCGTGAGCTCCACCGCGCGCCGGGCCGGGCCATCGAGTCCGTCGAGGCGCACCGCCGAGAGAGCGTCGTAGATCGGGCGGGATTGTCCGAAGCGGACGCCAAGCTCCGTGGCCGCGACCTGGATCGCCTCGCACGCCTCGCGGGCGGCGAGGTCCGGGTGCACGTTCACGAGGACACCGAGCTCGCTCGACACGTTCGTCAGCGCGAGCACAAGCTCGTCGACCCCGCGGAGGAGGGCATCCCGGTCCCTCGGCGTGGCGGCCTCGAGCGTCGCGAGCCGCCGGCGGGCGTCGGCGAGGCGGGCCTCGCCGCGCGAGCGGATGTCGCTCGCGGTCATGCGCCGAGTGCGGGAAGCGGTGTCGGTGATCGAGAAAGTCTAGGTCAAACGGGGTTAGCATCCCGCCGTTCCGGTCCACAGAGGGGGGAGCAATGACACAGACGCTCATCACCGGCGGCACCGTCGTCACCGCGGCCGACACCTATCGCGGCGACGTGCTGATCGACGGCGAGAAGGTCGCTTCGATCGGCAAGAGTCTGAGGGTCCCCGGCGCGAAGAGGATCGACGCCTCGGGCAAATACGTCATCCCTGGCGGCATCGACGTGCACACGCACATGGAGCTCCCGTTCGGCGGAACGATGGCCTCCGACGATTTCGAGACGGGCACCATCGCGGCCGCGTTCGGTGGCACGACGAGCATCGTCGACTTCGCCGTGCAGGGCTTCGGCGAGCGACTCGCGAAGGCCCGCGACACCTGGATGAAGAAGGCCCAGGGCAAGGCCGCGATCGACTTCGGCCTGCACATGATCGTGCGCGACGTGAACGACAAGGTCCTGAAGGAGATGGACACGATGGTCAGGGAGGGCGTGTCGAGCTTCAAGCTCTTCATGGCTTACCCGGGCGTGTTCATGGTCGACGACGCCGCGATCTTCAAGGCGCTCACGCGGACGGGTGAGAACGGCGGACTCATCTGCATGCACGCGGAGAACGGCGGCGTCATCGACGTCCTCGTGAAGCGAGCGCTCGCGAAGAAGAACACCGCGCCGAAGTGGCACGCGCTCACGCGTCCGCCGGAGGCCGAGGCCGAGGCCACCAACCGCGCGTTCCGCCTGGCGGAGATGGCCGGCGGGATCCCGCTCTACATCGTCCATCTCTCGGCCGCGCAGGCCCTCGAGCAGGTGCGGCTCTTCCGCGACCGCGGCCTCCCCGCATACGCCGAGACCTGCCCGCAGTATCTGTTCCTCTCGATCGACAACTACGACGAGCCGGGCTTCGACGGCGCGAAGTACGTGATGAGCCCGCCGCTCCGACCCACGTGGCATCAGGACGAGCTCTGGAAGGGTCTCGCGCGAAACGACCTGCAGGTCGTGTCCACCGACCACTGCCCTTTCTGCATGAAGGAGGGCTGGAGGGGCCTGCCGAAGCAGAAGGAGCTCGGGAAGGGTGACTTCTCGAAGATCCCCAACGGCGCTCCGGGCGTGGAGACGCGCATGGTGCTGCTCTTCGACGGCGGCGTGGTCGGAAAGCGCATCACGCTCAACCGCTGGATCGAGCTCACCTCGACCACGCCGGCGAAGATCATGGGCATGTTCCCGCGCAAGGGCACGATCGCGGTCGGCAGCGACGCGGACATCGTGATCTGGGACCCAAAGGCGACGCAGACGCTATCCGCGAAGACACACCACATGCGCGTCGACTACAACCCGTACGAGGGGCGCAGGGTGAAGGGCAAGGCCACGACCGTGCTCTCGCGCGGCGAGGTGATCGTAGACAGGGACACGTGGCTCGGGAAGAAGGGTCGCGGGAAGTTCGTGAAGCGCGGCTCGCCGCTCCTTCAAACGTGAGGCGGTAGATGGATTACCTCCACCGCCAGATGCGCCACGACATCTGGGCGAACGAAAAGCTCATCGCGCGCTGCCGGGCGCTGACCGACGCGCAGCTCGACCTCACCGTGGCGGGGACGTACGGAACGATCCGGAACACGCTCGCCCACATCGTCACGGCCGAGGAGGGCTACCTCGTCCGGTTGCGCGGGACGGTCCTGCACGAGAGGCCGTTCCGCGCGGACCATCCGGCCACGCTCGACGAGATCGCGACGCATCTCGGGCACGTCAGCGACGCCGTCGAGCAGCTCTTCGGCTCTCCACCCGACCCGGAGCGCATCCTCACCGACACGCCGCTCCGTCCGCCCGGCGCTCCGCGTTTCGAGATGGCCGCCTGGGCCCCGGCGTCGCAGTTCGTCCATCACGGGACCGACCACCGCACGCACATCAACACGATCCTCGGCGCGCACGGTCTCGAGACCGTGGACCTGCAGATCTGGCCGTACGCCATGGAGCTCGGCGCGAGCCGCGAGGTCAAGTAGATGGCGACGCCGCCGATGCTCCGGCAGCTGCGCCATGATGTGTGGGCGACCGAGAAGCTGATCGAGCATTGCCGGGCGCTCACCGACGCACAGCTCGACCTCACCGCGCCGGGCACGTACGGAACGATCCGCCGCACGCTCGCGCACATCGTCGGCGGCGACACGCTGTACCTCGCGCTCATCGGCTTCCCCGTCGTCGACGCCGCGTTCGATGAGGACCGCCTCATGTCGCTCGACGAGATCAGCGGGGTGCTCGACAAGGTGCGCGCCGGTGTCGAGCGGGTGTTCGCGGGCAAGGAGTTCGACCCCGATCGCGTCGTGATCGACGCTCGGACCGACCCGCCGGAAGAGCTGGAAGCGTGGACGATGCTCGCGCAGTTCGCGCATCACGGGAGCGACCATCGCGCTCACGTCGGCACGATCCTCGGTGCTCACGGGCTGAAGACGCCGGGCCTCGACGTGTGGTCGTACGGATGGAAGATCGGCGCGATGCGGGTGAAGCGCTAGCGCCGGTCCGGATCAGGCGATCGCGGCGGGCATCACGTCGCGGAGCGCGGGGATGATCTTCTCGCCGTAGATCTGGAGCTGCTCTTCCTCGTCGCGGTTCATGAGGTAGAGATTGAACTGCCGCACGCCGACCTTCGCCAGCGCGCGCAGCTTGGCGATGTGCGCGTTCACATCGCCGACGACGCAGAAGCGCTCCACCGACTCATCGTCGACGAAGGCGGCGTTGGACGAGCCGACCTCGGCGTGATGCTGGTAGTCGTAGCCCTTGCGGTCCTTCACGTACGCGGTGAGGTCCTTCGGCAGCCCGGCCTCGCCGTAGCGCTTGACGAGATCGACGACGTGGTTGGAGACAAGGGCGGGGAACCAGCGCACCCGCTCGAGCGAGACGTCGCGCGGACCGACGTACGAGGCGGCCGCGGCCATGACCGCGATCCCGTTCGGGTCGCGGCCCACCTTGCGCGCGCCGTCGCGCAGCAGGCCGACGCACCAGCCCACGAGGCTGGGGTCGGCGAGCTGGATGATCGCGCCGTCGGCGATCCGCGCCGTGACCTCGAGCGCCTTCGGCCCATACCCCGCGATCCACACCGGCAGGCGATACGGCGGCGCCCACTCGAGGCGGATGGTCGTGCCCTCGTAGGTCGTGGCGCCGCCCTCGGCGAGCTGCTTGATGACCCGGGTGGCTTCCTCGAGCACCGCGAGCGTCGTCGGCGGTTTGCCGATGACGCGCCGGGCCGAGTCGCCCCGCCCGATGCCGAGGTCGAAACGTCCGCCCGAGAGCAGCTGCAGCGTCGCGAGCGTGCTCGCCGTGACCGACGGCTCGCGCGTCGCGGGATTGGTGACGCACGTGCCGAGCCGCAGCGTCGTCGTCGCCTGCGCCATGATCGTGAGCGGTACGTACGGCTCCTTCCAGAGCACGTGACTGTCGAAGATCCAGCCGTAGGCGAACCCGCATTGCTCCGCGAGTCGCGCGAGCGATCCCGCGCGCTCGAGGGAGATGTCGGGTTTCAGGGTGAAGCCGAACTCCATGAGACGCGGAAGTTTAGCCCTCGTCGGGACGCTACTTGGGTGCGGTTTCCCCCGCGCTCCAGTGAACGCTCCGCTCGATGGCGACGCGAACGACCGGCCGACCTATGAGGCTGCCGTCGCGGTATTGCGGATACTTCGCCGCGAGCGCGACCGCCGCGGTGTCGCGCTCTCCGCCCGTCTCGAGGATCGTGGCGAGTCCCTCGATGAGCACCCAGGCGAGCTTCGACCAGTCCGCGTCGACGTAGCGGTCGACGACGATCGACACGCGACCGTTCGTCTCGATGTTGCGCACGCGTCGAAGCGCGTGCCAGTCGTCCTCGCGCTTCGGCTTGCGGTCGAGGGGGAAGTACAGGAGCCCCTCGCCCCAGACGAAGACGATCGGGATGACGTGCGGTCGCGCGTACTGGTCTGCCGTCGCGAGGTGCGCGATGCGCGCGTGATCGAGCAGCTCCACAGAGGCTGCGTCGAGATCGGTCACCGGCGCAGGCGCGGCAGGATGTCGCGGGCGTAGCGGCGCATGGCGCGCTCCTGATCCTGGCCGGGGAAGTGGAAGACCAGGTGCGTGAAGCCCCAGACGACGTATTCGTGGATCTTCGCCACGTGCTCGTCGGGGTCGGTCGAGACGATGAACCGCGTGTGCGCCTTGGCCTCGCCGGCCTTCGCACGCCGCTCCATCTCCCGCGGATCCTCGACGCCGGCCTTGTCCTCCGCCGGCAGGGCGAGCGCGGCCCACTCCCGCGTATCGGACAGCGCCTGCTCGCGGTCGCTGTCGTAGGACACCTTCATCTCGATGGTCTTCTCGATCGTGGCCGGATCGCGGCCGGCGTCGAGCGCGCCCTTCTCGAGCGCGGGCAGGAGCGTGTCGCGATACAACTCCGCGCCCTTTCCGGACGTGCAGATGAATCCGTCGGCCTCTTTGCCGGCGAACTCGGCCACCTGCGGACCCGCGCCCGCGATGTAGAGCCGGACGCCGCCCGCCGGCTTGTCGAAGATCTTCGCTTCGCGCGTCTTGAAGTACTTCCCATCGAACGTCACGTAGTCCTCCGTCCAGAGCTTCTTCATGAGGCGGACGGCCTCGCGCAGCCGCCGCACGCGCTCGCCGGGCTCGGGCCACTCGCCCGCGGTCACGGGCGTCTCGTTCATCGACTCGCCCGAGCCGACGCCGAGGAAGAAGCGTCCGGGGAAGAGCAGCTCCAGCGTGGCCGAGGCCTGTGCGACGATCGCCGGGTGATAGCGGAACGTCGGCGTGACCACGCTCGTCCCCAGGCGGATTCGCTTCGTGCTCGCGCCCATCGCGCCGAGCCAGGCGAACGAGAACGGCGCATGCCCGCCGGTATCGCGCCAGGGGTGGAAGTGGTCGCTCACCACGGCGCTGTCGAAGCCGAGCTCCTCGGCGAGGACGCCGTAGCGGAGCAGGTCGCGCGGCCCGAACTGCTCGGCCGACGCCTTCCAGCCGAGTGTCAACATGGAGCCATCGTACGTTCATTGACCGTCACCGCGGTCGACGGCCTCCCCGAGATCCATCCGGGGGACGACCTCGCCGCGCTCATCGCGGGCGCGGTGGCCGCGCAGGGAGAGACGCTGCGCGATGGCGACGTCCTGGCTGTGGCGCAGAAGGTCGTCTCGAAGGCGGAGGGCCGCATCGTGCGTCTTGCCGATGTCGAGCCCGGCCCGCGCGCGCTCGCGATGGCCAAGGAATCCGGAAAGGACCCGCGCCAGCTCGAGGTCGTCTTGGCGGAGAGTGTGAAGGTCGTGCGCTGGAAGGGCGGCGTGCTCATCAGCGAGACGCGCCACGGGTTCATCTGCGCGAACGCGGGCGTGGATCGGTCCAACGCCGGCGCGCCCGACACGGTCATCCTTCTTCCGATGGACCCCGATGCCTCTGCCAAGCGGCTCCGCGAGACGCTCCGCGAACGGACAAAGAAGAACGTGGCGGTCATCGTGACCGACACATTCGGTCGCGCGTGGCGCGAGGGCCACATGAACGTCGCCATCGGCATCGCGGGCCTGCCCGCGCTCAAGCGTTACGTCGGCCAGTTCGATCCGGAGGGTTACGAGCTGCGCGTCACCGAGATCGCGATCGCCGACGAGGTCGCCGCGATGGCCGAGCTGGTGATGGGAAAGCTCGATCGCTGTCCCGCCGCGATCGTGCGCGGCCTGCCGCCGAACGGCACGACCGAGACCGCGCGCGACTACGTGCGGCCGGCGGACCGGGACCTGTTCCGCTGATGGCGCTCACCGCCGAGCAGCGTGCGTTCCTCGAGGCGAAGCGCTTCGCCGTGCTCGGGACCATGAACCCCTCCGGCTCTCCGCATCTCACGGTGATGTGGTACGTGCTCGACGGCGACGAGATCGTGTTCAACACGAAGGCCGGACGCGCGAAGGAGTCGAATCTCGCGCGTGACCCGCGTGTGTCGCTCCTCGTGTACGACGAGACCGGCTACAAGTACATGCGCATCGACGGTCGGGTACGCGCGATCACCGACCCCGCGGTCGCCCACCGCGACATCGCGCGTCTGGCGATCCGCTACCACGGCGAGGAGCGCGCGCAGGGCGCCATCGCTCGATTCAACACGGAGGAGCGCATCTCGTATCGCCTCCCGACGACGCGGGTGTACGACTACCGATGACACCGGAGACCCCGCGGTGGGAGCCGCTCGCGCCGCAGCAGGTCGCCGAGCTCCTGCGGGGGATCGCCGTGCCGTGGTGGATCGCCGGCGGCTGGGCGCTCGACCTGTTCCTCGGCCGGCAGACGCGCGCCCATCACGACATCGAGATCGCGGTCCTCCGCGGCGACGAGGAGCGCATCCGCGCGCACCTGGTGGGGTGGGAATACGTCATCGCGCAGCAGGGCGACCTCGTGCCGTGGGAGAAGGGGCCGCTGGCCGGCTCGGCGCACGAGCTCTGGGCACGCGAGAGGGGCCACGAGGCCTGGCAGCTCGAGGTACTCGTCGAGGAGCGCCAGGGCACGCGCTGGACCTACCGCCGCAACAACGACATCGGCGCGCTGGCGAAGGACATCGGCCGCTTCAGTAACGACGGCATCCCGTACATCCGGCCGGACATCCAGCTGCTCTACAAGTCGAAGGGCGCGCGCCCCAGCGACGAGGCCGATCTGCTCACCGTGCTCCCGCGTCTGGATCCGGCGCATCGCGCGACGCTCACGGCGTGGCTCTGGACGGTCGACCCCGGCCATCGCTGGCTCGAGAGATTGAAGTAGAAAGAAAAGAGCCCGTCTTGCGACGGGCTCCCTCTGTCTTCTGCTGTTAGCGGTTAGGCGTAACGACGAGAAGCGGACGGCCGGACCTGCTCGAAGCACGAGCTGCAGTACACGGGCTTGTCGCCACGTGGCTGGAACGGGACTCGCGCCTCGTTCCCGCAGTTGCTGCAGGTCGCCGTGAAGAACTCACGGGGACCGCTCGCCTCGCGGTTGTACCCGCCGGCGCCGCCGCCGGAAGCACGCCGTGCCGAGCGGCAGGACGGACAACGTCCTGGCTCGTTCACGAGACCGCGGGACTGGTAGAACTCCTGTTCCCCAGAAGTCCAGATGAATTCCTGACTGCAGTCTTTGCAGGTCAGGGTCTTGTCGGTGAAGCTCATTCTTGAAGCTTCCTCCCTTTATGTGTTGCTGACGCCTTGAGCATTCGCCAGGGCTTGGGAGGAAGAAACGCCTCACTCGACCCGCGTGGATGACTCTCGTCGCCGCTGTCCTTTCGGACAACGTCAATGGTAGCAGGAAACTACTTCCACGGTGGTGGCATTCGATCCTGCGGGAACGTGTGTGGGAATGCCTCCCCCAGCCATTCGTCGATCCATTCGCCCGATCGGAATCCCACGCGCGGATATGTGCCGACCTGCGCGTACCCCGATTTCTTGTTCGCGCGCCAGCTCCCCTGATTGGGGAGTGCGATCCAGTTGTGGGTGCGGTGCAGACCGAGCTCGTTCCAGATGTAGGCCATGCGCAGGCGCACCGTCTCGCTCGCGATCCCGCGGCCATAGAGATCGTGTCGGCCGATGAAGATCCCCGTCTCACCATCGCGCCGGACCCAATCGATGCCGAAGATGCCGGTGAAGCCCACCGGCTCGTCTGCGTACGCGATCGTCCACAGGAGCGAGGTCCGGCTCTCGCCGTCCTTCTTCATGCGCTCCTCGGCGCCCGACGGCGGCTCGTCCTGCAGCCGCGGTCCCCAGAAGCGCGTGACCGCGGGCTCGAGCTGCCACTTCGCGAAGAGGTGGTAATCCTCGAGCGTCGGCGTTCGCAGCTCGACGCCGTCGTCGCCGATGATCCGGGGTCCGAACATCAGCGCGCTCCCAGCGGCTGGTATTCGCGCTCGGTCTTGCCCCAGCGCTCGTCCCACACCGGCCGCTCCATCAGCAGCTCGAGCTCGTCGACATAGGCCCCGTCTCGAAAGTGGACCTCGTGCTTGTGCGCGAACTCGACGTAGCCGAGCCGGTCGGCGATGCGCCGCGCGCCGGCGTTCTCGACGGTGAAGTTCACGGTCACCCGCCGGAGATCGAGGTAGTCGAAGAGGTAGCGGTGCAGCGCGAGCGACGCGTCGAAACCGTGGCCCTTTCGCCATTCGTCCGGGTCGACGACGAGGTCGTGGAGGTGCGCGGTGTCGCGATGCGGCTCCCAGCCGAAGCCGACCCGGACCAGACCGACGACCCCGCCGTCGGCCTCGATCGACCAGAGCGCGCCGTTCTTCTCCTTCGTCTGTTCGGTCAGGCGCTCCTTCCACGTCGCCGGCATCGCCGGCTCGTGCCATGGGCGCACGAGGGCGCGCACGCGCATGTCCGACATCCATCGCCCGTACGCGCCGAGGTCGTCCTCGGTCGGCGTGCGGAGCGTGGTGCGCTTCCCTCTGATGATCCCGCCGAGCGCCATGAGGAGATGGAGGATACGGCCCGCGAGCCCGGTCAGGCCGAGGGCAGCCGCACCGTGAACTCCGCGCCGCCGGCGTCGATGTTCCTCGCGGTGATCGAGCCGCCGTGGGCTTCGGCGATCGCCTGCGCGATCGCGAGCCCGAGGCCCGCGCCGCCCTGATGCGCGTTCTCGCCGCGGTAGAAGCGCCGGAAGAGCCGCTTGTCCGCGCCCTGCGGCAGCCCCGAGCCCTGGTCGCGCACGGTCACGACCGCGTGGCCGTCGCTCTGCGTCGCGCTGACCGCGATGACGCCGCCCTTCGGCGAGTGCTTCACCGCGTTGTCGAGCAGATTCAGGAACAGCTGGGCGAGCCGATCGGGATCCCCGCGCACCACCGGCAGATCCGGCGCTTCCGCGAATGCGAACCGCACGCCGGCCTCCTGCGCCTGTGGCTCGAGCGCGGCGCGCGCCGTCGCGAGCAGCGCCGACGGCTCGACCCGCTCCCTCGCGAGCTCCTGCGCACCGGATTGGAGGCGCGCGACCTGGAGGAGACCCTCGACCATGCGCATGAGTCGGCGCGACTCACGCTGGATGATGTTCGCCGCCGGGGTGATCGCGGCCCCGCTGGCCTCGCCCTCGCTGATCGCCTGCGCGAATCCCTGGATCGAGGTGAGCGGCGTGCGAAGCTCGTGCGAGATATCGGCGAGGAAGGCCTGCTCGCTGCCGCGGGCGCGTTCGATCTCACCGGCCATGTCGTTGAACGCGCCGCCGAGCTCGGCGACCTCGCTCGGGCCCGTGACCGTGACGCGCGCGCGGTAGTCGCCGCGTGCGAAGCGCCGCGCCGTCGCGACGAGGTCACGCAGCGGGCGCGTGATCGTGCGCGAGAGCAGCCCGGCGACGATGAGCGCGAATCCCGCCGCGACCGCGCCCGCGACCGCGAGCGACGGCAGCAGGATCCGCAGCGCGTCGGCGAACGCGGCGCGTGGGCGCGCGACCACGATGATCGCGGGGAGGACGCCGGTGGCGTTCGGCCGGAATATCTGCTGCTGGAAGAGCCACTGATCCTGCTTGTCGGTGAAGGAGCCGAAATTGCCGTTCGTCGGCCGATCGAGCGTCTGGTTCGTGAGCGTGTTCTCGCTGTCGACGAGGACGCGCCGCGCGCTGGTGATGATGAGGAGGCGCGCGTTCGCCGACTTCGCCTGCTCGGTGAGCGCGTCGACCACGGCACCGGGCTGCTGGTTCGCGCGGAGCGCGGACGTCATCGCGGTGAGCAGTGGCGCAGAGAGCTCGGCGAGGCGCAGCTGGAGCACCTCGTTCTCGTAACGGACGAGCAGGCCCGAGATGGTGAGCGACGCCGCCAGCAGACCGACGACGACGACGGCGAGATAGGAGAGGAACAGCCGGCCGCCGACGCTGCGGAACATCAGCCGGCCGGAGAGACCAGCTTGTAGCCGACTCCCCAGACCGTCTCGATCTTCGCGTCGGCGCCGACGAGCTTGTCGCGCAGCTGCTTCACGTGCACGTCCACAGTGCGCGTCTCACCCGGATACGCGAAGCCCCAGACGTCCTCCAGAAGTTTGTCCCGTGTAAGAACGATCCCCGGCTGCCGGCAGAACGCTTCGAGCAGCTCGAACTCCTTCGCGCGGAGCGTCACCAGCGTCTCGCCGACGCGCACCTCGTGGTGCGCCGGGTCGAGCGTGACGTTCCCCACGCTGAGCACGCGACCGCCCCCCGGCATCCCCGAGGCGCGCCGAAGGATCGCACGCACGCGCGAGACGAGCTCCTTTGGGTTGAACGGCTTGGTCATGTAGTCGTCCATGCCGGCGTCCAGCCCGGCGATCCGCTGCGCGTCCTCCGCGCGCGCGGTCAGGGCCAGGACCGGCGTATCGGCCTTCGCGCGCAGCTCCTTCAGGAGGTCGATGCCGTCGGCATCCGGAAGTCCGAGGTCGAGGACCACCAGGGCCGGGTGCATCTCGTCGAAGAGCGCACGGGCGCGCGCACCCGTGGGGGCGTGCTCGACGATGAACCCGGCGTTCCGCAGGTACAGGGTGACGAGCTCCGCAACGGACATGTCGTCCTCGACGACGACGATGCGGGCGGTGCCGCTCATGCTGGACGAGCATACGGCGCGGTATCGTGCCCAGCGATGAAGGGAACGCTCGCGACGATCCTCGCGCACCCCGACGACGAGACCTTCGGCACGGGTGGCACGATCCTCCGCTATGCGATGGAGGGCATCGCCGTCCACAGCCTCTGCCTCACCGAGGGCGAGAAGGGCTGGGCCGGCGGCGAGGGCTCGCCGACCGTGGCACGCGAGAAGGTCGGCGCGACGCGCGCGCTCGAGCTCGCGGAGGCCGGACGGCGCATGGGCGTGGCTTCGGTCACCTGCCTCAAGTACCCGGACGGCGGCGTCGAGGGTGTCAACGAGGAGTACGTGATCCGGGACATCGTCCGCTGGCTTCGCCGCGTGCGGCCCGATGTCGTGATCACCTGGGGGCCCGATGGCGGCTACGGACATCCCGACCACATCGCGACCGGGCTGCGCGCGCTGCGCGCGGTGGAGCTCGCTGGCATCGCGCGTCACGAACCCGAGCTCGGCGATCACGTGCACGTGAAGCGCTGCTATCGCTTCGTGGTCGGCGCCGAATTCGTCGAGAGCCTCCTGCGCCTGGAATCCGGATTCGCCGACTACATGGGAACGCTCGCGGTGAAGCCGCAGCGCTGGACACGCGATCGGCTGGGCGCGGCGATCGACATCACGAAGTACGAGGCCCTGAAGATCAACGCGATGCAGGCCCACCGGACGCAATCGCCCGATCTCAACATGTGGAACCGCGTCCGCACGAAGGCCGGGGAGCTCATGCGGGAGGAGGCCTTCATCCGCGCATTCCCCGACCCGGGTGGACCGCCGCTGGAGACCGACCTCTTCGCCGCTCTTCGTGTCCCCAAGCCCGTCGGTGCCTAGCGCGCGCGCTTAGACCATCGCGAGGTTGATGTTGTGCGCGAGCGCCGCGGTGACCGCGCGCGTCCGGTCGGGGTCCGCGGGGCTCACGTCGCGCGCGAGCAGGTGCCGGACGAGCGGATCGAGACCGGCGATCACGGGAACGCACGAGCTGCGCACGTCATCGGGCCGGGCGCGTGTCAGGAGGACGAGCGCGTCCACCGGCACATTCGTGACGCCGCCTGTCCCGAGATCGCGGTGCAGGCGTTTCGCGTTCTCGCGCGCGCGGATCGAAGGTGCGTCGCCGATGCTCTGCGCGACCCCGCCGTCGATCCGGCGGTACCAGTGGTCCTGATAGCAGACCAGGTCGCCCTCGTCGTCGCGTGGCTCGATGACGACCAGGCCGCGGCGGTCGATGATCACGATCGGGATGCGCTCGCCCCCGTCACGCGGCGCGTGGCGCGCGAGGACGACGTGGTCGTCGGGAAGGTGCTGGTCAAGGTAGAGCGCGACGCGTTCGGAGAGCCGGGCGCGCGGATCGACGCGACCGACGACAGACAGAGCCCAGTGGAGCGGATGGGTCACCGCGCCTCCCCTTGGACCGGGCATGCTCGGCACCGGCGGATGCGCGAACAAGGATGACGGTGGTCCTGCCCCCCTGGTACTAGCCGCGGCGTCGCGGCGCGCGTCGCGTCTTGGCTCGTACGCCGCGGGCACGACCCGCAGGTCGCCGACTTCGTGAGGTCGACGCGGCTGCGGTCCGCGCGGGCTTCACCGCCGGCGACGGCTTCGGCGCGGCGGCCTTCGGCGCAGTCGCGCGCTCCTTGGACTTCTCGTCCTGCGCTTCGAACGCCACCTTGAGCTGCGCGCCATAGGCCTGGGCCACGCGCGCGAGAGAACGGAGCGATGGGAGGTACCGCGGATCCTCCATGCGCCGGAGCTGGGTCTGCGAGGTGCCGAGCCTCTTCGCCGCGGCGCGCTCGGAGAGCCCCGCGTCGCGCCGGAGCTTGCTCACCGCAGCCGCGACCGACGCCGCGAGCGGGTCGGGCCGCGTCTCCTCCGCCCTGGGCGGTGCGGGTGCCACCGGTGTTGGTGTCGGCTGTTCAGGCACGGGCGGTGATGATAGGTCTGGCCGGACTTTCAGCGCTGGCGATGAGCTTCGAGGGTCTGCCGCACGCTCCAGGCGTGCGCCTCGAGGGCGGCGCGTGCCGCGTTCTCGTCGAGGCCGGTCTCGTCGCGGACCATGCGGACCGCACGCTCGCGCAGCTTCGCGTTCGTGGCGCGGAGATCGACCATGAGGTCGCCTCGCGTGCGGCCGGCGCGGATCATCGCGGCGGTCGAGAGCATGTTGAGGACGAGCTTCGCCGCCGTGCCGGCCTTGAGGCGGCTCGAACCGGCGAGCACCTCCGGACCGACGTCGAGCGCGATGACGATGTGGGCGTCGGTCACCAGGGGCGACGTCGCGTCGCAGGTGAGCGCGACCGTCCGCGCGCCGATCTCGCGCGCCATGACCAGCGCGGCGATGACGTATCGGGCACGGCCCGAAGCCGAGATGCCGACGACGACATCGCCCGACCGCACGTGCTCGCGCGCGTCGCGTGCGCCCGCGCCGGCGTCATCCTCCGCGCCTTCGATCGAGCTGCGCAGGGCCTCGTCACCGCCGGCGATGACGCCGCGCACCACCTGCTCGCCGACGCCGAACGTGGGCGAGGCCTCGCTCGCGTCGAGCACGCCAAGACGCCCGCTCGTGCCCGCACCGAAGTAGCGAAGGCGACCGCCCTTCGCGATGGCCGACGCGGTCTCGTCCGTCGCTTGCGCGATCGCCGTGATCGCGCCGCGGACGGCCGCCGGCACGCTCGCGTCCTCGTCGTTCATGAGCTCGAGGATCTGTCGCGTGCTGAGGGTCGCGAGCGCGGCGGCGCGCGGATTGCGCGCCTCGGTGCGGCGGTCCGCGCCGCTCATCGTTCGTCCCGGGGTGTCATCGCGGCGTGCTCCACGCGAGCTCCATCGCCATTCGCGCAGCGCCCATCGCGGGCTCCTCGCGCACGGGCTCCACGCTCGCCCGCGGAAGCACGCCCAGGAGCTCGAGACGGACGAGCTGCTGGAGCAGTGGGAGCGTCTCGAACGCGCCACCAGAGAGGTACACCGGACCCCCGGGAAGGACCAGGCCGAGCGCCACGACCGCGGCCGCGCGCGCGAGCGCGACCGCGCCGCGCTGCAGGATCGAGCTCGCGGCGGCATCGCCTTCGCTCGAGGCGACCGCGAGGGCGCGCGTGGCGGCCAGGGTCGCGGGCGCCGGATGCGGCCGTCCGTAGAGGTGCGGAAGCACGTCCGCGAACTCCGCGACGCCGAGCTCCCCGAGCAGCAGCTGCGTGAGCCGCGTCGGCGCGCCGCGCCCGTCCACGGCATGAGCGACCGCGCGCAGCGCCTCGAGCCCGCACCACACCGCGGAGCCCTCGTCCCCGATGAGGTGCCCCCAGCCGCCGGCGCGGTCCTCCTCTCCTTCTTCATTGCGGCCGTAGGCGATCGAGCCCGTGCCCGCGATGAGCACGACGCCGCAGCCCGCGGGGTTCCCGGCGTACAAGGCCGCGATCGCGTCGTGCGTGACGAGCAGCTGCGCGCCCGCCGGCGCGACCCGCGCGAGGAGCTCGCGCCCGCGCTCGCGATCGGCCTTCCGATCGCCACCCGCGGCCGAGAGCACGACGGCGTCCGCCGATCTGCCGCCGAGGGCCCCGTTGAGCGCCGCACCGATGGAGCCCTGCGGATCCGACGACGAGAGCAGGTTCCCGCCGCCACCCGCACCGCGGCCGACGACCACTCCCGCGCGGTCGACGGCGAAGGCCCGCGTCTTCGTGCCGCCGGCGTCGATGCCGACGACCAGCCCGCCCTTCATGTGATCACGGTAGATGGAGCGCGCCGGCCGAGACGGCGCGCGACGCGCCGGTCGCGGAGGGCAGCGTGTTGGTCAGACCGCGGAACCGGTACGCAGCGAGGATCGCGAAGGCGATGGCCTCGCGATACGCGGACGGCACGCCGAACGTGTCGGTGGTCTCGAGCGGGGTCGGCGCGAGCGCGTCGGCGAGCATGCGGAGGAGGGACGGGTTCCGCGCGCCACCACCGGCGACGAGGACGCGCGACACCGGGCGCGTTGACTCGCGCCGCAGCGCTTCGCCGATCGACCACGCCGTGAGCGCCGTGGCCGTGGCGAGGGCGTCGTCATGGGACCTGCCGTGCGAGACCACCAGGTCACGTGCGCGTTGCGCGAACGCGGCACCGAACAGCTCGCGCCCGGTGCTCTTCGGTGCGCGGCGCGCGAAATACGGCTCGCGCATGAGCTCGCCGAGCGCCGCCTGGTCGACGTTCCCGCGGGCCCCGCCGCGCCCGTCGATGTCGTGCGTCGCGCCGATGGCCGCGGAGACGCCGTCGAGGACCATGTTCCCCGGGCCGGTGTCGAACGCGACGACCGCTTCGGGACGCGCGTTCGGGATGATCGTGAGGTTCGCGATCCCGCCGAGGTTCAGCGTGGCGACGGGCGCGAGCCGCGCGAACAGGACGAGGTCCGCGAAGGGCACGAGGGGCGCGCCCTGGCCACCCGCGGCGACGTCGGCGCTGCGGAAGTCGTTGACCGTGACCGCACCGGTGCGGCTCGCGACGCGCGCGGCGTCGCCGAGCTGCAGCGTGACGTGCTCGTCCGGCAGGTGGGCGACCGTCTGACCGTGCAGCGCGATGACGTCGGGCCGACGGCCCAGGTCGGCGATCACCCGCGCGGCGAGACCGGCGTATTCGTCCCCCAGCAGGCCATGGAGGCGCGCGATCTCGGAAGCCTGCGCGGGACCCCCTTCTCCCAGGGCCAGCACCGCCGTACGCAGGACCGCGGGGTAGCGGGCGCTCGCCGTCGCGAGCACGCGGACGCCGCCCTCGCCGACGGGCACGTCGAGCTCGATCGCCGCGGCGTCGACGCCGTCGCCCGAGGTCCCCGACATGAGACCGAGCGCGATCACTCTCTCAATCTCTCGCCTTCGGCGAGGAGACACGCTCCGCGTGCTCCGCGAAGGGCCGCGAGACCGCCTCATGCACCGCGATCCGGAAGCGGTAGATGGCGTCGTCGTTGGCCCGGCCGAAGTAGACGCGGTTCGTGAGGATCACGACGGTGAGGTCCAGCGCCGGATCGATCCAGAGCGAGGTGCCGGTGAACCCGGTGTGTCCGTACGCAGCCTCGCTGAAGTACCGGCCGACCATCGCGTCGCGCGGCGCGCGCAGCGCGAGGCCGAGGCCGCGACGAGCGTTGTCACCACGCGCGTGCTCCGTCCGCGCGAGGCGGGCGAGGTCGTTGCCGATCACCGCGCCGTCACGGTAGACCCGCGCGATCGCCGCGACGTCGGCGGCCGTCCCGAACAGCCCGGCGTGGCCCGCCACGCCACCGACCGCATACGCGTTCTCGTCGTGGACCTCACCGCGCAGTCGTTTCCGGCGCCACTCGGCGTCGCGCTCCGTCGCCACTGTCTGCTCGCTCGGGCGCGGACCGAAGTCACAGGTCGTCGCCTCCACCGGTCCCAGCACGCGCTCGCGTACGAGCTCTGCGAACGGCTGCCTCCCGACGACCGCGAGCGCCTGCGTGAGCATGAGGTACCCGAGGTCGCTGTAGCGGAAGGTGCCGGGGTCCTGTGAGAGCGGCTCCTGCGCCGCACGCCACGCCGCCTCGTCGAGACCGGCCGCGTCGCGCCAGAGCGGTAGCCACCAGGTGAGGCCGGCGGTGTGGGTGAGCACCTGCTCGAGCGTCACGCGGTCCTTCTTCTCGCCGCGGAAGTCCGGCACCAGATCGCGGAACGGCATGGCCAGGTCGAGCACGCGCTCGCGCACGAACGAGAGCACGAGCGCGGTCGTGGCCAGCTTCGTGAGCGACGCGAGGTCGAAGAGCGACCCCGCCCCGCATGGCGCGTCCGGTCCGGCCTCAGGATCCGGGCAGAGGGTGCCGACCGCGAACGTGTCGATCGCGCCGCGCCGCTCGACGCGTACCACGCACGCCGTCATGAGCGACCCGATCGCGGCAAGGGCGATCGCGCGTGCGGGCTCCGCGAGGCTCACGGCATCCGGACGGGAAGCTGACCGGTCGCGTGTTGCTCGCCCGCGAGCACCGCGGCCACAGCGTCGAGAGACACGGGCACGTCGCAATAGGCCAGCAACGCCGCGTGACCGCGCGCCAGTGACGCGTCGTACGGGCTGCGCAGCGCCACGAGCACACCGTCGTCCCCCAGCAGCGCGGGGAGCGCGCGCGCCTGCTCCGCGTCGAAGAGCGCGTTGAACGTGCAGACGATCGTGGGCCCCGATCCGTCGGGCAGCCGACCGCGTCGCGCGAACGTCATGCGGTCGCCGAGGCGCGCGCGGAGGGCGCGCTCGAGCGTGCCGACGGGATCGGAGAGCTCCTCCGCGGGCGACACCCGCGATGGCTCGAAGGCCACGACGCGGACCGCGCCGCCCCGGGGCGGCAGTGGCGGCCCGAGGTGCGTGATCGACCGCGCCGCGATCTCCGCTGCCAGCGTGCGCGCCGGGCCGTCGTCGATGTCGTCGTCGGGGACCTCGCGGCCGAACCGCTCGCGAAAGACCGTCGCGCGCGCGAGCGCCTCGCGCAGACGGCCCGGCGACGCGGCCGTGGCGATCCAGCTGCCGGCGGCAAGCTGGCGATCGAGCTGGCTCGTGACCATGACCGCGTCGACGCCGGCGTCGACGGCGCGACCGACGACGCGGTCCGGCGAGTCGACCTCGATGCCGGTCATGTCGAGCGAATCCGTGATGCACAGGCCGTCGAAGCCGAGCTCGCCACGCAGCAGATCCGTGAGGATCGGCCGGGAGAGCGTCGCCGGGACGTTCTTGTCGAAGGCGTGATAGCGGACGTGCGCGGTCATCACCATCGAGGCGCCGGCGCCGAACGCCGCGCGGAACGGCGGCAGATCTCGCGTCTCGAGCGTGTGTCGATCGGCGGTGACGTCGACGAGATTGAGATGAGAGTCGACGGGCGTCTCCCCGTGACCGGGGAAGTGCTTCGGCGTCGTCGCGACGCCCGCGCCCTCGGACCCGCGCACCCAGGCGGCCGCGAACGCGGCGACCCGTGCCGGATCGTCGCCGAACGAACGCGTCCCGATGACCGGATTGCGCGCCTGGACGTTCACGTCGCACACCGGCGCGTGATTCACGGTGATGCCGTCCGCGCGCAGGCCGAGGGCGACGGCGCGCCCGGCACGCTCGGCGTACGCCGGGTTGCCGGTCGCCGCGATGGCCATCGCGCTCGGGAACACCGCGCGATACGCGACGCGCACGACCTGACCGCCCTCCTGATCGACGGCGACGGGCAGCGGCGGAAGGCCGCCGTCGCGTGCCGCCCGCTGGATCTCGCGGAGCATCTCGCGGACCTGCGCCTTCGATCGCACGTTGCCCCGGATCGCCAGGAGCAGGACACCGCCGAGGTGCCCGTCACGGATGCCGTCGAGCAGCGCGCCGGGTGCATGCTCGCCGTCGAAGCCGGCCCAGACGAGCGCGCCGCTCCCGAGCCGCCCAGACGTCCCGGTCAATCGCGCCGTCGGTAGCGCGCGATGGTGATGAGGCCGAGCGGGCGCCCGCGGACCGTGCGCGTGTCCTTCTCGAGGATGACCCGCTGGATCTGCCCGCTCGACACGATCGGTGCGATCCGCCGGCGGCTGCGCCGTCCGGCGATGCGGCCCTCGAGCGCGTCGGCGATGTCCTTCACGCGCTCGTCGACCTCGTGAATGTCGAGGTCGCGCGGACCGAACAGCGACACGCGCAGCTCGAGCTGGTCGTTCTCGCGATAGCCGACGCCGCGGAAGGTCTGCGCCTCGAGCACCGCGGCGTGGACCCTGCGGCGCCACTCATTGCGCGGTGGCAGATACGCGGGGAGCGTCGCGCTGATGGTGAAGCGTCTCTTTGCCATCTCGCCGAAAGCCTAGGACGACCGCGCTAGACGCGGATGACGTTGAGCGCGATGGCGTCGTAGCCGGTGGCGCCGCTTGGGAAGGGCTGCCGCTGGACCGGGGTCTGGATGTCGCCCTTCGCGTCGGTCGACCGCGCCCACACCGTTCGCGTCCCGGGGCCTGGTGGCGTCCAGCGCGCGGCCCAGCGCACCCAGGTCAGGGGCCCGGGGGCGGCCTCGAGCGTCGCCGCAAGCCAGCTCTTCCCTTCGTCGAACGACAGCTCGACCTGCTTGATGCCGCGCGAGCCCGCGAACGCGATGCCCGCGACCGTGACCTCGCCGCCGTTCCAGCGGACGCTGCGGCCTGGCACGTCGATGCGCGTGTTGGTGTTGATGATCGCGGCGTCGTCCCAGCCCTGCTGCTGCCAGTAGCCCTTGAAGTCGAACGTCTCGACCTTGATCTGCCGCAGCCACTTCACGTTCTTCATGCCGTAGATGTTCGGCACGAGCACGCGTACCGGGTAGCCGTGCTCCTGTGGCAGGGTCGTCCCGTTCATGAGGTACGCGACGAAGGTGTCCGGCTCCATCGCCTTCGCGACGGAGAACGAGTCGCTGTAGCCGTCGACGGAGGTGAGCACGACCTTGAAAGAGCTCGCCTTCAGGCTCGCTCGGTCGAGAAGATCCTTCATGCGCACGCCGGTCCAGACCGCGGTCGAGATGAGCTCGCCGCCGATCGGGTTGCTGATGCATTCGAGCGTGCGCACCTGCTCGATCGCGTCGAGGTCGAGCAGCTCGTCGTAGCCGATCGTGTACGGGCGTTCGACGTTGCCGGTGATCTCGAGCTTCCAGGCCGCGGCGTCGACGCGTGGCTTCACCAGGGTCGTGTCGACGGTGTAGTGGTCCTCGTTCGCGGTGATGCGCGGGGTGACCCCGGTGATCGCGTCGAGTGACGGGTCGCCGGCGGGGATCGCCGGGCGCTGGGCCAGCCGGCGCGCCGTCTGCGGGATGTTGCCGATCTGACCTCCCGCGCTCGACAGGATGCGCGAGAGCGGCAGCGCGCCGATCGCGACCAATGCCGCAACGCCGGCACCGCTCAGGAGAACGCGACGGCGGACCGGCGCCGGAGCGGCGCGGTCGAAGGACGCGGGCGTCAGGAAGGCGAGCGCGATCGCGCTCGCCGCGATCCCGACGCCGGCGTCGATGACGCTCGTCGCGAAGTCGATGCGCAGCGGGGCGAAGAGCTGGCCAAGAGCGACCGCGATGGCCCATGGGGCCGCGACCGTCGCGAGGACGACGCGGTCGCGACGATCCGGCGCGACGGCGAACGCCCCGGCTGCGCCGCCGGAGACGAAGAAGAGCGCGAGCACACCGACGACCAGCAGGCCCTTCGCCCAGAACTGCAGCGTCTCGATGAGCGGGATCGAGATGAACCCCGGGAGGACGTCGATGATCGCCTGGCCGAGCGCGAACGGCGTGAACGGCAACCCGACGAGAGAGACCAGGAAGGCCACATCCAGGGCGAGGAACATGGCAAGCGCCCCAACGAGGATCCCCGTTCGCGTTCGCGCGTCGATGCGGGCCATGTATGGCACGATACCCCGGCTCCTATGCCGCTCGACACGTGACACAGCTTCCCGCTCCGATGACCTCGGAGGATCTCTACGACTTCTGTTTCCTCGCCGACGCGCAGATCTCGCCGGACGGCACGCGTGTCGCGTACGTCGTGCGGACCATCGATCGAGAGGCGAACGGGTATCGCTCGTCCATCTGGATCGTTCCCTTCGACGGCAGCTCGCCCGGGATGCGCCTGACCTATGGGACAGGCCAGGACGCACTGCCGCGCTGGTCACCCGACGGCCGATCGATCGCCTTCGTCTCGGATCGCAACGCTGTCGCGAACGACCCGAAGAAGCGCAAGCCGAAGAACCTGTTCGTGCTGTCGCTGGATGGCGGCGAGGCGCGCCAGCTCACGACCGGCGAGGACGACTGCGGCGACGTGACCTGGTCGCCCGAGGGCGCGCGCCTTGCCTTCACGCGGCGGGATGCCAAGGTCGACGAGGCCGCGGACGACGGCATCCGGGTATACGACCGCCTCCGCTACAAGACCGACGAGGGATTCCTGCTGGACGGCCGCCGCCGGCACGTGTGGGTCGTGGACCAGAGCGGTGCCGCGCGGAAGGTGACCGACGGCGATTGGGACGACCTGCAGCCCTCGTGGTCGCCGGACGGCGCGATGATCGCGTTCGTCTCGAACCGCACCGACGATCGCGAGCGCAACACCGCCGCCGACATCCACGTCGCGTCGCTTGCGGGCGGCGGATGGCGTGTCACGGACGGCGCCGGGTCATACGGCAACCCGCGCTTCTCGCCCGACGGAAGCGCGATCGCGTGCTACGGCGTCGCGAAGGCCGTCGGCTCCTCCGCGAAGAACGTCCATGTCTTCGTCTTCCCGGCGCGCGGCGGCGCCGGGCGCGACCTGACGACGGGGTGGGACCGCACCGTGGGCTCCACCGTCATGTCCGACATGCGCGCGCAGTCGCAGACGCTCCCGCCGACCTGGAGCGCTGACCGCGCGCGGATCATCTTTGTCGGCTCGGACCAGGGCACCGCGAACGTCTACAGCGTCGCCGCGGCCGGCGGCGATGTGCGCGCCGAGACCGTCGGACCACATCAGGTGGTCAGCCTCTCGCTCGCCGCCGACGCGAAGCGCTTCGCGTGCGTGTTCTCGAACGCGACGCTGCCCGGCGACGTCGCGGCAGGGGAGTTGGGTCGATCGCTGCGCTGCCTCACCGACCTGAACGGCGAGCTTCTCGGCTCGCGCTACGTCGCGCCGCCGGAGCGGATCGAGTTCACCGGAGCCGACGGCTGGACGATCGAGGGCTGGATCATGAAGCCGCGCGGCTTCGACGCGGCGAAGAAGTGGCCGCTCATCCTCGAGGTGCACGGAGGACCGCACGGTGCCTACGGCAACGGGTTCTTCCACGAGTTCCAGATGCTCGCCGGCCGCGGCTACGCGGTGCTCCTCACCAATCCGCGCGGCAGCCATGCCTACGGCGAGAAGTTCTCGACCGCCTGCGTCGGTGACTGGGGTGGCAAGGACTACGAGGACCTCATGGCCGGCGTCGATCACGCCCTGGCCCTCGACTGGGTCGACCCGAAGCGCCTCTACGTCACCGGTGGCAGCTACGGCGGGTTCATGACGAACTGGATCATCGGACACACCGATCGTTTCCGCGCCGCCGCGACGCAGCGCAGCATCAGTAATAACGTGTCTGCGTTCGGCGTCTCGGACATTGGTTGGCACTTCTGGGAATACGAGATGGGCGACGCCTCACCGTGGAGCGATCCGCAGAAGCTGGTCGAGCGCTCACCGCTCACCTACGTGCCGAACGTGAAGACGCCGCTCCTCATCCTCCACGCCGAACGCGATCTGCGCTGCCCGATCGAGCAGGCCGAGCAGTTCTTCACCGCGCTGCGGCTGCACGGCGTCGAGACGCAGTTCGTGCGCTTCCCGGACGACAACCACGACCTCACGCGCGGCGGGAAGCCGCGGAACCGGGTCGAGCACGCGAGGCGCATCGCCGACTGGTTCGACGCCCACCCCTAGGGGACGTCACCTGGCTGACGTCACCTAACGACGCGGTCCGGCGATGCTCGCGGCCAGCGCCGCGAACGTCCCAAGACCCATGATCACGATGAGCGTCGAGATCGCGTGTCCGATCGCGGTGGTCGGCTCGGGCGCTGCGTGCCCTGCGGTGATGAGCGTCGCGATCGTCCAGGCGTAGCCCTGCGCGACGGTCGGGATGGACGCGGGCTCCGCGGCGGTGATGAGCACGCCGCCGGCGAGCAGCAGCGTGCCAAGCACGGCCAGGATCGCGAGCGCCGCCTGCCGGGATAGCGGGCGGTCGAGGCGCTCGGCGACGATGCCGACCACCGCGAACGCGCGCAGCAGGCGCAACGCGCGCAGCACGCGGAGGGCCTGCGCCTCGGGCGGCACGAGGAGCGGCGGCGACACGACGACGAGCGCGAGGTCGAACCAGTGCGTCTCCACGTAGCGCCGTCTATCGGCCGCGCGCCAGAGATCGATCGCGTAGTCGAGCGCGAACGCGAGCCAGATGAACGCGTTCGCCGCGGTCGCGAGCTGCACCGCGCCCGGGTCGGTGCTCGTCTCTTCGATGAGCAGCACCGGCACGAGCAGCAGCGCGAGGAAGAACGTGGCCCAGTCTCCGAGCACGCGCGCAAGCCTAGGATCACGCGCCCTGACCGTGCGCCTCGCGACTAGCCGGACGTGAGGTCGAGGTCGGTCGGCGGCTCCGGCGGGAGTGTCCAACGGATGTAGGCCTTGGCCCATTTCACATGGAGCTCGTTCGCCCTCGTCACGGCGGCGTCGTAGGCGCGGTCGAACGCGGCGCGGTCACCGGCATCGCAGGCCGCGAGGACCGGCGCGATGTATTCGGCATCGAACGCCGCGAGGTCAGGCTCGTACTTCGGGCGGACGATCGCGAGCTTGCGCTGGAGCCCGCGTACGCGCCGCGCGAAGTACGCGGCGAGTGCGAAGTTGCCGCCCCGCGCCGCGTGGGCGCACTTCCACCAGGCGTTCCCGACGGATTGCATGATCTCGCCGGTGCCCGGCAGCAGCTCGGCGATCTCCTCGAGAGTGAGGTCGCCGTGCGCCGTGCGTATGCGGGTTGCGTCCTCGCTCGCCATATGCCGATAGTACGAACGTGCACGCCCCTCGCCGTCGCGGCACCGCCTGGCGAGCCGTGCGCAACTTCGTCGACTCGGACATCCCACTGCCTCGACGATTCGCCGTCGCAGGCCGCAACCTCTGGGTGCGGGTCGCGCTCCGACAGAACTGCTGCGGTCACGACGGCGAGCCGGGCTGCTGACTGCCCGAGATCGCGGAGGGTCCTCCGCACCACGAGGCGCCGAGCCGCTAGCATGGCTCTCCCGTGAAGGAACTCCTGCAGGGCCGTCGTCTGGGCTTCTCGCCGCGCTCACACCTCGCGTTCCTGGTGTGTGGGCTCGCGCTCGGCGTGACGCTCGCCGACATCATGGCCTGGCTCGGGCTCGGCTCGCGCGACACGAATGGGTACGTGATCGTCGCGCAGTGGCTGTGCGTGACGACGGCGTTCGTCGCCGGTCTTGCCGCGATCGCCGCGCTCACCGAGCGCTTCGACATCGTCCCGGAGGAGCGTGGACTCGCGCAGCTCGACATCCTGGCGGGCGTGGCGATCGTCGGGCTGTATGGCGTCTCCGCCATCCTCCGCGGCCTCGAGCTCGGGAATCAGGCGCCGTCGCCCGTGCCGTTCCTGCTGACGATCGCCGGCCTCATCACCGTCTTCGTCGACGCCGGGCTCGCGGCGAACATGTACAGCTCTCGCGAGTGGGAAGAGCTCGACGAGGAGCCCGCTCGCGAGCATCGGCGGAGGCGCGTCTCCCGCTGACCGCGGGCCCTAGAGCACCGGTCAGTTCTCGAAGACGCGACTCCTCTTGATCGGGTAGCAGCTCCGCACGCAGTCCTCTTCCGAGCGCAGCGTGTTCGCCGGGTAGTCACGCGGGACGATGACGTAGTTGAACTGCCAGATGGGGCTGTAGCCGGGCATGCCGGGCACGGTGTCGTAGATGTTCAGCTGTCCTGGCACGCGGTCCGGCTCCGCGCCGTCTTTCAGCTTCCCGCGTCCGTCGAGCTCGACCGAGTAGACGACCTGGTACTCCTGCGCCACCTTCACCTTGGTCTCGTCGATGTCGAGCTCGCCCTGTTCGCTGGCGAAGACGATCTTGCCCTGGAACCACACGCGCTCGATGTCGTAGCCGTAGGGGTTGTTGAAGTCGAGCGCCTCGATGTCCGGCCTCGGGTCGCCGGTCCGAGCAGCCTTTGGCGTCGCGTGGCCGCCGTGGATGACCCAGACCCCGTCGCTCTCGAGTGGCCCGACGTCCTTCTTCATGCGCAGATTGTGCCGCATCTTCACGGGGCGTCGATAAACTCGGCGCGTGATCCGCGTCGAAGAGCTGGTCAAGCGCTACAAGAAGGCCGACCGCAACGCCGTCGACGGCATCGGCTTCGAGGTGCAGGCGGGCGAGTTCTTCGCGCTCCTCGGTCCGAACGGCGCCGGGAAGACGACGACGATCTCGATCCTCACCACGACGCTCGCGCCGACCAGCGGCCGCGCGACGATCGACGGGCTGGACATCGCGCGTGAGGCGAGCGCGGTCCGGCGGATCGTCGGCATCATCTTCCAGAAGCCAAGCCTCGACCTGAATCTGACCGCGGAGGAGAACGTCCGTTTCCACGCGATCCTCTACGGCCTCTATCCGTACGCGCCGACCTTCGCGCTCATGCCGAGCCCGTACCGGAAGCAGGTGCACGCGCTCGCCGACCTGCTCGGCATCACCGAGGACATCCACAAGCCGGTCCGGACGTTCTCCGGTGGCATGCGCCGCAAGCTCGAGATCGTGCGAAGCCTGCTCCATCGCCCGAAGGTCCTCTTCCTCGACGAGCCGACCGCCGGTCTCGACGTCCCGAGTCGCCGGACGCTGTGGGAATACCTCGGGACCATCAGACGGGAGGCGGGCACGACGATCTTTCTCACGACGCACTACCTCGAGGAGGCCGAGGAAGCCGACCACATCTGCATCATCGACAACGGCCGTGTCGTCTCGTTCGGCTCGCCGGCGGAGATCAAGTCACAGCTGGTCGAGGAGTACATCGTCATCGACTGCGACGACCGCCGTCGCTTGCGCGGCGAGCTCGCGCGACTGGAGCTCCCCGTCTCCGGCGATGGGCCGTTCAAGGTCATGCTCACGGGACGCGGAGTGCACCCGGTGCTCCGCTCCATCGAGACGCCGCTGTCGCTGGTCCGCACGCACGCGCCCAGCCTGGAGGACGCGTACCTCGAGATCGTCGGCGCGGGGTTGAAGGATGCATGAGCTCTCGGGCGTGCTCACGCTCGCGCATCGCGACCTCATCAAGCTGCTCCGGGACCGCACGCGCATCATCGCCGACCTCAGCTTCCCGCTGATCTTCATCGGCATCCTCGGCACGACCCTTCAGGCGGGGTTCGGCACGGCAAGCGGCATCAACCTGCTGCAGTACGTCTTCACCGGCGTGCTGGCGCAGACGGTCTGGCAGTCCGGGGCCCTTGGGGTGATCTCGCTCATCGCCGACCGCGAGCAGGACTTCAGCCAGGAGATCTTCGTCTCGCCGATCTCGCGCTACACGATCATCTTCGGGAAGATCCTCGGCGAATCCCTCGTGTCCCTTCCGCAGGCCGTCGCCATCATCGCCTTCGGAGTGATCCTGGGCGTCCCGCTCACGCTTCCGGTCATCGTCTCGATGATCCCGGTGCTGTTGCTCGTCGCGATCTACGGCGGCGCGTTCGGCGTGCTGATCCTCTCGCGCCTGGAGAGCCAGCGGCAGGCCAATCAGATCTTCCCGTTCGTGATGCTGCCGCAGTTCTTCCTCGCCGGCGTGTTCAATCCGATCATGACCTTGCCGCTGCCCCTCGAGATCCTGTCGCGGCTGTCGCCGATGCGCTACGCGGTCGACATCATGCGCGACATCTTCTACAGCGGGAAGCAGGGCGTGGCGCTCGAGGGTCTCTCGACCAACCTCGCGATCATCGTGGCCGAATTCGCGATGTTCATGCTCATCGGCACGGCCGGATTCGTGCGGTCGGAGCGGAACCGCTAGCCGGCATCGCTAGCATTGGCGCGTGCCCGTTCGCAAGATCGCGAAGATCGTGGAGTCGGCGATGCGCGACGCCGACCGCGCCCGGCGGTCGGTGGGTGACGCGGACTGGAACCGGTCGCAGCAGAAGGATCGGCGCGGCACCCTGCGGAAGTTCGAGACGGTGGAGCAGACCATCCGGGAGCGCGACTCCGCGAAACGTGCGAAGGCGACGAAGAAGAAGCGCTAAACGGCGGCCCCGGTCAGGAAGAACAACACCCGCGCGCTGATCTCGCCGGCGAGCGCGGTGCCCAGGCCCACATAGAGCAGGCCGGTCGATGACTGCGTATTCGTGCGAGCCGTCCACCATCCCCCCAGCGCGACGCCAAGCGTCATGAGCAGGCCGACACCGATGCGCAGCCCGAGCGCGACGATGAGCCCGACCTGCGAGGTCGTGCCGACGAGATCACCGCGCGCGTAGGTGACCGCGACGAGCCCGATCTGCAGGACGACCGCGGCGACGATCACGAGGGCGGCGGCCTGGAGCGGACCGGGGCTGAGCTTCGGCGTCACCAGGTACCAGTGGCCGAGGAGCATGGCCGCATCGGTCCCGCCAAGAGCCAGCGCACCGAGCGGCAACGCGAGCAGGGCGAACACGTCGAACGGCGACTGGCTCGGGCGCGAGATCGCCGCCACCTCGAGCGTGCCGATCCCGACGAGCAGCGCGAGGATGCCGGCGACGTTGCGCAGGTCGCGCAGGGGGACGAAGGTCAGCACGAGCTGGATCACGACGAGCACGAGGAACACGACGAGCGCCTGTCCGAATGACGCCAGCGGTCCCGCATCCAGGCCGAGCTTCTGCAGATCGCGCGGGATGATCGTCGGGATGAGACCCACCGCGGCCGCGGCACAGAGCGCGTCGACCGCGGCGGTGAGCTTCAGGAATCCGCCGGGCGCCTGCCCGCGGCGGTCGAGGAACCAGATCAGGAACGCGCCGCCCACCGCGAGCTCGACAAGCACCACCGCGAGCACCAGCGGGAGCGTGACGATGGCGTTCACTCGCGGTCACGGTACTCGCACGGCTTTCGCCGTGCTCGGCTGCTAGGCGTGTGCGCTTCGCGCACGCCGCAGTAGCGTGATGCGCGATGGCTCGCTCCGGCGACCCCACGCGCGCGCCGCGCGACGAGAAGATCGCGGCGATGTTCGATCTCATCGCTCCCCGCTACGACCGGCTGAACCGCGTCCTCTCGCTCGGCCGCGACGTCGGGTGGCGGCGCCGCGCGGTGTCACTCGCGCGGCTCGGCCCGGGCGAGATCGCGCTCGATGTCGGTGTCGGGACGGGCGATCTGTCATTCGATCTGCTCGCCGCTTCCGATCCGACCTCACGCGTCACCGGCATCGATCTCTCGGACGGCATGCTCGACCGGGTCCGCCGGCGTGCCGCGCGCAGCCCGCTCGCACCGCGCTTCGACGCGCGCCACGCCGACGCGCAGGCGCTGCCCTTCGCCGACGCGTCGTTCGACCGCGTCGTCGCGGGGTTCGCGGTGCGCAACTTCGGCGATCTCGACGCGGGTCTGCGGGAGATGCGTCGAGTGCTGCGACCCGGCGGTCGGGCGGTGATCCTCGAGCTCAGCACGCCGCCGGCGACGGTCGTGCGCAGGTCATTCGGCGTCTACTTCCGCGGCATCGCGCCGCGGATCGCGACGCTCCTGGGCGGAGATGTCGAGGCGTACCGGTACCTTCCACGCTCGGTGGCGCGCTTCCCGGGCGCCGAGCGCCTCGCCGAACGGCTGCGCGACGCGGGCTTCGCTCAGGTGCGCTTCGAGCGGCTCGCGCTGGGCATCGCCGCGATCCACGTCGCCGAGCACTGAGACCGGCGTACTCTTTTTCGCGAGCAGGTCTGGGGAGGTCGCGGCATGGCGAAACGGATCCCGGTCGTCGCGAAGGACAAGGCGCCGCTCGCGGGGCGTCCGTGGACCAAGCATTACGACGAGGGTGTCCCCGCGACGCTGCGCTACCCGGACACCACGCTGCACGCCTTCCTCGATGACGCCGCGGAGAGCTATCCGAAGGCCACGGCGACGATCTTCTTCAACGCGAAGCGCACCTGGCGCCAGATCTCGGACGACGCCTGGCGTCTCGCGAACGGGCTGCGCGCGATGGGCGTGAAGAAGGGCGATCGCGTCGCGATCATGCTGCCCAACACGCCGCAGTTCGTGATCGCGTTCTTCGGCGCGCTGCGCGCCGGCGCGATCGTCGTCCCCTGCAACCCGCTCTACACCGTCCCTGAGCTTCGCCACCAGCTGGTCGACTCCGGCGCGGAGACGATCGTCGTCCTCTCGCGCCTGTACCCCGTGGTCAAGGCGGCTCGCGAAGGGACGCGGATCAGGAACGTCCTGGTGACGAACATCAAGGAGTTCATGCCGCCCGTCCTGCGCACGCTCTTCACGCTGGCGAAGGAGAAGAAGGACGGCCATCGCCAGCCCTTCGCCGGCGACGCGGGCGCGCAGTCGTTCGCCGACGTGCTCAAGCGCTCGCCCGAGGCGCCCTTCGACGCCGGCGTCACAAAGGACGACATCGCGGTGCTGCAGTACACCGGCGGGACGACCGGGGTCTCGAAGGGCGCGATGCTCTCGCACCGCGCGCTCGTGGCGAACACGCTGCAGTGTCGCTCGTGGTTCGCGGCCGAGGAGGATGGCACCGGCGTCGGCATGGCGGTCATGCCGTTCTTCCACGTGTACGGCCTGACCGTGGTCATGACGCAGGCGGTGCAGGCCGCCGCGGCGATGGTCCTCGAGCCGCAGTTCGATCTCGAGCACGTGCTCAAGGACATCGCGCGCCACAAGCCGAAGACGTTCCCTGGCGCGCCGCGCATCTACAACGCGATCATCAACTCGCCCCTCGCGACGAAGTACGACCTGCGGTCGATCGGTGCGTGCATCAGCGGCTCCGCGCCGCTCATGGTCGAGACGCATCGGAAGTTCGTCGAGCTCACCGGCGCGAACCTGGTCGAGGGCTACGGGCTCACGGAGGCCGCGCCGGTCACGCACTGCAACCCGCTGTACGGGAAGGGGAAGCAGAAGATCGGGACGATCGGGGTCCCATACCCGGACGTCGAGTGCAAGATCGTCGACGTCGAGACGGGCGAGCGAGAGATGCCGGCCGGCGAGCCGGGCGAGCTCGTGCTCCGCGGACCCCAGCTGATGGATGGGTACTACCACCAGCCCGAGGAGACCGCGAAGACGCTGCGGAATGGCTGGCTCTACACCGGCGACATCGCGACCGTCGACGCGGATGGCTACTACGCGATCGTGGACCGCAAGAAGGAGATGATCATCGTCTCCGGCTTCAACGTCTACCCGCGCGAGGTCGAGGAGGCGCTCGCGACGCATCCCGCCGTGGCCGACAGCGCCGCGATCGGCGTGCCGCACCCGATCAAGGGCGAAGAGGTCAAGGCGTTCGTCGTCCTGAAGGCGGGAAAGACCGCGACCGCCGATGAGCTGATGGCGCACGCGCGCACGCAGCTCGCGCCGTTCAAGGCGCCGCGGGAGATCGAGTTCCGCGATTCGCTGCCGAAGACGCTCATCGGCAAGACGCTCCGCCGTCAGCTCGCGGCCGAGGACAAGAGCAGGCGGGAGAAGGTCGCGACGCCGGTCTAGGTGCCGGCGCCGCGCTCTCTAGTTCGGTCGGCGCTCGGGAGCGGTCTCGGTGACGTCAAAGAGGTCCCCGCAGATCGCCTCGAGCGTGTTGTAGGTCACGCGAAGGATGACCGTCACCTCGTCCACTTCCGAGGGTGCGATCACGCTCGCGTCCCAGACCATCGGTCGGATGTCGAGTTCGAGCATCGCCGTCATCTTCGGCTCGCGGAACGCTTCGCGCCTCGGGCGCATAGGGGAAACGCGGTCCCCCGTTCGGGCGACCCGCCGCGACCGCGTATACATTCCGCGCGTGCCCGTTGAGCCAGACGTCGTCGTCATCCCAGCCGGTGACGCGCTCCTCGACGACCCGCCGCGGACGTTCCACGTCAACGTGTTCGCCATCGCGCGATGGCTCGTGACGAACGCGGAGCTCGCCGCGTTCGTCGGGGAGACGTCACACCGGCCGGTGCGGTGGACGAACGGCCCGGCGGACCATCCGGCGGAGGGTGTGTCGTGGGCGGACGCCGTCGCCTACTGCCGCTGGCTCAGCCTCGCGACCGCCCGCGTGTATCGGTTGCCCGACGAGCGCGAGTGGGAGAAGACGGCGCGCGGCGTGGCCGGGCGTCGCTGGCCCTGGGGTGAGGCCGCCGACCAGACGCGCGCCAACGTCCGGGAGTCGGGCACCAGGCGCACCACGGCCGTGGGCGCGAACGTCGCGGGCGCGACGCCCGAGGGCGTGCTCGACCTCGTCGGCAACGTGCGCGAATGGACGAACACCTGGGTCGACGGCCGCGTGCTCCGCGGCGGCTCGTACCTCGATCCGCTCGCCGAGTGCCTTCCCGCGAAGCGTTTCCGGCCCACCGAGGACCTGAGCGGCCACGGCTTTCGCGTGGTGCGGAGCATGACGGGGAGATGAGACCGGTCCCGATCATCGTCGCGAGCGGCAATGGCGCGAAGGCGCTGCCCGCCGGCACGCGCATCCTGCGCCGCGGCGGCAGCGCGCTCGACGCGGTCGAGGCCTGCGCGCGGATCGTCGAGGCGGACGTGACCGACACGAGCGTCGGCCGTGGCGGGCTCCCGAAGATCCACGGCGAGGTCGAGCTCGACGCCTCGATCGTCGACGGCACGACGCATCGCGCCGGCGCCGTCGCGGCGCTCGTCGGGTTCCACCACCCCATCACCGTGGCGCGCGCGGTCATGGAGCGCTCGAAGCACGTCCTCATCGTCGGCCAGGGCGCGGCGCGTTTCGCCGCGGAGATCGGCGCGGAGAAGATCCAGAACCTGACGCCGTCCACCCGCAGGCTCTGGCTCGAGCAGCTCCGGGGCATCCGGCAGACGCCGGCGAGCGTCAGGCGATCGAAGAAGCTCCTGCCACTGGTCGAGCGGGTCATCGCCGAACGCTTCGGCACCGTGAACTTCATCGCGCTCGATCGCAAGGGCAACATCGCCTCGGCCGTCACGACGAGCGGGTGGGGCTATGCGTATCCGGGGCGCGTCGGCGACTCGCCGATCGTCGGCGCGGGCAATTACTGCGATACGCGGTCCGGCGGCGCGTGCTGCACCGGCTTCGGCGAGCTCGCGCTGCGCAACCTGACCGCGAAGACCGCCGTGGACCGGCTCGCGTCCGGCCTGCGCCCGCCGAGCGTCGCCCGACGCGCGATCGCCGACGCGAACGCGCTCGCGGACGCCCCCTTCAACATCGTCGTCCTCGCCGCGGACGGGTCACACGCGTCGGCGACGAACCGCGCCGGCCGTCAGTACGCGTTCATGAGCGTGGACATGCACGCGCCGCTGACGAAGCTGCGCTCGCTGGTGAAGCCCACGAGCCGCTAGCGCTACAGCGCCGCGACCGCCGCCTGCAGCTTCGCGGTCGCCTCGCCCGCCGGCGTGCCGGCGGGGAAGTAGAGCGGATCGCCGAAGACGACCTCGACGCTGCCGCGCCAGCCGTTCGAGAGCTCGCGATCCCACTTGCGGTCCCAGTGGTCGAGGATCGACACGCTGCCGATCTTCAGCTTCATCGGAACGACGGGCGTACCGCCCTCGACCGCGATGAGCCCGGTGCCGGACTTGAAAGGCTGCGTCGGCCCGCCGATGGTGAGCTTGCCCTCCGGGTAGATGAGCACCGAGAACTTGCGGTCGAGCCGCGCGCCGAGGAGCTCGAGGCTGCGGCGGATGGCGCCCTCGCGCGCGAGCGGGAAGGCGTTCGCGAGGATCGCCGAGAAGATGCCGTTGAGGCGGTTGCCGAAGACGTCGTCCGCCGCCGCCGCCACGGCGAGGTGCCAGCGCCACGCGACCGGGATCGAGGTGAGGATGATGCCGTTGTCCCAGTGCAGGCAGTGGTTCGGCGCGAACATGACCGGGCCGCGCAGCCCGCTCAGCTTCTCCGTGCCGGTGACCTTCACGCGGTAGAAGATGCGCACGAGCGGCCAGAGCACGAACTGCTGGAGGATGAGCCCGACCGATCGAGTGAGTGGTGAGAGCGGCCAGCCGAAGATTCCGGTCTCGGGCTTGTTGTCGCGCGCCGCCACGACCATCTTCTCGAGGTCGGCCACGGTCGCGCTCGGCGTGAGCGCGGCGTCGTCGATGTAGACGCCGAGCTCCTCCTCGAGCACGCCGAGGAGATCGACGCGGCCGAGCGAGTCGAGGCCGATGTCGGCGGACAGCTGCGCCTCGGGCCACACCCGTTCGTCGGGTACGTTCGCGGTGTTCGCGACCAGGCGCTCGATCTCGGTGAGCTCGCGCGCCGCGGCGGCGGCCGGCCGCGTCGGCGCCTCGGCCTTGCCCATCGTGAGGATGCGCTCGACGACCTCACGCTTCTTCACCTTTTGCGTGGGCGTCGTCGGGAACTGATCGTCCGGCCACACGGTCCAGCCGCGGATCTGCTGCGCGCCGGACAGCCGCTCGTTCGCCGAACGGACGATCGAGGCGACGGTGTCGGGATCCTTCGGCTCCACGAACACCGCGTGGACGTGCAATGTCTCGCCCGGCCGTTCGAGCCCGACGACCACCGCGAGCGTGGGACGGAGCGGCGTGGCGAGATCCTGGATCCGCGGATCCCCGGCCAGGATGTTCTCCACGTCTTCGGGGTAGACCTTGAGCCCGTCGGGCAGGGCGATCATGTCCTTCTTGCGACCGTGCAGCCAGAGAAAGCCGTCCGCGTCGAACTTCCCGAGATCGCCGGTGTGGAACCACTCGCCGACGAGCGCGGCCCGCGTCGCCTCCTCGTTCTCCCAGTAGCCCTTGAAGATGTTCGGACCCTTCGCGAGCACCTCGCCGTCCTCGGCGATCTTCACCTCGACGCCGGGCACCGGGACGCCGACCGAGCCGAAGCGATTGCGATCGAGCCGGTTGAAGGTGAGCGCAGGCGCGGTCTCGGACAGCCCGTAGCCCTGAAGGACCTCGACCCCGAGGTCGCGCCACGCCTCGCCCAGCGCGGGATCGAGGGCCGCGCCGCCCGAGACGATGTAGCGGAAGCGGCCACCGAACTGCCGGTGCACGCTGATGAACAGGAGACGCCGGAGCGGCATCGGAAGCCTGCGCGCGACGCGCCGCAGCTTCGCGAAGAGCGGGCCCTTTCCGTCCGATTGGGCCTTGCGCTCGATGGCGATGAAGAGCGATCGGACCGCCGCCGGGGTGATGAGGATCATCGAGACGCGGCGTTCCTTGAACGTGCGCCGGATGACCGCCGGCTGGCGGCTGGTCGGGTAGACGACCGAGGCGCCCGCGATGAGCACGCAGAGGAACCCCGGGCTCTGCTCGAAGATGTGCGAGAGCGGGATGAACGACAGCAGTCGCTGGCTTGGGCCGATGGGGAAGATCTGAGTGCAGGCAAGCGCGTTCGATAGCAGGTTGCGGTGCGTCAGCATCGTGCCCTTCGGCTCACCGGTCGTGCCCGACGTGAACATGACCTCCGCGAGATCGTCCGGGCCGACGTCGGCCTTCGGCAACGGCTCCTTGCCGCGGGCGTGGTCGGGCAGGACCTCCATCTCGTGGAGCGGGATGCCCAGCGTCGCCGCGCGCTCCTTTGTCTGCACAGTGACGAGCGCGGCCGTGGCCCGGGTGCGCTCGACGATCTTCGCGGCGAACTCGGCGGTCGAGTTGACGTCGAGCGGCACGATGATCGCGCCGGCGCGCAGCGCCGCGAGGACCGCGATCCCGTACTCCGGCCGGTTCACGCCGAAGGTGATGACACGGTCGCCCTTCTTCACGCCGTTCTCCGCGAGGTGTCGCGCGATGCGCGGCACGACGTCGGCGAGATCGCGGTAGCTCCAGGCCCGCGTGCGGAACCCCGGTTTGATGATGAGCGCGTCCTTCGAGCCGAACTTCGCCGCGGACTTCTCGAGGATGTCGTTCAGCGTGACGAGGCTCATGAGGCCAGGCTCCGCAGCGCGTCGCGCGCGCCCTCGCGCAACGCGGGGTAGTGCGAGAAGAGGATGGTCTCGATGTCCAGCTCGGCCAGGCGCGCGATGGAGCGGCGCGCCAGGCCCATGTCGTCGGTGAAGATGTAGTTGGGGTAGGTGACCACGCCCCGGAGGCGCTGGAGGATGTCGCCCACGATCACCAGACGCCGCTCGGGCGAGTAGAGGCAGATGCTGCCCGGCGTATGTCCGGGTGTGTGGATCACCCGAAGGCCACCCAGGGCCGGGACGACGTCGCCGTCGACGAGGGGCGACGCGTCTGGCGCCCGCGTGAGGTAGGCGATGATCGCGCCGGGCACCGGCCGTCCGCTGAAGACCTCGCTCAGCTTGATGCGCAGCCGCTCCATGTCGGCCGGGTGCATGAGCACCTGCGCGTCGGTCGCTCGGGCGATCTCGCTGACACCGCCGATGTGGTCGGGGTGTCCGTGGGTGCAGACGATGCGCCGGATGTCCGACATCCTGCGGCCGATCCGCTCGACGTAGCGGCGCAGCATCACGATGGAGCCGCGGTGACCGGCGTCGACGAGCGTCAGCTCATCCTCGGCGATGAGGAACGCGTTCGCGCCGATGAGACGCACGGCATGCAGCCCCTCCACGACCTCCACGCCGGTAATCCTAGGTGCCGGTGTGCGGGTCGCCCGGTGCACGCCCGCCTATAGTCGCGGTGTCATGGGGAGCCCCGATGTAGCCGCGATCCTTCGGCTGCTCGAGACGACCCGCGCGAGCGGGACGTTGACGTTACCCGCGGGCGAGATCGACCTCGTGGACGGTCGACCCGTGGCCGCGTGGACCGGTCCGACGGTCGGGGGCGAGGCGCTCGCGGCGCTGCGGGCCTCGGATGCCGGCTCGTTCTCGTTCACCGCGCGGGCCGCACGCCCGGCGAACATCGGACCGGAGCCGGCGGCGCGCGGCGTGCGCGCATCGCTCTCGATGCTCGCCGGCCGCACGATCCCGATCCTCGACCCGGCCGCGCGCGAGCAGCTGCTGCGCCGCGCCGTGTTCGGCGCGAAGAAGCCGACCGTCCTCGACGAGCCGCCCGCCGCGACGAACGTGTGGAAGCCGCTCGAGCTCGCGAACCTCGCGAACGCGCTCATCGGCGAGTACGCCGGTGCGGCATACGGCGGACGGCTCTGGAACGACGACGTCGCCACGCGCTTCATCGCCGCCGGCACGGCTCTCGCGACGCCGCTCCGTGTCGATCGCGGCCGCATCGATCTCGCGGCGGTGAGGGAGCGCGCCGACCTGGACGCGCTCGTGCCCTTCCTGCGCGGTCTGGTTCGCGCGATCCACACGGACGCCACGCGGAACGCCGGCGAGGGCGCGGCGCGGCGTGGATACCGCGCCGCCGTCGCGCGTCTCTGGGGTGCGCAGGAGCGCGTGATCATCGCGGCGTTGCGCATCGTCGACGAGCCACCGTGCGTACCCGCTCGTCTGGTCGCGACGAAGGCGCTCGACGACTCCTTCCGCGTGTTCGAACGCGAGTACGTGCTCGGCCGCGCGGTCGCATCCGATATCCAGCTCGCGCATCCGAGCGTGTCGCGCCGCCACGCGCGGATCACGCCGAGGGACGGCGAGCACGTCGTGGCGGACGTCGGAAGCACGAGCGGGACGCTGGTGAACGGCGCGAAGATCGATGGCGAGCAGCCGCTCCGCGAGGGCGATCACATCACGCTTGGGGAGGTCGTGCTCCGGTACGAGCGCGGGTAGCGCCTATACGAGGAACGTCCGCCACAGGAGATTGGCCACCGAGACCACGAGGAGCATGACGATCAGCCTGCGGAAGAGCGCCGGATCGAGCCGACCGCGCGCGTAGATCCCGAGTGCGAGCGCGAGCAGCGTCGGCACGAGGCCGAGCAGCCCGATCGTCACGATCTCGGGTGTGTACAGACCCTGGAGCGAATACCCGATCAGCTGGACGATGCTGTTCAGCTCGAAGATCGCGGCAAGGACGAACACGAAGTCGGCCGGCGCGAGGCGTTGCGCGTGGAAGTACGACCCGACGAGCGGGCTCGCGATCGACGTCGTCCCCTGCAGGACGCCGCCGACGAAACAGACGAGGGGTCCGAGGATCCGAGCGCGCAGCGCGGCGGGATCGTCGCCCAGGAGGCGGTCGCCGCGCGCGAGGAACACCGCGACCATCGCCGCGATGAGGATCGCGAAGGTGCGCTGATCCAGCTGTGCGAGCAGCAGCGTGCCGATCGCCGTACCGATGACCGAGGCGACCATGAAGGGGACGATGCCCCGCAGGAGCTCGCGCCGCCGGAAACCCTGGATCAGCAGCAGGGAGTTCGCGGCGAAGATCGGGATGGTGACGATGGTCACGGCCATCCGCGGACCGAAGACGCCGGCGAGGATCGGTGTGGCGATGAGCGGCAACCCCATCCCGGAGATCCCCTTCGCCAGGCCGGCCACGACAAGCCCCGCGACGAGGACGACTAGCTCGAGCGGGCCCAATCCGCCTCCGCGACGAGCGTTCTCCAGTCCACGGCGTGCAGCCGGTCGCTCGCGATGTAGTGCCGACCGGTCTTCGCGAGCGCCTTGCCGTTCACCCGAACGATGTCGGCGGTGTGGTCATACCCCGTGCCGGACACGAGAGCCGAGCCGACGCCGAAGACATCGACCGGGACGCCGAGCTCCTCGAAACGGCGGATCTTCGCCGCATCGAAGCCGCCCGACGCGACGATCCGCACATGACCGTAGCCGGCCTCGTCGAGCGCTCGGCGGAGCAGGAAGATGAGCCGCGGCGTCACGCCGTGCACGTCGTCACCCGGTACGGCCCCGTGAGCGGCCTCGATCTCCTTCAGCACCGACACGTCGATGAGCGACTCGCTCGTGTCGACGCGAACGCCCCAGAGACGCTGCCCGAGCGCGTGCGCCACCCCCAGCGACGTGTTCACGACGTCGTTGCGGAAGTCGACGAGGGCGGTGACGTTCACGTGACCCTCCGGCGTCCCCCTGGCGGTGAGGTGGCCGAGCGCGTCCGGCGCACGGTTGATGTACTCGTCGAATTTCAGCGTGGCGACCGTGGTGTCGCCACCGTAGACGGCGATGAGCGCGTGCGGGACCGTGCCGAGGCCCGTCGACCCCCACCACTCGCCCTGCTCGTCGGTCGAGACGCCGACCGCGCCGCCGACGTACGCGGCGTAGCCCGCGCCGGCCTGCGCCTCGTGGCCCTGATGGCGCGCGCCGAACATGATCACCGGCTTGCCGCCGGCCGCCGCGACGACGTCGCGCGTGCTTGTCGCGACGCGCGTCCCTTCCGAGAGCGCGCCGAGGTAGAGCGTCTCGAGATGGGCGAAGGAGGCGTAGTCGCCCTCGATGTGCATGACCGGCTCGTGCGGTCCGGCGATCTCGCCGTCGTAGAGCGAGGACACCGCGAGGTCCTGCCACGCGGGCTGCCAGAGCCCCGCGAGCTCGTGCGCGATGTCGAACACCTCGCGCGCGATCGGCGCGTAGCCATCCCAGCCGCCGCGCGGAAGCGCGAGCCAACGCGCGTAGAGTCGGCGCTCGGCCGCGAGGTAGCGGGTGAAGAGCTCCTCCGCGCGCGTGCGATCGCGATACGCGCCGGCGCCGACATGCAGCAGCGCCAGCGTCTGATCGGTGCCGACGACCACCGCATCGGGATGCTTCTGGAACACCTGCATGGTGACGCGGTCACGACGCTCGTCGCGCTCGAGGATGAGCTTGGTGCGGGCGAAGTAGATGTCGGACTTGTAGCCCGCGCGGATCTTCTCGATCGGCAGGCGGAACACGTCGGGCCGCAGCCGCTCGGTGACGATCACGCGGCTAGAACATGCTCTGGAGCATGCCGCCATCCACCTGGAGGGACGCCCCGGTGATGTACGACGCGCGCGGCGAGGCGATGAAGACGACCGCGGCCGCGAATTCCTCGGGTCGCCCGTAGCGCCCCATCGGGATGATCGTGTCCTCGTAACGCTTCCTGATCGCCTCGGGCGTCGTGCCCTGGCGCTTGGCGTTGTCGGTGTCGAGCTCGATGATGCGATCCGTCGCGATGCGGCCGGGCTGGACTGCGTTCACGCGGATGCCCTCCTTCGCCAGATCGGACGAGAGCGTCTTCAGCATCCCGTGCACCGAAGCGCGCAGCGCGTTCGACAGGATCAGGTTCAGGTATTGCGTCGGCTGCCGGACGCTCGTGGAGGTGGAGTACACGATCGAGCCGCCCTTCTGCTTGCGCATCTGCGGGAGGACCAGCCGTGTGAGCCGCACCGCGGACATGAGCGTGAGGTCGAAGGCCTTCTTCCACGCCGCGTCGTCCAGCTCATCGAAGCGACCGGGTGGGGGACCGCCGGCGTTCACCACGAGGATGTCGATCGCGCCGTGGGCGGCGAGCGCGGTCTGCACGAATGCCTCGCAGCCCTCGAGCGTGGAGAGGTCCGCGGCGATCGGCAGGATCGTCCGGCTTCCGGTCGCCCGCCCGATCTCCTCGGCCGCGCGTGTGATCGCCGCCTCGCTGCGGCTGCACATCGCGACCTTCGCGCCCTCGGCCGCAAAGAGCTCGGCGGACGCCCGGCCGAGGCCCTTCGATGCCGCCGCGACAAGCACGGACTTGCCGCCCAGACCCAGATCCATCGCGTCTAGAGTGCCACGGCGCAGGCGACCGGCAAGCACACCTGCTGCGTCGCGACCGCGCTCAGTGGTCGAACGTGGAGTGCTTTGTCCAGAACTCGACGAGCAGGTCCTTTGGGAAGTCCGCACTGGCGCCGTGACCCTGGCCCTTGAACTCGACGTAGACGGATTCGACGCCGGCGCGCGTGAGCGCCTCGTGCGCGTCGCGAACGCCCTTGTGCCAGCCCTCGTCGTCGAGCTCGCCGACGCCGTTGAAGACGGCCTTGCCCTTCAGCGCGGCGACCTTCGCGGGTGTCGTTCCGAGCTGGAATTCGCCCGGCGCGCCGAGCAGCGTCGCGAAACGCTCCGGGCGCTCGAGCATCAGGTCGAACGCCGATTGACCTCCGGCCGAGAACCCGGCGAGGTGGACCTGATGCGGGTCGCCGCCGTAGCACGCGAGCACCTCGTCGACGACGTCCACCGTGCGACGGAAGCCCTCCACCATCTCGATGTCCGGCCAGTAGGGGATGACGACGCGGAACGCATCGATGCCCTTGGCTCCGTCGAGGTAGGCATCCCAGACGCGCTGCGCATTCCTGCGCTGAGCGGAGCCGCCAGGGAGGAACACGACCGTCGGGACGCGTGCGCTCTGCGTGGCCGGGTGATGCACCACGTACGGGCTCGCTCGCGTGCCGGCGATCTCCTGAAGCGCGCCCGGTCGCGCGTCGGCGCAGTACGCCGGCTTCGGTGAGGGTGACGGCGAGACCGCTTCCGGTGCACACGCCAGCGACACCGCCAAGACGAGGCCGATCGCGAGGACCATTCGCACCTACGCGACGAGCTCCGCGAATCCGGTCGTCGACGCTCCGAAGAGCTCCGCGTCGATCGCGTACGCCTCGTAGTCCGGGACGCTTTCGATGAACCCGAGCCCAGCGCGGCCCATGGCGAACGCCGCCGTGGCGTAGACGTCGGCGGCAACGATGTCGGGGCCCACGACGGTCAGGCTGACGAGCTCCGTCGTCGCGCGGCCGGTGTGTGGATCGCGGATGTGCGCGCCCCTCTCGTACGTACCCGACGTGGCGACCGCGAGATCGGCGGCCGGGACGACCGACACGACGCGGTCCCGCTGCACCGGATGGCGGATGCCCACACGCCAGGGAAGGCCCGGCGCGCGCTCGCCGCGCGCGAAGACGTCGCCGGCACCGTCGACGAAGTAGGAGCGGTGACCGGCGCGTTCGAGCATCTGGCGCGCGCGGTCGATCGCCCAGCCCTTCACCAGGCCGCAGGGGTCGAGCTGTCCCGATGCCCACGCCGAGAAGTACCCGTCGGTCTCGACCTCGTACGCCCGGCAGAGCGCGAGCACGTCGCGCACGAGCGGTTCGGCGTCCTGCTCGCGCAGTCTCCCGGCGTTGATCCGGCTGATCGCGCTCTCGGCGATGAACGGGCTGAAGGTGCGATCGACCCAGCGCAGATCGGCGAAGACCGCATCGAGCACCGCGGGATCGACCTCTCCCGTGACCGCGACCGTGAACGGCAGATCGCCCATGACGTTCTCGGTCCGGCGCGTCACGGCTGCTCCAGCCCGGCCGCTCGCAACGCGCTCTCGAGCGACGCCATGTACGCGCGGCTCGTGTAGGTGGCGCCGGAGAGGATCTCGAACTGTGCGGACTGCGCCGCGATCGCGCGCTTTCGAAGCCATGGCTCGACCGAGTTGCTGATGGTCCGTGATTGCCGCGTCGCCGACGGCATGAGGATCGGTTCGATGTCGGCGATGCGCCCGTCGCTGAGGAGGAGCCTCACCTGCGCGGTCCCATAGGGCGTCTCGAACCCCAGGCCGACGACCACCGTGGTGCCCGTGATGACGCTCGCGGTCGGCGAGGGATGCGGGCTCGCGACGGACGACGCGGGTGACGACTGCGCGGTGCCGCGCGGTGTCGGCGACGCGACCGCGAGCTCCACCGGCAGCGCGGGGGAGAGCCGGACGGTCCCCACCAGGTAGGTGGCGATCACGAGGGCACCCACAGCGACGATCGCGGGATGCGGCCGCCCAGCGGCGGTCGCGATGCGCCAGACCGGCGGCACGCGGGCCACAACGAGGATCACGAGGACGGCGACCTCGAGCGCAGTCCAGTACGCGACCGCGATCGGAGCGTCGATGAAGTCGCTGCCAGTCGCGATCATGTGCGGGACGGACAGCGCGATCGCGACGTACGTGTAGAGGTGGAGGGCGCGCCAGGTCGGCCACGGAAGGCGGTGGCGGATCGGGTCGATCGCGATGAGCGTGAGCCCGGCGAGCAGGACGAACCCGGCGATGCCCAGGACCATGCCCTCGTAATGGGCGACGAGGAGGCCGAGCTCGCTCACGACGTCGATGCGGTCCTGCAGCGCATAGCCGACGACCTGCAGGACCACGTGCGCGCCGATCAGCCCGAACGCGACGTACGCGTTCCAGGTGTGCCACTTCTTCAGCGCGTCCTTGCCGAACGCACTCAGGAGCCAGGGGATGTGCGTGCGCAGGATGAGCTGGACGAGGACGAGGTACGTGCCGACGAGACCGGCGATCCGACCTGCGGCATTCAGTCCGCCCGCGAGGCTGCCGAAGGTGTGCGGCTCGAGAGCGACCCACCAGATGACGACGACCGCCACGGCGTTGACGAGGAAGAGCGCGACGAGCATCCGCGCGAGCCGGGTCACACCTCGCTGAGGGCGCTCCGGAGCGCGTCCCACGGAAGGAGAGCGCAGCGAAGGCGGGCCGGGTAGATGCGCACGGCCCCGAGCGCCGCGAGCTCCGGCGGGAGCGGTGCGGATCCCGCGAGATCACGCCGCAGCGCTGCGGCGAGCTCGCGCGCGCTCGCGACGCTCATGCCAGTCACGTAACGCGCGAGGAGCGAGGCGGAGGCGCGGGTGAAGGAGCAGCCGCGCGTCCGGTGCGCGAGATCGGTGATGCGGGCGCCGTCGTGGTCAAGGTCGAGGTCGATCTCGTCGCCGCACACGGGGTTGGTGAGTCGCGCGGTCCGGCGTGGTGACGTAAGCGCGCCGTCACCGACGGGATGACGTGCTTCCGCGACGAGCTCCTCGGCGTAGCCCGCGGTCACAGGCCCACCCAGGGCAGGACGAGAACGAGCTTCTCTTCGGCCGCGCCGCGCGCGACGTGGATCGTGAGACGCCACGAACCGGCCATGCCGAAGGAGAGCCCCATGCGATAGCAGCCCTCGTGGAACTGACCCATCGCCGTCGTCATGCCGTGGTCCATGTCGAGCGACTCGTAGTCGACCGACACGTTTG
>JBGQFO010000004.1:0-55607 GCA_041496945.1 Candidatus Limnocylindria bacterium | reverse complement strand
CGCGCGCTCGCGACGCTCATGCCAGTCACGTAACGCGCGAGGAGCGAGGCGGAGGCGCGGGTGAAGGAGCAGCCGCGCGTCCGGTGCGCGAGATCGGTGATGCGGGCGCCGTCGTGGTCCAGGTCGAGGTCGATCTCGTCGCCGCACACGGGGTTGGTGAGCCGCGCGGTCCGGCGCGGTGACGCGAGCGCGCCGTCGCCGACGGGATGACGCGCCTCCGCGACGAGGTCCTCGGCGTAGCCCGCGGTCACAGGCCCACCCAGGGAAGGATCAGAACGAGCTTCTCTTCGGCTCCGCCGCGCGCGACGTGGATCGTGAGACGCCACGAGCCGGCCATCCCGAAGGAGAGCCCCATGCGATAGCAGCCCTCGTGGAACTGACCCATCGCCGTCGTCATGCCGTGGTCCATGTCGAGCGACTCGTAGTCGACCGACACGTTTGCTTCCTGCGCCTTGCCGGCGGAGTCGAAGACCCACACCTGGAGGAGCGGGTCCATGGACTGCGGCGACGGCGACAGCTTCACGGTGGCGTAGCCACTCTTCAACGCGACGCGACCCCCGTTGTCGATCGGACGCAGCACGCCGCTCTCGCTCGCGAGGAGCGGCGCGTCCGGCAGCGCGGCGGGCGAGGGCGCCGTGGCCGTCGCGGCGGTGCAGCTCGCGGCGAAAAGCGCGGCCAGGATCGCGGCGGCGAGCCTCATCGGAGGGTGCTCGCGAGACGAGCGATGGCATCGCTCATGACGTGCGACGTCCCGGTGAGCAGAAGCACGCCGTACGCGGCCATGATCGTCGCCGAGACGAGGGTGAGCGCGGGCGTGACGCGCTCGAGGCGGGTGAGAAGCGGGAGGACGCGCGCCATCGCCATCGCGGCGAGCACGAGCGGCACCGCGATCCCGAGCGAGAACACGAAGAGGATCGCCGCGCCGACGAACGGCGAGGCCGTGGATACGACGTAGGTGAACATGCCGAGCACGACCGCGGCACCGAAGCACGTCATGCAGCCGGTCGCGAACGCGAGGCCGAGCGCGACCGTGCCAAGACCCTGCCGCGGACGCGGCGAGGTCGTCGGCATGTGGCAGACGAGCGGACGACGCGCGCGCAGCGCGAGCCTGGCGGCCATCCCGATGATCACGAGCCCGGCCACGAACGTCAGGGGTTGGCGCGCCGCCTGGAACTGCTCGGTGCCCGAGACGGACTGCGCGGCGAATCCCGCGGCCAAGCCCGCGAGGGTGTACACGATGACGATGCCGGAGACGAACAGGACCGCCGTCCGGAGTACGGCACCGTCGGCGCGACCATCGCGCGCCTGGTCGACGGAGAGGCCGGCGACGCTCGGCAGGAAGTACGCCGTGAGCTGGAAGAGACACGGCCACATCGACGCGAGCATCCCGCCCATGAGCGCGAGGATCAGCGGGGCCGAGAGCCCACCCTGGGCGGTACCGGTGGCGTCACCGAAGGGCCTGTCCCAGCGCAGCGATCCGTCGGCGCCGGCGATCTGGAGCTCCGCCACGGCGACGCTCGCGACCGCGAGCGGCGCGGACGGGTCGGTGTAGACGAGCACGCTCGTGCGGTGGTGGTCGCTGTCGAAGACGGTGTCGGTACGTGCCGGCGTGTACGTGCGGCCATCGACGACGATCGGCCACATGGGTCGATCCGGCAGGGCGCCTTCATGGATGTCCTCGGAGAAGATGATCGAGAGCTCACCCGAGGCGGCGGTCCGCTCCGCGAGCGCGGGCTGTCCGGTCCAGCGGAGGTACGCCGGGGTCGCCAGGATCGCCTGGATGTCGATCCGGCCGCCGTCCGCGGTCGCGCGGCGTTCGACGACCGCAAGCACGTTGGTGGCGGTGGTCGCGGGCGCCGCCGCCGGCGGCTGCGTGCGCAGCAGCAACGCCGCGGACGCGACCGCGGCGACCAGGAGCATCGCCACGCCCACGAGGGCGAGGTGGCTCCGGGTCGCGACGGCGGCGCGTGCGGTGAGGACGCTCACTTCACGGTGACCAGGATCGGCGGAAGGGTGGTGTGGTAGGAGCACCGGAGCTGGAAGGTGCCGAGCTTGGTCGGGGCCGTCCAGATCCAGGAGACCGTGTTACCGGCGTCGAAGTCGGGGCTCACGATGGAGATGCCCTCGCCGACGCCGACCAGGTTGTGCTTCTCCTCACCGGTGTTGGTGAGCACGAACTCGATCTTCTCGCTGGACTTCACCTCGAGCGTGGCGATGCTGTAGTTGCTGTTCGTCGCGCTGACCGCGATCTTGCGCGGTGTGCCGGCCGCGGCGGGCGCCGATGCGGCAGGAGCCGATGCGGCAGGAGTCGATGCCGCGGGAGCCGCGGTCTTTGCCGGCGTGGCGGCGGGAGCCTGGGTCGCTGGTGCCGCGGTGGGGGCCGCGGCGACGGTCGCCTGCGACGTCGCAGCCGGAGCTGACGTCCCCCCACACGCCGCGAGCGCGAAGACACTGGTGACTGCGGCGATCGCGATCTTGTTCACGTCACTCTCCGTTGCGGACTTGGGGTGCCCTCGCGTGAGGGCACCCCGCATCCATCGCTTTCTTGACTACTTGACTGCCGCTGCCTTCTCTTTCATGAGCTTGGATTGCGCTGGGCCGGGGCTGAGCATGTCCGCGAGGAGCTCCCCATTCCAGCTCGCGTCGTACTTCATGAAGAAGCCGGAGTGTGTGTTGCCGCCGTTGGGTGTTGGGATGTAGGCCTTCACCTTGTTGGTGGCGATGTCCAGGATGATGGTCTCGTTGCCGGCCATGTTGCTGATCCACATCTCGTTCAACGTCGGGTCGGGGTGCAGGATCGCGTGGTCGACGCTCGCGACGACTCCACCAGCCGCGGCGTTCGCCTCGGTGAGGAGCTCGATCGGCATGTTCGCGAGCTTCACTTGCTGGAACGTCTTCGTGTCGATGAGGCCGAGGACGCTGCCCTTGTTGTGGCTGCCCTCGCCCTTGCCCACGATGTAGAGCTGTGTCTCATCCCAGTTCAGGCGAGCGCCGTACGGACCGGCCACGCCCGCGCTGGTCTTGCCGATGATCGTGTTGGTGGCGTTGTCGATCTTGAAGACCTTGCTGTTCTCCGCGTCGACGACGTAGGTGAACTTCCCGTCCTGCGTGTTCGCCACGCCGATCGGGTGGTTGCCCACGCCGTGAATGACGGTCGCGACCTTCTTCTCGATGTCCCACTTCGCGATCGACGCCGCGTAGGACTCGGCGTCACGGATCTCCGGGGCGCCCATCGAGATGTAGAGGTACTTGCCGTCCGGAGAGGGGGACGTGAACGGGTGACCCATCGGACGGATGTCGTCGAAGGTGATCGCCTGGACGACCTTGTTGTCGTTCTTCGGGTCGAGCAGGAAGTGCGGCCCGCCCGTCGCGCCGAACCCCATGTCGAGGACCACGCGGTCCTGGCCCTTGGAGTCCTTGAACGCGCCGACGTGGTGCAGACGCTGGGTCGGGTGCTGGAGCACCTTGTCGAGCTTCAAGGTCTGCGCGTTGACGATGAAGATCATGGCGCGGGCCTCTTTGGTTGCCGCGACCTGATCGGCCTGCATGAAGTAGATCCACTTGCCGTCGGGCGACGCGCCGACGGAGTGCGGGTACGTGGTCAGCGGCTCGCCGAGGTCGTACACGCGTGAGGCGACGACCTCCTTTGTGTACGCGTCCATGATGTAGAAGCCGCTGCCGTAGATCTTGCCGGCCTGCTGGGCGGTGGCAAGCGGGTAGCTCATGCTGCTCACGAAGACGGTCGGGTGCTTGACCTGATCCCAGGCTGGGCTGCCCGAGGAGTCGAATTTCGCGAGGAGCTTCAGCTGACCGCGGATCGCTTCGGCGGTCTCCCAGCCGCTCGGCTGTGCCCCGGCCGGCGCCGGTTGCAGCTGCGCGGACTGGACGGTCGTCGTGACGGTCGCTGCGGACTGCTGCGGTGTCGGCGACGCGGTCCCGGGGGCGGCCTGCGTGCAGGCTCCCGCGAGGATCGCGACCGCCGCACCGATGGCGAGGAACTTCACGAGGTGTCGCTTCATGTGTTGCCTTCCTTTCCTCCATCTGGTCGTGGTCGCTGGGCTCGATGCATGGCTCCTACCTTTCCTACTTCCTGTCCTACCGGTCGATCCCTTCGGGATCGCCGAGATTCATGGCAGCGTGTTCAGGTACTGGAGGTACTCGACGACGGCCTCGAGCTCCGCGGTCGTCAGCTTGATGAAGGTCATGTTCGGCACGCCGCCACGCAGCGCGTCGTAGACCTTCTGGTACGTGGCGCCGCGGATGTCCGGTGCGGTCTGGCCGTTCTTGAGCGTGCCGCCCTTGCCCGCTGGCCCGTGGCAGTCCTGGCACCCGACCTCGCCGGCGGTCTCGAAGACGACCTTGCCGCGTGCGGCCAGGGCGCTCAGCCCGCCGGCCGACGGGCTCGCGGCACTCGTCGCCGCGGGCGTCGCGGTCGCGGCGGGCGTCGTCGCCGTCGATGCGGGCGCGCTGGTGGTGGCGACGGGTGTGGGCGCGACTGTGGCCGCGACGGTCGACGTGGGCGGGAGCGTCGCGACCGCCGGAGCGCGGGTCGCGGCCGCGGACGGCTCAGCTGCGGACGAAGTGCCACCGCCGCAGGCCGCCGCGAGGAAGAGGGCGGCGAGCGAGACGGCGGCCCTGTTCACTTGACGACCAGCCCGACATGCATCCCGACGAGGTAGTGCGCGGGCTCGTTGCAGATGAACACGTAGTTGCCCGCGGCGAGATCACGCACCAGCTCCTTCGTCACGCCGACGGCCATCTGGCCCGTCGCCGCGACGCTGCCGACCTCCTGCACCTTCGAGGGGTCCTTTGTGTCCGCCGGGATCTTGTCCTGTGCGATGTCGGTCTTGAGCAGGACGATGCTGTGCACGACCGTTCCCGTGTTCACGACCCGGAGCGTCACCTTGCCTGGGGGGATCGTGGCCGCGCTCAGCTGCACGGTGGTGTCGGTGAGCGTGACCGTGAGCGTCGTCGCGGTCGTCGCGGGGGCAGCGGATCCGGAGCCACAGGCGACCGCCAGCAGGCTGGTCGCGATGGCAAGAGCGATGACGTGGCGCGCCCGCATGGTCGATCTCCTCGCGTGCGTTTAGTGACAGGAGAAGGCAACCGGGGCGAGGGGCGTAGGGCCGATGCGACCCAAAAGGCTGGCCGTTCGGCAGGCGGCGTACGGTGAAAACCCTACACGCGGGGAGAGCGCCTAGGCCACGAGGAGCGTGAGGGCCACCACGACGGCCAGGACGAGCCGATACCCGACGAACCAGTTCAACGAATGCGTACGCAGGAAGCGCACCAGGAACGCGACCGCGGCGAGGCCCGACACGAAGGACACGCCGAAGCCGACGGCCAACACGTCGGGCGATGCCAGGAGCTCGGCCGCCTTGCGCGCGTCGAGCAGCGTCTTCACCCCCGCACCGAGGATCACCGGTGTCGCGAGGAGGAAGCTGAAGCGGGTCGCCTCCTCTCGCGTGAGCCCGCGCAGCAGGCCGGCGGAGATGGTGATGCCGGACCGGCTGATGCCGGGCAGCAGCGCGATCGCCTGGGCGGCTCCCATGAGGAGCGCGTCCGGGATGCGGAGCTCGTTCATGGCGCGCCGGCGATCGGCGACGCGCTCCACCGCCACGAAGATCACCGATCCGACCACGAGCCCGAGCACGATCCAGCCCGGTGCGCGGAGCGTCTTCTCGACGGCGCTCTCGAGCAGCACACCGGCGACGGCGGCGGGCAGCGTCCCCACGACCACCAGGACCGGCATGCGCCAGCGACGCGCGAGCACGTCGCGCACGAGGCCCAGCCAGGTGCGCGCGAAGTAGAGGAGGACCGCGAGCGCGGTCCCGAGGTGCAGCGCCACGTCGAAGGACAGCCCGAAGCGGTCGGGATCCAGACCGAGCGCGCCGGTGACGAGGATGAGGTGCGCGGTCGAGGACACCGGAAGGAATTCGGTGAGGCCCTGCACCAAACCCAAGATCACGGCCGCCGCAATGTCGTTCAGCGCATCGCCTCCTTCGCGGCCGCGAGCGCGTCTAGTGCCTCGCGCTCGTGTCCGATGATCGCCTCGAGCTGTTTGGCCCAGGAACGGCGATGCCCGATGTCGAGGAAGCGAAGCGCGACCGAGCCGTCGAACGTCCCGACCCCGATCTTCGCGCAGGCGTCGACCACGAATCCGTACGACTCCGCGGCGCGCAGGAGGTCGGCCCCGGGGGCGGTCGAGAAGATGCTCCGGACACCGCGGAGGAATCGCGCAGCCGCTCGTCGCTTGTCCGCGAGGATCGTCCGCATCGCGTGATCGCCGAACGCCGCGGCACCGGCGTGCTTCGTATCCGACCAACGGGCGTCATCGCGCAGGCCCTCGAGCCACGCCCGCAGCGCCTCCTCCGCGAGCGGCGCCGTCGCGACCGCGTGCGCCACCGCCGAGCGCGCCAGCGCCCCGCGATCGGGGACCGTCCCGGTGTCGAGAAAGGCGACGAGGCCGTGCTCGGCGTCCGCGAACGCGCTCCAATCCATCTTGTTCGGCTTGTCGCTCTTATCGAAGTAGGTGCGCGCGAGGAACGTCGGCCCGACCTCGTCGTAGCCGACGATGAGCCCGTATTCCGGCGGGCCGGCGATGCCCTTGACCAGCGGCGCGCTCTTGCTCTCGATCGACTCCGCGACCCGGTCGAGCACCAGCGCACGCATCTCCTCGTCGAAGGGCGGACCGACCACGTCCGCCTTCATGCCCAGCGCCTGCGCGCCGCGCGCGAGGGTCGCGTCGTCGAGCGGCGCCGCGGCGAGCGGGTCCCACGTCGCCGCGTCGATGGTCGCGCTGAACGCCGCGCCGGAGACGCCCATGACCCAGTCGTAGTCGGCTCCGCCGGCGATCGCGAGGCACGCGGGCAGCGTGCAGTCGCGGCCTTCGCCGAAACGGAGTGGGGGGATGTCCTTGAGGACGCGGCTCCGAGCCATGCGCTGGCCGAAGCCTAGACGCTAGGAAGCGTTCTCGTCCGGCGAGAACGCGTGCTTCAGGAGCGTGAGCACCTGCAGGGTGACCCACTTCGACGCGTCGATGCGCGAGGCCATGCGGTCGGCGTACGGCGCGCGGCCGGCCCAGCGCCCGCGCTCGTCCTGGCGCGCGAGGAGCCACGCGATCGCGGGCTGCGCGCGCGGGTCGTCGATCTCGCCGGCGGCATCGATCGCGCGGAGCACGAAGAGCACGTCCGCCTGATAGAAGAGCGGGAACGAGAGCTGGCGCCAGAGATAGGAGGGCTCGGTGGCCGTGGGATAGCGGCCGCGGTCGAGCTTGTAGCTGAGGAGGAACTCCACGCCGCGGCGCAGGGTGCGCTCCACCTCACGCGTGCGCGCCCCCTCCGGCAGTGCCGCGAGGCCCCAGATGAGACGGGCATAGCCCCAGGCGCACGGATCGTCGCCGTTTATCACGCAGGCCGCGTCGTACTTCTTCGACTCACGGACCAGACGCTGGACGAGCGGCTCGAGACGGGCGTCGGCGCCGAATCCCGCGAGCGAGACGTAGCGCACCACGTTGCCGACGAAGCAGGACGCGCCGTGGTCGCGCTCGAAGACCCAGCCCATGCCGCTCTTCGCGGGATCCGTGACGTCCTCGAGCACGCGTCGCGCGGCGCGCCTCACCCGCGGATCGCCTGCATCGGCGCCGTACTCGATGAGCAACAGGTTCGACCAATGCGTGCCCTCGTACTTCGGCTGGTAGATGTTCGGCCCAGGCCAGCTCCCATCCGTCCGTTGGCGTTTGAGGAGCGTGGATATCGGCGGCGAGCTCATCGCGCGCTGCTGCGTCTCGCGCAGCTCGGCATCGCGCGGCCCGCGATCCAGCAGCTGCCGGAGCGTGAGCGCGCGGACCGCTGGGTCAGACTTCTCGAGGAGCCACGGCATCGGATCGCCGTGGAGGAGCGTCTGCCAGAGCATCAGGTGCCCCCGATCGAGAGCTCGGCGATGAGCAGCGTGGGGCTGCCCAGGCCGCTCGGTCCGAAGGTGAGGTCGGTGCCGACGCCGGTCACGGAGGAGAGCAGGTGCGTGAGGTTGCCGGCGATGGTGATGCCCTGCACCGGGTGGACGGGTGCGCCCTTCTCGAGATAGGTGCCGGTGGCACCGAGCGAGAACTCGCCTGAGACCGGATCGATGGTGTGAAGGTTGAGCAGGCTGGTGATGGAGAGCGCGCGCTCCAGGGACCGCACCATTGCCGGCGGATCGTCCACGCCTTGCTCAACGTAGAAGTTCGACGGTCCGATGCGGCTGGGGGAGGCGTACGACCCGCGCCGGGCATTCCCATTCGACGAGGCTCCGAGCTTGCGCCCGGTCTTGATGTTCGTCAGATAGCTCCGAAGGACCCCGCGTTCGACGAGCGTGCGCGTTGTCGTCGGGATGCCCTCGCCGTCGAACGGCGCGCTGCGCAGGCCGCCCCGTCGCCGGCCGTCGTCCACGATGGTGACGCGCTCGTTCGCGACAAGGGCGCCGATCCTGCCCGCGAAGAGGCTGCGGCCCTTCAGGACGTTGTCCGCGGAGAAGAGCGGCGCGATCGCCCCAAGCAGGCTCATCGCCATCCATGGGTCGAGCACCACGGGCAGCTTCTGGGTGGGGAACGGCCGCGCGCCGAGCTTCTCGACAGCCCGCTTCGCCGCGCGGCCGCCGATGCGCGCGGGGTCGAGATCGGTCAGCCGGCGAGCGCCCTCGCCGTGGTAGCCGATCTGGCGCTCGCCGTTCTGCGTCGCGACCGGGCTGGTCATCGCTCCGCAGTGGCTCTCCCGGTACGAGGCACGGACGCCCGTGGTCGTCGCGATGATGGTCGTGATCTCCGCGTCGCTGTAGGTCGTCTTGCGGAAGTGGGTCACCCGCGGGTCCGCGTCGCGCGCCGCCTTCTCGACCGCGAGCGCGATCGCGCCGCGCTGCGCAAGCGGCCGCTCCTCCAGACCAGGGGTGAAGATCGACAGGTCAGCGACCGTCAGGGTCCCGCTCGCGATGCCCAGATCCGCATCTGGCTCCGTGATCCTCGCCATGCGGCGCGCCTGATCCACGACCGCCTCGATGCCCGCGCTGGCCAGGTCGGATGAGTGCGCGAACCCCATGCGCTCATCGTCGAGGACGCGGACGCCCAGGCCGCGCTCGCCGCGTGCGATGACGTTCTCGATCGCGCCGTCCTTCGTCTCGACCGAGCCGGACAGCGCATCGCGCAGGAAGACCTCGGCTGTGCGGACGCCCGCACCGCGTAGCGACGCCAGCGCGCGCTCGACGACCTCATCGTTCGTGAGGCGGGCGCTCACGCGCCTCGCCTCACGAACACACCGTTCAACCGCTCGTTGTCACTCCTGCTCAACCGCTCGTTGTCACTCGCGAGCCGGACTCGCTCCTCGCGGATGAACCGCTCGTCGCTCGTTCTCATTTGAGTTTGCCGCCGACGACCACCGAGGGGATCCGCAGCGTGGGTTGCGCGTCGGCGACCGGCGCGCTCTGGCCGTCCTTCCCGCAGGTGCCCGTCGAGTAGCCGAGGTCCCATCCGACCATATCGATCTCGCTCATGAGCTTCGGCCCCTCGCCGACGAGGGTCGCGCCGCGCAGCGGCTCCGCCAGCTTGCCATCCCGGATGCGGTAGCACTCGGTGATCTCGAACGCGAAGTTGCCCGAGACGACGTCGACCTGGCCGCCCCCCATCTTCTTCACGAAGATGCCGTCCTTCACCGAGCGCAGGATCTCCTCGGGGTCGGATTCCCCGCGCTCGATCATCGTGTTCGTCATCCGGCAGATCGGCAGATAGCGGAAGCTCTCGCGGCGCGCGTTACCTGAGCGCGGGATCCCGAGCGTGTCGGCGTGCTTGCGGTCGGAGAGATACGTACGCAGCACGCCCTTGTCGATGAGCACCGTCCGGTTCGTGGACGTGCCCTCATCGTCCATCGCGGCCGTGCCACGCTGGCCGGGATCGCGTCCGTCGTCGACCACGGTGATGAGCTCGCTCGCGACCTTCTGCCCGATGCGCCCCGAATACACGGAGAGGCCCTTTAGGTTGAGATCGGCCTCGAGGCCGTGGCCGACCGATTCGTGGATGAGCGTGCCGCCGGCGTCGCTCGAGAGCACGACGGTGTACGTGCCGGCGGGTGCGGGCTCGGCACCGACGTTGAGGCAGGCGCGCCCGGCGGCGACGGTGGCGCACTCGGCGACGACGTCGTCGTCGAGCATCTCGAACCCCCGCGTCCCGCGCACCGCCTCGAAGCCGGACTCGAGGATCTCGCCCTGCTTCGCGACGACGTTGATCATGAAGTTCAGACGAACGCGGGTGTCCGCGCGGTACACGCCATCGCTGTTCGCGACGAGCACGTCCTGCACGCTCTCGGAGTACGAGACGGTCACCTGTGTCACGCGCGGATCGTGGGCCCGCGCGACCTCGTTCGCCCTGCGCAGCAGAGCGACCTTCCGCTCCACCGGCACATCGCGCGGATCGATCGCCACCGTGTGCGGCCGCGCAGGCTCGTCCGGCATGAGCCGCGCGGCGTCGTGCAGATCGCCGCCTTCGGACACGCCCGCGGCGGCCCGTCCCGCGAGCGACATCACATCGTCGAGATCCGTGACATTGCCGTTCGCATACGTGGTGCGCTCGCCGTCGCTGACGCGCACACCCGCGCCCTGATCGACACCGGAGATCGCATCTTCGATGCGGCCGTCGTCGAGGACGAGCTGCAGGGTCTCGTGTCGCTCCCAGAAGAGCTCGGCCCAGCCGCCACCACGCGAGAGGGCGGTGCGAAGCGCGCGCTCCGCGTCGCGCGCGGACACGACTGGCGTGCGCGTGATCGCCACCGTGCTGCTGATCGCCCTCTCCCCTTACCGCCCGTGACGACGGCGGGGTGATGGTACGGCGGTGCCGCGCGGGCGTGACCGGCCGGTGTCGCGGTAGCCGTTCGTCCCTTGGAGATGGGCCGTACGACCCTGTGGTCGGCGATTGCCCCTCCCGTACGGTCACTTCCATGTCGGGAGTACCGCGTAGGGGCTTGCTCCGGCTCCTCGGCGCGGGCATCGCAGCCGCGGGCCTCACCCAGGTCGGCGCGAGCAGCGTCTCCGGTTCGGCGTCGAGCGCGCCCGCGAAGAAGGGCCGTTTGCGCCGCTGGAGCATGGCTATCGACCTGCGGAAATGCGATGGCTGCCAATCCATCGGGAAGCCGCCGCAATGCACCCAGGCCTGCATCGAGGGCCACTTCGCGCCCGAGCCGATGGAGTGGATCCAGGTCTACGAGGCGCCGCTCGACCGAGAGGGCCGGGCCACGCAATTCCTGCCAACACCGTGCCAGCAGTGCCAGAACCCGCCGTGCGTGAATGTCTGCCCGGTCGCGGCGACGTTCTCAACGCCCGAGGGCACCGTGCTGATCGATCAGCAACGCTGCATCGGCTGCCGCCTGTGCATGGAGGCGTGCCCCTACGACCGCCGCTTCTTCAACTGGGGGAACGCGCCGATACCCGCCGAGGCACTGTTCATGGAATACAACGTCGAGCATCAGTCGCCCGCGATCCGCGGGACGGTCATGAAGTGCGACTTCTGCCCCGACGTCGCCCGCGCCGGACGGGTGCCGTTCTGCGCGCAGGGCTGCCCCAACGGGGCGATCTATTACGGCGATCTGGAGGAGGACCTCGCGACCAACCGGTTCGAGGTCGTGAAGCTCTCGAGGTTCCTGGCGGACAACAACGCGTACCGGCTCAAGGAGGAGCTCGGCACCGAGCCGCGCGTGCACTACATCGCCGGTCACGGCGAGCTCGTGGGCCGGAGCGCGACAAAGAAGGGACGGCTGCCGACGGTCTGGCCCTGGCAGCGACTGGTGAAAGGCGCGACGACGTGGAAGCGCTAGAGCACCCCGCCTCGAACGTCGCGCCCGAGTGGCGAGCCAACCTCGAGCGACTCGCGCTCGCGCCGCTCGAGCGGACGAGCCGCCGCTACCTGATCTGGGTCGTCGGCCTTCTCGCCGTCCTCGGCTGGGGCCTGTACGCGTGGTCCACCCAGCTCGGCGACGGGCTGATCGTCACGGGCATGCGCGACCGCATCTCGTGGGGCGTGTACATCGCGAGCTTCGTCTTCTTCATCGGGATCAGCCACGCGGGGACGCTGCTCTCGGCGATCCTGCGCGCGGCGAAGGCGCGCTGGCAGCTCTCGATCACGCGCATGGCCGAGCTCATCACGGTGGTCGCGCTGATCGTCGGAGCGCTGTTCCCCTTCATCGACATGGGCCACCCGGAGCGGTTCCTCAACCTGATCCAGTACGGCCGCTGGCAGTCCCCGCTCATCTGGGACATCCTCGCGATCCTCACGTACCTCACGGGCTCGACCCTGTACCTGCTGCTTCCGCTGATCCCGGACTTCGCGCTCGCGCGTGACCGCCTGGGACCAGGCGCGAATCGCGTGCAGCGATTCCTGTTCACCACCGCGGCCGTCGGTTTCCACGGCACGCCGTCGCAGCGGAAGGCGCTCGACAAGGCGATGACCGTGATGATGATCATCATCATCCCCGTCGCCGTGTCGGTGCACACGGTCGTCTCGTGGATCTTCGCGATGACGCTCCGCGTGCCGCTCAACACGACGGTGTTCGGTCCGTTCTTCGTCGCCGGCGCGATCTACTCGGGCATCGCCGCGATCATCGTGCTCATGGCGGTGCTCCGCCGCATCCTTCATCTCGAGGTCTTCATCACCATCACGCAGTTCAAGGGCCTCGGGTATCTGCTCGCGGCGTTCACTCTGATCATGGGGTACTTCAACCTGCAGGAATACGCCGTCGAGGGCTACAAGCTCGAAGAGGGCGTGCCCTTCCACTTCGCGCAGCTCATGACCGGCCCCTTCTGGCCGCTCTTCTGGTTCTACATCCTTGGCAGCATCGTCCTGCCGGGCCTCATCATCCTGAACCCGCGCACGCGAACGATAGCCGGGATCACTGCCGCAGCGGCCCTCGCTCTCGTCGGCATGTGGATCGAGCGCTACCTCATCGTCGTGACCGGATTCCGCGTCCCGCTCATGCCCTACGCGCCGTCCGACTACACGCCGACCTGGGTGGAGTGGTCGATCCTTGCGGGTGCGTTCGCGCTCTTCGCTCTGATCATCACCGTGTTCACGAAGCTCTTCCCGGTCATCTCGATCTGGGAGGTCATCGAGCATCGCGGTCCGGAGCCGCAGCCGGCTGCGGCGCAGGGCGGCCCGAGCCGGGTCCGCGCGGCCGGCGCGGTGATCGCGGCGCTGCTCATGGTCGCGGGCACGGGGTTCGGTCTCTTCTTCGGCGCGCAGGCCGGCGCGGACGACCGAGTCGCTACGCAGATCGCCGTCGCGCTGCCGGCGCACGCGGCCATCGGCCAGCCGATCCAGGGCCAAGCGCGTCTCGTCGACGCGAAGCGCGCGCCGGTGGTCGGCGCGACGCTCAAGGTCACCGCGAGCCTGGGCTTCCTCGGTTCGAGCGGTCGCGTCCTCCTGGACCAGCTCGTGACCGACAAGACCGGTCTGGTCGACTTCGCTTTCGACCTCGAGACGACGGGCGCGCAGGAGATTCGCATCGGCTTCAGCGGCGATGACACATTCGCGCCATCCAGCGCACTCGCGACGATCAGCGTGACCGGCGACGAGCAGCTCTACGTCCAGCGTGCCGGGATCCTCGTACCGGGATTGAACGAGGGGCCGGTCGTCGGCCGCGCGGAGGCTTCGACGCAGACCGGGTTGCCGCTCTTCTTCGCGCAGCTCTGGCCCGCGATGAGCGGCTGGCCCATCGCGCTCGTCCTCATCATCGTGTGGTCGCTCTACGGGTACGTGGCCATCCTCGTCGCGCGCATCTCTCGCGCGGAGGCTCCGGTCCGAGGATGATCTCTCTGATCTTCGGCGGGCCAGCGCACCGCCGCGCGACGGTCGTCATCGGCCTTGCGCTCGTGCTCGTCGCCCTGACGATCCTGACCATCGGCGCGAACAGCCCCTACACCCACGCCAACCTCGCGGTCGCGTACGACGAGCGTTACACGCGCACCGACCAGATCGTCGTCGGGCCACCCGCGGAGTTCGCGGGACTCGAGACGACGACTCCCACCGCGAGCGACCCCCTCGGCCGGGGCGCCTGGCTGTACGTCACGCGTGGCTGTGCGGCATGCCATTCGCTCGACGCCGGCGGCAGCGCGGTGGGCAAACCGCTGCTGGCCGTGACCGACGAGGTGCTGCTGACGAAGGTGCGAACGGGCGGCCCGGGCATGCCGGCGTTCTCGACGAACGGCCTGAGCGACACGCAGCTCGCCGACATCATCGCGTACCTGCGGTCGCTGCCGAAGAAGTAGTCAGTCGCCGACGACCGTCACCGTGACGTGACGCTCGCGCGGCCCGTCGAACTCGGCCAGATAGATGCCCTGCCACGTCCCGAGAACCAGCTCCCCGTCCTGCACCGGAACGGTCACCTCGTTCCCAGTGAGCACCGCCTTGATGTGGGAATCGGCGTTGCCCTCGGCGTGACGGAACTCCTCCTCGCGCGGGACGAGCTTGGCGAGCTGCGCGAGGAGATCGCTCTGCACCGCCGGGTCGGCGTTCTCGTTCACGAACACCCCGGCGGTCGTGTGCAGCACCACGACGACGCATAGGCCGCCCGTGATCTTCGAGCCCGCGACGGCCGCGCGCACGCGCGTCGTGATGTCGACGGTGGCCACCCGTGCCGCCGTGCGGATCTCGAGCTGTTCGTGATGCACGGGCATCTCCTGCGACGATACTTCTCGCATGCGCACGTGGGGCGACGCGCGTGCCGCGGCGACGCAGCGCTTGCGCGGCGGTGCCGATCCCGCGACGGCCGCGCTCGACGCCGATGTGCTCCTTGCTTTCGCGCTGGGCGTCGCGAAGGAGGAGCTCCTGGCGCACCCTGAGCGCGGGCTTGCGAGCGATGACGACGCGCGCTTCACCGCCCTCGTCGAGCGGCGCCATCGCGGCGAGCCCGTCGCCTACCTGCGCGAGTGGAAGGAGTTCTACGGCCAGCGGTTCCGCGTCGATCCGCGGGTCCTCATCCCGCGGCCTGAGACCGAGACGCTGGTGGATGAGGCCCGGCGTTTCATCGCCGGCCGCGCGCTCACGGTCGTCGACGTCGGCACCGGCTCCGGCGCGATCGCCTGCGCCATCGCGGTGCACGAGCATCGCGCGCGCGTGATCGCCACGGACGTGTCGAGCGACGCGCTCGCCGTCGCGGACGCGAACGCGCGCGCGCTCGGCGTCGCCGACCGCGTGGAATTCCGGCACGGTGACCTGCTCGCGCCGGTGACCGAGAAGGTCCAGGTGGTTTGCGCGAACCTGCCCTACTTGCGCGACGACGCGCTGAGCGCGCTCTCCGGCGACCGCACCAGCCTGTCGTTCGAGCCGCGAGCCGCGGTGGTCGCGGGCGCCGACGGTCTCGACTTGATCCGCCGCTGCGTCGCCGACCTGCCCCGCGTGCTCGCGCCCGGCGGCGCCGCGTTCTTCGAATGCGATCCGCCGCAGGCCGGGGCGGTGGTCGCGATGCTCGCGTCGGCCGGAATTGCAGCAGGGGTCGTCTCGGATCTCGCCGGCGAGGCACGCGTCGTCGAAGGTCATACGTGACCATCGGGCTATCGACGTGGTGTTCGGCTCTGCATAGCCTTGCGCGCGTGCGCACCGTGCTGCTGGCAGCGACGCTCGTGATCAGCCTTCTCACGTCGTGCGGACTCGTCGAGGGAAAGGACACCGCCGAGAAGGCCGTCGTGCTGTTCCATGAGCAGTTCAACGCTGAGAGCTACAACGACATGTACACGGCGGCGGATGCTGATTTCCGTCGCGCAACGACCCTCGCCGATCTCACGCAGCTGTTCCAAGCCGTCCACCGCAAGCTCGGCTTGTTCACCACTGCCGAGCAGACCAATTCGAACGTGTTCGCGAGCACGGGGGCGCCCACGACGGTGACCCTCGTCTACACCTCGCAGTTCGCGGATGGGAAGGCGACGGAGCAGTTCAAATTCTCGATCTCGGGCAGCAAGGCTTTCCTGCTCGCCTACAACATCAACTCGCCGACCCTCATCCTGAAGTAGCGTCGAGCGCGCGCTCGACCTCGTCGAACGTCCGCAGGACCCCGATCTCGAAATCCTCGACCGCCGTTTGTGTCACGAGGAATCCGCGCATCCCGCACTCCTCGGCCCAGCCGATCGCGCGCGGTGAGTCATCGATGACGTACGTACGCCGTGGGTCAGCTCCCGTCTCTGCGAGGATCGCGCGGTAATAGGAGACGCTCGTTTTCCACGTGTTCACGAGATCGGATCCGTAGACGCGGTCGAAGATGTCGCGGGAACCGATCTGCGCGAGATACACCTCGAGGTCGTCGCTCGTGTCTCCCGATGTCATGTGCAGGACGAGACCGCGCCGACGCAGCGCACGCAAACGCTCGATGGTGCGCGGGGCGTCGAAGATGAGTCGAGATTTTACGTAACGCAGGGCCTCCGCGGCGAGCGAATCCGCGATCACAGGCCTCGGGCGCGGTAGCGCGAGGTCGTCGCACATGTCGTAGAGCCACTGGCGTCCGTCGTAGTTGAACCACCCGCGGATGTTCGCGGGCCCGGTGCCGGTCTGGGCCGCGGATTCCCAGCGCGCAATCTGGCGCGGGAGGGCGACGCGGTTCGCACGCCCCCAGTCTTCGGCGCTACGGCCGAGGCGCGGCGGAAAGAACTCGCCGAGCAAGCGACGCCACTGCCCGGAGAGCCGTTCGTTGTCGACGAGCACGCCGCCTTTGTCGATGAAGAGTGTGTCGGCGGCCCTCACGCGCCTATCATCGACTCGATGAAGACGCGCCTCCTCCAGGCGGATGCGCCTGGGGCGGTGGAGGAGGCGGCGGCGGCGCTGGGGCGCGGCGAGCTCGTCGCCTTTCCGACCGACACGGTGTACGGCCTCGCGGCCGGCCACGACCATCTGCGCAAGCTCTACGTGGCGAAGGACCGCCCGAAGGAGAAGCGCATCCCCATCCTGCTCTCGGACGCGATGAATCTCGAAGCGAGCGCGCAGGTGACGCCGGCTGCCCGAGCGCTCGCGGCGGCGTTCTGGCCGGGACCACTCACGCTCATCCTCGTCGCGCCGCGCCGCGGGACCCTCGCGTTCCGCGTCCCGGATCATCCGGTCGCGCGACGCGTGATCGCGGCCTGCGGTGGCGGTCTGCCGGTGACGAGCGCGAATCGCTCCGGTCAGGCCGACTGCCGGACGGCCGAAGAGGTCCGTGAGCAGCTCGAGGGCCGCATCGCGCTGATCCTCGACGGCGGACGCACCGCCGGCGACAAGCCGTCGACGGTCGTCGATTGCACGACCGATCGGATCGAGGTGAAGCGCGAAGGGATGATCAGCGTCGCGCGGATCGAGCGCGCGCTCCGTATGGCGAAGGTCGCATGAGGGTCGGTCTCGCGGCCGACCACGCCGGTCAGGACCTTCTCGCCTCGCTCGAGAAGCACATCCGCGCGAAGGGCCACGACGTCCGCGTCTACGGGGGGCCGACCGACCCCGATGACGACTACCCGCTCATCGCGCGCGTCCTGGCCGACGCGCTGGTGAAGGGGGAGTTCGACCGTGCGATCTTCTGCTGCGGATCGGGCATCGGGCCGGCCGTCGCGGCGAACAAGATCCCGGGCGTGCGCGCGACCGTGGCCGACAACGAGTGGTCGGCGCGCGACGCCGTCTCGCACGTCGACGTGAACTTTCTGACGCTCGGCGAGCGTGTGATCGGCGAGGAGCTCGCGAAGTCCATCGTCGACGCGTATCTCGGAGCAAGCGTGCTCGGCGGGCGCCACGAACGGCGGCGCAAACAGATCCAAGCGATGGAGGTCGAGGGATGAGCGAGATCGAGAAGGTCGACCCGGAGATCTACGAGGCGATCGAGAACGAGAAACGGCGCCAGGTCGAGAAGATCGAGCTCATCGCGAGCGAGAACTACACGAGCCCCGCGGTGATGGAGGCCGTCGGCAGCGTCCTCACCAACAAGTACGCCGAGGGGTATCCCGGCCGCCGCTACTACGGCGGCTGCGAGTGGGTCGACGTCGCCGAGACGCTCGCCATCGAGCGCGCAAAGGCGCTCTTCGGCGCGCAGGCGGTGAACGTGCAGCCGCACGCCGGCGCGCAGGCGAACATGGCGGCCTATGCGGCGGTGCTGAAGCCGGGCGACACCGTGCTCGGCCTCGCGCTCGATCAGGGCGGGCACCTCACACACGGATCGCCCGTGAACTTCTCGGCCAAGCTCTACAACTTCGTCTCGTACGGCGTCCACAAAGACACCGAGCAGATCGACTACGAGAACCTCGAGAAGCTCGCCAGAGAGCACCGGCCAAAGCTTCTCGTCGCCGGCGCGACGGCCTACTCGCGCTTCTTCGACTTCGCGCGCATGCGGCGGATCACCGACGAGATCGGTGCGCTCCTGCTGGTCGACATGGCGCACTTCGCGGGGCTGGTCGCGGCGGGCGAGCACCCCACGCCGATCGGCCACGCGCAGATCGTGACGACGACGACGCACAAGACGCTGCGCGGTCCGCGCGGCGGGATGATCCTCTCCGACGCGGAGTTCGAGAAGGCCATCAACAGCGCCGTGTTCCCGAACATCCAGGGCGGGCCGCTCATGCACGTTATCGCCGGGAAGGCGGTCATGCTCAAGGAGGCCGCGACGCCCGAGTTCAAGCGCTACGCGGCTCAGATCCGCGTGAACGCGCGGACCCTCGCGGCCGCGCTGGCGAAGGCCGGGCTGCGCATCGTGTCGGGCGGAACCGATAACCACCTCATGCTCGTCGACGTGCGGCCGCTGAACGTGACCGGGAAGCAGGCCGAGAAGGCGCTCGACGCCGTCGGCATCACCGTGAACAAGAACACCATCCCGTACGACCCGCAGAAGCCCGCGATCGCGTCGGGCATCCGCGTCGGCACGCCCGCCATCACGACGCGCGGCATGCGCGAGGCCGAGATGGAGCGCATCGGCGCGCTCATCGCACGCACCCTCAAGGCCGTCGGCGACGAAACCGTCGCGAAGGAAGTGGCCGCGGAGGTCTTCGACCTCACGAAGCGTTTCCCGGTGCCCGGGATCACCACGGCCGCGGCCGCGCGCTGACCACGGCACAGCTGCACCTCTCGGCGCACCCGCTCGTGCGGGAGAAGGTGACGCGCCTGCGCGATGAACAGACGCCGCCCCGGCAATTCCGTGAGCTCGTCGGCGAGATCGCGACGCTGCTCCTGTACGAGGCGACGGCCGACCTGCCGATGCAGGAGACACAAGTGAAGACCCCGCTCGCGATGGCCAAGGGCGTGCGGCTCGCGGAGCCCGTCGGTCTCATCCCGGTGCTGCGGGCGGGCATCGGCATGGTGGAGGCCGCGCTCGAGCTCATGCCCGACGCGCAGGTGTGGCACATCGGGCTCTTCCGTGACGAGCGCACGCTGCGGCCGATCGAGTACTACAACAAGCTCCCGTCGTCGGCGACCGTGGCCGCGTGCCTGGTGCTCGACCCGATGCTCGCGACCGGAGGGTCGGCGGTCGCGACGATCGACATCCTGAAGAAGTGGGGCGCGAAGCGGGTGAAGTACGTGGGGATCATCGCCGCGCCCGAGGGCGTCAAAGCGCTCTCCACAGCGCACCCCGACGTGCCGATCCACGTCGCGGCCCTCGACGAGCGCCTCAACGAGAAGGGCTACATCGTCCCGGGGCTCGGCGACGCGGGCGACCGTCAGTTCGGCACGGGCTAGCGCTCGAGAGCCTCGCGCAAGTGTGCGAACGATCGCCGCGCCTGCAAGCGCAGGATCGGTCCGAGCGCCGGACCCAGCATCCGCCAAGCGCCGCGCGGCGACCACTCGACGCGTCCTCGGAACCGCGTGCCGCCGTTCGCGCTCTCGAGATCGCCGGCGTAGCGATACGGTGCACCACCGACCGTACCTTCGATCTCGACGTGGCGCGGCGGGTCGTACGCGGACAGCCGCCACGTCGCCCTCCCGAAGCCGGGGTGCTCGCCTTCGAATGTCGCGCCGAGACCGACAGGCTCCGGAGTGATGAGCCGGACTTCGCGCACGTGGCCGCGATTCCATTCCGGTTCGTTGCGCAGGTCGGCGAAGTACGCGAAGACGACCTCGGGCGGGCGGGCGATGTCGACCACGTGTTCGGCGGAGATCACGCACCTCAACGTAGGTCGGTGGTGGCGGCGACCGCTAGGGCCGTTCGTCGTCCGGCGGCGCTATCGTCCTCGGGACACCCATGACGACCCTCCTCTTCGTCGGCTCCGCCGTGCTCGCGTTCGTCCTCGCCGCGGCGATCACACCGGTCGTAGCCCGCCTCGCGGAGCGGCTCGGCCTGATGGATGTGCCCGGCGGGCGGAGGAACCATCCGCACCCGATCGCTCGACCAGGTGGTCTCGCGATCGCGCTCGCGTTCGGGCTGACGATCCTCCTGTTCTGGCTCGTCGACCGCTACGCCGGCAGGCCGTTCCTCATACCCGAGGAGGTGCGCTCGCCGCGCTTCACGCTCACCGCGCTCGCGGCGATCCTTGGCATGACGCTCGGCATCCTGGATGACGCGTTCGACCTGCGGGCACGCTGGCAGTTCCTTGGGCTCGCGGTCGTCGCTTGCGTCATCGTCGCGGCGGGCATCCGCATCGACTTCATCGACGATCCGCTCGGGAGTGGGGTCGTGCACCTCGCGCTCCCGATCGCGGTCGCGTTCACCGCGTTCTGGATCGTCGGCATGAACGTCGCGCTCAACTTCATCGACGGCCTCGACGGGCTCGCCGCCGGCGTCTCCGCCATCGCCGCGGCCACGCTCGGGGCGATCGCGCTCCTGCCACAGGTGCAGGAGCCGTTCGTCGCATGGATGTCGTTCTCGCTCGCCGGCGCCATCGCCGGCTTCCTGCTGTTCAACTTCCACCCGGCGCGCCTCTTCATGGGGAGCGCCGGCGTGGTCTTCGTCGGCACGATGCTCGCGGTGCTCTCGATCTTCGGTACGGCGAAGGTCGCCGCGGCGCTGCTCGTGCTGGGCGTGCCCATCATCGACACCTTCTACGTGCTGCTGCGTCGCGTGCTGCAGGGCCAGCCGCCGTTCGCGCCCGACCGTGGCCACTTCCATCACCGGCTGCTCGACGTCGGGCTCTCGCATCGCCAGGCGGTGCTGCTCATCTACGCGATCACGCTCGGCTTCGGCGCGCTGGCGCTGCTGACGAGCGGCCGCACGCAGGCGCTCTCGTTCGTCGGCGCCGTCCTCCTCTTTGGTGTCGCGGTCGTGGTGCTCGCCCAGCGCGCGCCGAAGGCCGAGGCGCTCGACCCCGCGCTCTATGCCGAGAAGCCCGAGCAGCTCTAGGAAGGAGAAGGTCCTCATCGGGACCTGCTCCTGGACCGACCCCACGCTCCTCGCCTCCGGCTGGTATCCCGCGGATGTCGCGAAGAAGCCCGACGCTCGGCTGCGCTACTACGCGGAGCGCTTCCCGCTGGTCGAGAACGACGCGTCGTACTACGCCATCCCCGATCCAAAGCAGGCCAGTCTCTGGGCCGAGCGCACGCCCGAGGGCTTCACCATGAACTTCAAGGCCTTCGGCACCATCACCACGCATGCCATCGACCCGAAGCGGCTCCCGAAGGAGCTGCGCGAGGCTCTGCCGGCGGATGCGCTCGCGAAGCGGCGCCTCTACCCGAAGGACTTCCCAAAGGACGTGCTCGATGAGATCCACGCGCGGTTCTGGGTCGGGCTTGAGCCGCTGCGGAAGGCGGGCAAGCTCGGCGCGATCCTCCTGCAGTACCCCGAGTGGTTCCCGATCGGCTCCCTGAACAAGTCAGCGATCCTCCGCGCGCGGGAGCTCCTGCCCGACGACACCATCGCGGTCGAGTTCCGCAACCGCACCTGGATGGAGGAGCGCAACCAGGACGAGACGCTCGCGTTCCTGCGCGACAACGGACTGGCATACGTCTCGGTCGACGAGCCGCAGGGCTTCCCCTCGTCGATCCCGCCGGTCGCGGCCGCCACCGCCGCGCTCGCGATCGTCCGCTTCCACGGACGGAACGTCGAGAACTGGAAGAAGCCCGGCCTGAGCGCCGCCGAGCGCTTCGACTACGCGTACACGCTGCCCGAGCTCGCGGAGTGGCTGCCGAAGATCAAGCGGCTCGAGGAGGAGGCGGAGGAGGTCCATCTCCTCATGAACAACTGCTACGGCGACAAGGCGGTGCGCAACGCCGCGGACCTTGGCGCGCTGCTCGCCGCGCGGCGCTGAGTAGCATCCAGTCGTGCATCGACCGCTCTCGGACTTCCAGCCGCGCGAGCGTCTCGCCATCGTGCCGCACACCACGCGCCGGTTCGCGTGCCGGTCCGCGCTGGCGCTCGCACCGCACGGGGAGACCCTCGCCGTCGTCGGCGATCAGGGGGCCGGGTCCTATCAGGCGTTCTCGCTCCCTGCGACCGGAGGTCCTCCGCAGCGCGCGATGACGATCGAGGAGCATGCCGTGCGCAGCCTTTGCTGGAGCGCGAACGGCGAGCTCATCGCGGCCGCCGATAAGGGCGGGACCGAGCTGCACCAACTCCACGTCCGTCACCCCGACGGCCCATCGTCTCCGCTCTCCGTCGATCCGGCCGGCAAGGTCCAGCGCCTGCTGTCGTGGAACGCCGCGTCGCCCGACGGAACGGAGGTCGCGTTCTCCTCGAACGCACGTCAGTCGACGGATATGGACATCGTGATCGCGGACCTCGCGACGCGGACCGAACGCCTGCTCCTCACCGGCGCGGCGTGGCATGTCGTGGGTGGCTGGTCCCCGGACGGAAGCCGTCTGCTCGTCATGCGCGTGCACGACAACACCACCCAGGATCTGCTGCTCGTCGATCCGAAGACCGGTCACGCGCGTGAGATCACGACGCAGGCCGAGGACGTCTCGCACGTGCCCGCAGGCTGGCTCGCCGATGGCCGCGTCCTCGAGATCACCGACATCGACGACGAGCACCTCTGGCTCGCGGCGCTCGACACGGTGACCGGCGCGCGCGAGTCGATCGATCACCCCGGCTGGGACGTCGAGCTCGCGGCCTCGTCCGCCGACGGACGCGTGCAGGTGTGGTCGGTGAACGAGGACGGCTATTCGAAGCTGCGCTGGCGTGTCGAAGGCGGCCCGATCCGCGAACGCGACATCAAGGGCGTGTGCGAGGACCTGGTCCTGTGCGCCGACGGAACGCGCGCGGCCTTCGGACGCTTCTCGGCGACCGAGCCGTGGCAGGTGTGGACGCTCGATACCGCGACCGGCGACGCGCGCCTCGCGCTCACCACGACGACGAACGTGCCGTCATCGGATCTGGTGGAGCCGGAGCTCATCCGCATCCCCGGCCCCCAGGGCGACATCCCCTGCTTCGTCTATCGGCCGAAGGGCGCGCGCGCGCCGTATCCGGCGATCCTGTACCCGCACGGCGGTCCCGAGGGCCAATCGCGTCCCGCGTTCACGCCCGCGGCGATGCACCAACTGGCGCTCATCGATCGCGGCATCGCGCTGGTCGTGCCGAACATCCACGGCTCGACCGGGTACGGACGCTCGTGGCAGACCGCGATCCACAAGGACTGGGGTGGCATCGACCTGCGCGACCTGCGCGCGGTGACCGCGTGGATGACGAAGCAGACGGAGTTCGACCAGACGCGCCTCGCGGTCTACGGCGGCTCGTACGGCGGGTTCGCGACGCTGCTGTGCGTCACCCAGATCCCCGACGTGTGGCGCTGCGCGGTGGACGTGTTCGGCGTCGCGAACCTCGTGACGATGCTCCAGAACGCGCAGCCGAACTGGCGGAGATTCCTCGCGCGCTGGATCGGCGATCTCGCGACGGACCGCGCCACGCTCGTGGAGCGCTCGCCGATCACGCACATCGCGAACGTCAAGTGCCCGATGCTCATCCTCCAGGGGAGCAATGACCCGCGCGTGCCGCAGGACGAATCGGATCAGGTCGTGGCGAAACTGCGCGGTCTCGGCCGGCGGGTGGAGTACGTCGTCTACCCCGACGAGGGCCACGGCTTCACGAAGAAGAAGAACGCCGACGACGCGTATGGCCGGATCATCGACTTTCTGACGAAGGAGCTTGCCACGTGACACGCAGGACCGGCCGCGCGCTGTTCGCCACGGGAGCGGTCCTCGGGATGGTCACGCTCGCGGCCGCCGTGGTCGCGGTGCTCCTGCCGCACGAGCTCGCTCGCGATCCGGTGGTACCCATCACGAACGTGGCGGCGCTGCCGCAAGGCGTGCCCGTTCGCTTCGTGTCGTCGGAGCTGATCGGGCTCGATCTCAAGGCGGAGCGTTTGCGCCACGGCGGTTGGTCCGGCGCTACGCGACTCAACACGTCGAAGGAGCTCCCTGTCTACCTCGTCCGCGACGGCGACGAGGTTCGCGGCTTCATCGGGGTCGACCCGCGGAACCGCTGCGAGATCGAGCTCCTTCCGGCGCGCACGCTGCCATGGGGTTCGTTCCCGGCGATGCTCCACGATGTCTGTCATGGCTCGATCTACAACTTCGCCGGCGAACGCATCGGCGGCCCAAGCCCCTGGTCCCTCGACGAGCTGGTGCTGACGGTGAGTGGCGGTCGGGTGTACGTGCGCAGCGATGCCGTGATCCCGGGTCACCTGACCCGGTAAGCAGCACCTAGCGGAGCGTGCTCCCGAGCAGCACGCCATTTGCCCAGTACGCGCCGGTGGCGCCTGCCGGCAGCACGTCGTAGGTGGAGCCGGCGGTGTAGCGAACACGCTCCGCAGAGACGATCACCGCGCCGTCGAGCACGTCGCCCGCGCGCAGCTCGCCGACCCTCCGGCCATCCGCGGTCGGGTGACCGGGGGAGACGAGCACCGTTCGCCCGTCGGCCAGGGCGACCCGCACGACCTCATGCGTGTCCGGCACCGGCGTGTTGCCGATCGCGACAAGCGGCGCGGCCACGCGTTCGCCGCGGGCGCCCTGCGTCCAGACGATGTCGCCGACGCGCAGGTCCTCGACCGCGAGCTCTCCGCTGGGGGTCGCGATGCGCGTGCCGCGGGCGAGGCAGATCGGGCAGTTGAGGGGACCCGCATCGGTCCGCCTGGTGATGACCACCTTCCCGTAGGTGTCGACCGATCCCTCGATCTGCTTGCCGCCGGCCTTCGGATCGGCCGCGCTGAAAGAGGGATCGCCCGTCGAGCGGTAGCCGAACGTCCAGGACGCACCCGCGGACACAAGACGCAGTGCGTTCAGCGCCTTCCACTCGCGATAGACGGCGAGCGTGTCGGTCCCGACGCGCTTTGCGATCGCCGCGTACGTCTCGGTGTCCTGCTGGATCTCACCGATCTTCGCCTTCGCCAGCACGCTCTCGTCGGCCCGCGCGACGGGGTAGAAGTCGGGATCGCAGAAGCTGATCCGACCGCCCGCGTCCATCACGCGGTACTTGAGCTCGGCCATCGGGAGCGGCGGCGGCGCGGGTGTGGGGCTTGCGGCGACGCCGCCTGCGCACGCGCTCACCAGAGCGGCGAGCACAAGACAGAGCAGCGCGCGGACGCTCACGCTCTTACGACGATCGGGAGCGGCTGCGTGTTCCCCGCTCGGCCCCCGGCCCCGGGGGAGCTGCCGCGCTCATCTTCCCCGGCCGGCGACGGCGCACGTAGCGCGTCGCGTAGATCTGGTCACCGAGCGACAGGATCTTGTTGTCGACCCAGCCGGTGCGGAGGACCGTCTCCTGGGCATCGTCCCAGGACGGCGCGCCCCCGGGCAGGTGCGCCTTCTTCCACACCACCACCCACAGCACGCCGTCGGCGTGCGTGATGCGCACGAGCTCCGCGGCGAGCCGATCGAGATCGCACTCCTCGAGCGCGAAGCACAGCACGAGGCCATACCGCCCGTCGGGCTTGCGGACGGGCACCTTCAGCGCCAGGACGTCGAGCTGTCCGGCGAGGTGCTCGATGGGACGGTCGTACGCGGAAACGTCGCCGATGCGCAGAGCCGGGAATCCGGCCTGCGCGCCAAGCCTGGGCACGACCTCCTGCGCGGAGCGCAACCCCGTTGGCTTCACGCGGCTGGGTATACCGCTTTCGGGCCTATCCTCTGCGGATGCCTGCTCGACTTCTCGTCAAGGAAGCGACGACGGTCGCGGAGCGTCCGTCGGATCAGATCGCCCAGCTGCGCGACGAGCATTGCTGCTGGCTGGACATCGCCGACCCGAAGGGTGAGGAGCTGCGCCAGGTGGCGGCCGATCTGAACCTGCACCCGCTCGCGGTCGAGGACGCCCAGCACCAGCACCAGCGCCCCAAGATCGACGAGTACGACGACCACTACTTCATGGTCGTCTACGCGCTCGAGGAGCCGAGTCCAGACGTGATCCACCATCGCGAGCTCGCCATCTTCATGAAGCACAACGCCATCGTCACCGTGCACGAGGGCTCGTTCCCCGCGCTCAACGTCGTCGAGCGGCGCTTCCGTGAGGGCAAGCTCGCGACGACCGGACTGCTGCTCCACGCGATCCTCGACACCATCGTCGACAGCTACTTCGACATCCTCGACGGTCTCGGCGATCGGGTCGAGCTGCTCGAGGCGATGGTCATCGACGGCGACCCGCGCGATACGCAGACCTCGATCCGCGAGCTGTTCAAGCTCAAGCGCGACCTCCTCGCGATCCGCAAGGTCATCGCCCCGGAGCGCGAGGTCGCCGGATCGCTCGTGCGTGGGGACATCCGCGAGCTCCGCGAGACCGGCCGGCGCGCGTACTTCCAGGACCTCTACGACCACATCGTGCGGGTGACCGACGAGGTCGACACCTTCCGCGATCTCGTCTCGAACGTCGTGGACGCGCACCTCGCCGCGCAGTCGAATCGCCTGAACGAGGTGATGAAGGTCCTCACCAGCATCGCGACGGTGCTGCTCATCCTCGGCGTGGTCACCGGCTTCTTCGGCCAGAACTGGACGTTCATCCCGTACGACGATCCGCTGCTCTTCATCCTGATCATGTTCGGCATGATCGCCGCGACGCTCGGCACGGCCGTGTACTTCAAGAGGCGCGGCTGGCTCTGACCCGCGGTTGAGCAGGAGCGGCCACGCCGCTAACCTGTTCCTTGCATTGCCCGAGCGTGGTTCCGGCAGCTACGGCGGCGATCTTCTATCCATGGGCTTCCAGGTGGCGGTGGTCGTGGGAGCGCCGCTGCTCGTCGCCGCGTATGTCGGGCAGAAGCTGGACGATGCGCTCGGCACGGCGCCGAATCTCGCGCTCGTGTCGATCCTGGTCGGGCTGGCGGTCGCGGGGCTGGGGATGTTCGTGATCATCAAGCGCTACATCGACGCCAATCCGGCGCAGCCGACGAGCGAGGCGGCGCGCGAGGCCGGACGGCGCTGGGAGCGCGAGATCGCGGAACGAGAGGCGAAGAAAGAGGCGGGGGAAGAGGGCGAGTGAGACAGGTCGTGATGGTCGTGCTGCTGCTGAACGGCATCGCCGTGCTCGGCGCGGCCCTCACCGGGAACCTTCCGAACTGGCCTCCGGGGCAGAGCGACATCCACGTCGCCGATCAGGCGGGCACGCCGCTCATCCACCTCGGTGGTGAGGCCGCACCGTCGGCAGGCGGCGTCATCTCGATCTGGAACGACATCAGCATCTCCAACTCGATCTTCACCGCCTGGCTGGTGATGCTCGTCCTCGTCGTGCTCGGCGCGCTGGCGGGTCGCGCGGTGAGCGCGGTGCCGGGACGGCTCCAGGGCTTCTTCGAGCTCATCGTCCAGACGCTCGTCGACTTCATGAAGGACGCCGGAGGTCCCGAGGTCGTGCGCTTCCTGCCGCTCTTCGGCACGCTCTTCCTGTTCGCGCTCTTCTCGAACTGGCTCGGCGTCGTGCCGCTCGTCGGGCAGATCGAGCTCCTGCACTCCCCGACGGCGGACTACCACACCAACCTCGGCCTCGCGCTCACCGGATTCTTCTGGTACCAGGGCGCGGGCATCCGGAAGAACGGCATTGGCTACTTCAGCCGCTGGATCAACTTCACCGGCTTCAGGGACGGCGTGCTCGTCGGCGTGGTCATGATCCTCGTCGGCTTCATCGAGCTCTTCAGCGAGCTGTTCCGCATCCTCACGCTGACGCTCCGTCTCTGGGGCAACATCTGGGGCGGCGAGATCGTGCTCTCGGTGCTCGCCGCGCTCCTGTTCGTGCCGAGCCTGGTGCTCCCGTTCCTCGGGCTCGAGCTCTTCATCGGCTTCATCCAGGCGTTCGTGTTCGCGTTCCTCGTGCTCCTCTACATCATCCTGGCGCTCGAGTCGCATGGTGGCGAGGAGCACGCGGAGCATCTCGAAGCGGCTCACGCGGCCTAAAACGCGAGGAGGTTCATCGATGAGTCTTGCCTGGCTTGGCGCTGGCATCGCGATCGGGTTCGGCGCGCTCGGCGCGGGTCTCGGTATCGGCATCGCGGGCTCGAAGGTCGCGGAGGCGACCGGTCGCAACCCTGACGCGGCGAACGCGATCCGGACGAATGGCATCATCATCGTCGTCTTCGCCGAGTCGCTCGGCATCTTCTCGTTCGTCATCGCCTTCCTGCTCCAGGGCAAGGCGCTCTAAGCGATGCTCTTCGGTACGCTCGCGGAGGAGTCATCGCCGACCGCGCTGGTGGTGCACCCGTTCTGGGTGCTCGTATCGATCGTCAACTTCCTGGTGCTCCTGTACCTGCTGCGCGCGTTCATGTGGGGCCCGATCATGCGCACGCTCGATTCGCGTGCCGCGAAGATCCGCGAAGGGCTCCAGATGGCGGAGGACGCGAAGGCCGAGCGGCTGCGCATGCAGACCGAGGTGGAGCGGCTTCTGACCGAGGCGCGTCTGGAGGCGTCGGCCATCTCCGAGAAGATGACCGGGGCGGCCGAGGTGGCCGCGGCGGAGGTCCGCACGCAGGCGCGGGCGGAGGCGGATCGCATCCGTGACAAGGGCCGAGCGGACGCGCAGGCCCTCCACGACCAGGCGCTCACGCAGCTCCGGAGCGAGGTCGCGTCGATGGTCGTCCTCGCGGCGAGCCGTCTGCTCGGGCGCGAGATCAGCGCCGACCAGCATCGCGCGCTCATCGAACAATCGCTGAACGAAGCCGGTGCCGAGTTGAAGAAGAACTGATGGCGCTCGGTGGCTCGGGTCCTCGGCGCTATGCGCAGGCGCTCCTCGACGTCGCCACGGAGGAGGGCGCCGTCGGGACGTACCGGTTGTCTCTCGATCGCCTCGCGGCCGCGCTCGGGCCGGACGTCGTCCACGTGCTGCGCGATCCGCGCGTGCCGTACGAGCGGAGGCGCGCCGCGCTCGAGGCCGCGACGCGGGATGAGCCCGTGGCGGCGCGGGCCGTCCTCGATCTCCTCCTGCAGCGGGACCGGGTCGGGCTCGTGCCGGAGATCGCTCGCGCCTTCGGCGACCTGGTGGACCGGCGGGAGGGCATCGTAAAGGCGAAGATCACCACGTCCGTCGCGCTCGACGAGTCTTTGCGCGACGGTTTGGTCGTTCGTCTCGAGCGGTCGAGCGGCGCGAAGATCCGCGCGACATTCGCCGTCGACCCCGCGCTCATCGGCGGGGCGAAGGTGCAGGTCGGCGACCGCCTCATCGACGGATCGCTGGTCAATCAGCTGGAACAACTGGCGCGGCAGCTCGCGGGCTAGACCGAGGAGAAGAAGAGAGATGGCAGGCACCTCGTCCGAGATCACCGACATCATCAAGGCGCAGATCAAGCGCTTTGAAGGCAAAGCGGAATCCGTCGACGTCGGCACCGTCGTCGAGATCGGCGACGGCATCGCGCGGATCCACGGTCTCGCAGGCTGCATGGCGTCCGAGCTCCTCGATTTCGGCCACGACACCTTCGGCCTGGCCTTCAACCTCGAAGAGGACACCGTCTCCGCGATCATCCTCGGCGAGTACACCGCGATCAAAGAGGGCCAGGAGGTCCGCACCACCGGTCGCATCATCGAGACGCCGGCCGGTGAGGAGCTCGTGGGCCGCGTCGTGGACCCCCTGGGCCGTCCGCTCGACGGCAAAGGCCCCATCAACACGAAGACCACTCGGCGTGTCGACGTCGTCGCGCCCGGCGTCATCGAACGGCAGAACGTGGACACGCCGGTCGCGACGGGGATCAAGTCGATCGACGCGATGTTCCCCATCGGCCGCGGCCAGCGCGAGCTGATCATCGGTGACCGCCAGACGGGCAAGACCGCGATCGCCATCGACACGATCATCAACCAGAAGGGCAAGGACCTCATCTGCATCTACGTCGCGATCGGGCAGAAGGAATCGTCCGTCGCGAAGATCGTCGCCACGCTCGAGGAGCACGGCGCGATGGAGCACACCATCGTCGTCATCGCCGGCGCTGCGGACCCCGCGACGCTCCAGTACCTCGCGCCGTTCGGCGGCTGCGCGATGGGCGAGTACTTCCGGGACAAGGGCAAGGACGCGCTCCTCGTGTACGACGACCTCACCAAGCACGCCTGGGCCTATCGCCAGGTGAGCCTCCTGGGGCGCCGTCCACCCGGCCGCGAGGCCTACCCCGGGGACGTCTTCTATCTCCACAGCCGCCTGCTCGAGCGCGCCGCGCGCCTGAACAAGGCACGCGGCGGCGGCTCGCTCACCGCTCTGCCGATCATCGAGACCCAGGCGAACGACATCTCCGCATACATCCCGACGAACGTCATCTCCATCACCGACGGCCAGCTCTTCATGGAGCCGGATCTCTTCAACGCCGGCTTTCGCCCGGCGATCAACCCGGGCCTCTCCGTCTCGCGCGTCGGCGGCGACGCGCGCACGAAGCCCATGAGTCGCACCGTCCGTGGGATGCAGCTCCAGCTCCAGCAGTACCGCGAGCTGGCGGCGTTCACGCAGTTCGGCGCCGCCGACCTCGACAAGGCCACGCTCCAGACGCTCCGCCGCGGCGAGCGCATCACCGAGGTGCTGAAGCAGCCGCAGTACGACCCGGTCCCGCTCCATCACGAGGTCGCGATCCTCTACGCCGCGACGCGCGGCTACCTCGATGACGTCCCCCGGGAGAAGATCGCGGACTTCGAGCGCGACCTGCGTCGCTTCCTGGACACGCAGGGCAAGGACCTCGTGGAGCGGATCGGCACGAAGAAGGAATGGGACGATGACGTCGAGAACGCGCTGAAGAAGCTTCTCGACGAGTTCAAGCGGTCCTCGAGCTATGGCGAGGCGGCGAAGCCGCCGGCCGCGAAGGCCCCGGCCGCAGCGGGGACGCGTTAGCCGATGGCGACCGAGCGCGAGATCAAGCTGCGCGTCCGCAGCATCAAGAACATCCAGCAGGTGACGAAGGCGCAGCAAACGATCTCGGCGTCGAAGATGCGCCGCGCGCAGGAGGCGGTCATCGCCTCGCGCCCGTTCGAGCAGCGGCTGCGTGAGGTGCTGAACGACCTCGCGCCGTACGCTGACCCCGAGGCAAGCCCGCTCCTGGTGAAGCGTCCGGTCAAGCGCGCGCTGATCATCCTGGTCACCAGCGATCGCGGCTTCGTGGGGGCGATGAACACGAACACCATCCGCGCGGCGCTCCGTCACGCGGAGACGCTGCCCGGGATCGGGTGGGTCGCCGTCGGCCGCAAGGGCATCGCCCAGCTCCGCCGCTTCAGTCAGGCGACGGTGGCGGAGTTCTCCGGCCTTGGCGACCGGCCCACGACCGCGGACACGAACGTGATCGGGAGCGTCGCGGTCGAGGAGTTCCTCGCGGCGCGCGTTGACGAGGTCTATCTCGCATTCACGCGATTCGTGAACACGCTGCGCCAGACCCCGACCATCCGGCGCATCCTCCCACTCGTCCCCGAGGAAGAGGACATCGACGCGCGGGCGCCGCTGCAGTACCTGTTCGAGCCCGATCCGGAGACGGTCCTCGGCGCGGTGCTTCCGCGTCTGGTCGAGGTGTCGATCTACCAGGCGATCCTCGAGAATCTGGCGTCGGAGCACTCCGCGCGCCTCATCGCGATGCGGAACGCGACCGACGCGGCGGGGGACCTGATCGAGGACCTCACGCTCCAGGCGAACAAGGCACGGCAGTGGCGTATCACCAAGGAGATGCTCGAGATCGCGTCGGGCGCGGAAGCGCTCGCGAAGGGGTAGGACGATGGCGACGGCGACAAAGACGGCTCCGAGCACCGGCGAGATCGTGCAGATCATCGGCCCGGTCCTGGACGTGCGGTTCCCGGAGGGCAAGCTCCCGGAGATCTTCGGCGCGCTGCGCGTCACATACGACGACGGCACGCCGATCATCGCCGAGGTCCAGCAGCACATGGGGAACAACTGGGTGCGCGCCGTCTCGATGTCGTCCACCGACGGGCTGCGCCGCGGCATGAAGGTCGAGGACCTCGGCGGGCCGATCACCGCGCCTGTGGGCGCGGGCACGCTCGGCCGCCTGTTCAACGTGACCGGCGATGTCATCGACGGCAAGGGACCGCTCACGAACATCGCGCGGCGCGACCCGATCCACCGCCAGCCGCCGAGCTTCGAGGATCAGACCTCGTCGGCCGAGATCCTCGAGACCGGTCTCAAGGTCATCGACCTGGTGTGCCCGTTCCTCAAGGGCGGCAAGGCGGCGGTGCTGGGCGGCGCCGGCGTCGGGAAGACGGTCGTCATCCAGGAGCTCATACGCAACGTCGGGATCGAGCACGCCGGGTACTCCGTGTTCTGCGGCGTGGGGGAGCGGAGCCGCGAGGGGACGCAGCTCCTTGGCGAGATGGAGGAGGCCGGGGTCATCGCAAAGATGTCGATGGTCTTCGGCCAGATGAACGAGCCGCCGGGCGCGCGTCTGCGCGTCGGCCTCACCGGTCTCACCATCGCGGAGTACTTCCGCGACGACGAGGGCAAGGATGTGCTCCTCTTCATCGACAACATCTTCCGTTTCACCCAGGCCGGCTCCGAGGTCTCCGCGCTCCTGGGCCGCATGCCGAGCGCGGTCGGCTACCAGCCGACGCTCTCGACGGAGATGGGCGAGCTGCAGGAGCGCATCACCTCGACCAAGAAGGGATCGATCACCTCACTGCAGGCGGTGTTCATCCCCGCGGACGACTACACCGACCCCGCGCCGGTCACGACGTTCGCGCATCTCGACTCGGTCATCCGCCTCGAGCGCGGCATCTTCGAGCTCGGGATCTACCCCGCGGCGGACCCGCTGACCTCGACCAGCCGCGCCATCGACCCGGCGATCGTGGGCGAGGAGCACTACCGCACGACACGCGAGCTGCAGCGCGTGCTGCAGCGGTACAAGGACCTCCAGGACATCATCGCCATCCTGGGCATCGACGAGCTCTCCGACGAGGACAAGCTCCTCGTCGGCCGTGCGCGCAAGCTGCAGCGCTTCCTGGGCCAGGCCTTCTTCACCGGCGAGCGGTTCACCGGCCTGCCCGGCCAGTACGTGAAGGTGGCCGACACGGTGCGCTCGGTGCGCGAGATCCTCGACGGCAAGCACGACGACCTGCCCGAGCAGGCCTTCTACATGGTCGGGACGGTCGAGGACGCCCGGAAGAAGTCGAAGGAGATGGCCTCCTAGTGCCCATCCACCTCGAGGTCATCACCCCGGAGCGCAGGGTCTACGAGGACGACGTGGACATGGTCATCGCGCCCGGCAGCGAGGGGTACCTCGGGATCCTGCCTCGGCACGCGCCTCTGCTCACCGCGCTCGGGCCGGGCGAATTCCGCGTGAAGAAAGCCGGCATCGAGGAGGTCCTGGCCGTGTTCGGCGGGTTCATGGACGTGCGCGCCGATCGGGTCGTCGTTCTGACCGAGGCCGCCGAGCCGGCCGAGGAGATCGACGCGCAGCGCGCCCAGCAGGCACGCGAGCGCGCGCAGGAGCAGCTTGCCCAGGCCGGCATCCTGTCGGCCGCCGACGAGGCTCGCGCACGGGCGGCGCTGCAGCGGGCACTGGTGCGGATCCGTGTCAGTGAACGGAGACGCCGCGGTCGGACCTAGCGTTCTGGTCTGACCATCGATACATTGGCCCGAGCGCGCGTCTTTGACGAAAGGCGACGCGCACCGCGCAGCGGGTGGGCAGTGAGGGTCATCGCAGTCATCGCGACGTGTGCGCTCGTGCTCGCCTCTTGTGCGGGCACATCCGTCGGCCCTCCGGCTCCGCCGATCCCCGATGCGACGCTCGCGCCTGCGCAGCCCGACGCGGCGGTCGTCGTCGCCGCGCTGCCCGCGCCCACGCCGGACATCCGGCTGTACCAGAAGCTGCGGGTCTTCGTCGCCTCCGAATCCACGGATCAGGTCTGGGTGATGGAGGCCGCGCCGGACTCGCCCTTCCAGATGGTCACCAAGATCCCCGTCGGCCGGATGCCGCATCAGATGGCCGTGTCGCCGGACGGCAGGTACGTCGCGGTCAACAACCGCATGGCGAACACCACCTCGATCATCGACCCGATCGCGCTGAAGGAGATCGTCCGCATCCCCGTCGGCAAGCAGCCCCACGGGCTCAGCTTCTCGCCGGACGGGAAGATGCTCTACGTCGGTCACGAGAAGGACAACTACATCGCGGCGATCCAGACGGGCACCTGGACGAGCACGCCGCTCATGGTCGGTGTCCCGCAGCACGTGCTCACGATCAACACGGGCCATCCGAACGAGATGTGGTTCTCGGTCACGAACTCCGGCGAAAGTGATGTGCTCCGCGTGATCGACCTGGATACGAAGCAGATCACGAAGATCCGGATCGGCGATGTCCACGACGCCTACTTCACACCCGACGGCAGCGAGGTCTGGTCCAGCAGCAGCGGTTTCATCGACAAGCCATCCGATCGCATGGTCATCTACGACCCGATCGCGAAGAAGGTCAAGCAGGAGATCCACTTCCCGGGCCGGTATCCCTTCCACACGCTCAAGCCGTTGCAGGACGGCATGTACACACCCGAGGACACCAGCATCATGCTGCTCTCCGATCACCTCGGGCCCTCGCTGCTCTGGGTCGACTGGCGCGAGCGCCACATCGTCGGCGAGACGAAGCTCGGGCAGCAGCCGTTCCACTCGACGTACGACCCGGAGGGTGACCGCATCCTCGTCACGACGAACGTTGACGGCATGGTGAACGTGATCGACGTCCACACGCGCCTGGTGGTCCAGAAGATCCCCGTGACCAAAGCGCACGGCATCGTGAGCGTGGGGATCCGCGCGGGTCAGTAGCTTCACGTCGAGCGCGAGGCGTCTAGCGCAGGACACGTCTCTCGCTCGAATCAGGCCACGCCAGCGCAACCTCCTTGTCGTCCCTCGTCGCAGCGACGCTGGCGGGCCTGGCTCTCGCTCGATTCGTGTCCGACGCTCCCGCCTCGCGCTCGACGCACCGCTCCGCTCCCCGTCGGCTACGTCGCTCGCCTAACCTTTGGCGCATGCTGATGCGCGCCCTCGCGCTCGTGTTCAACGCGTTCCCGGTCCGGTGGCAGCGTCGCTTCATGACCGCGGCGCATGAACGGTTCCTCGTCGGCGTGACCGGGCTGGGCATCGACGCGGAGGGGCGGGTCCTCCTGGCGCGCCATCGCTTCGGCGCGCCGCAGTGGCGGTTCCTCGGCGGATTCCTGGCTCAGCGCGAGCGAGTGGAGGATGCCCTCGCGCGCGAGATCGCGGAGGAGACCGGGCTCGCGGTCGAGGTCGGTCCGGTGCTCGAGGTCATCACCGGCTACCGCTGGCAGCGGGTCGAGGTCGTGTTCGCATACCGCGTCACCGGCGGGACGCCGGTCCTCTCGAGCGAGGTCGCCGAGGTGCGAGGCTTCCCGGCCGACGAGCTGCCGGACGTCCGCGCGGACCAGCGCGGCATGATCGAGCGCCACACCGCGGCCGCCGCAGCCTGGGCCGAGGGCCGTCGATGAGGGTCCAGCGGATCGATCACGTCGTGCTCACGGTCCGCGACATCGACCGGACGCTCTCCTTCTATGAGCGGACCCTGGGCCTGCGGCCGGTCACCTTCGGTGACGGCCGGCGGGCACTCGCGTTCGGGGACCAGAAGCTGAACCTCCACCGGGCCGGCCGGGAGTTCGAGCCGCGAGCGCGTGCGCCGACCCCCGGCTCCGCGGACCTGTGCTTCACGACGGATGTCCCGCTGGCCGAGGTGATCGACCACCTTGCGCGGGTCGGGGTGGCGATCGAGCTCGGCCCGGTGGACAAGACCGGAGCGCGCCGATCGCTGCGCTCGATCTACTTCCGCGATCCCGACGGAAACCTGGTCGAGGTCGCGAACGAGGTCGGCGCGTGAAGCTGTCGGTCGTCGTGCCCGCGTACAACGAGGAGCGCACCGTCGGCGGCGTCATCGCGGCGCACGTGGAGACGGGGCGGCGCATCGCCGGCGAGGTCGAGGTGATCGTCTGTGATGACGGCAGCAGCGATGGCACGCCCGCGTCCATCGCCGCCGCCGCCGCCGACCACCCGGAGGTGCGCATCCTGCGCAACGAACGCAACGCCGGGATCCCCGCCACGATGAAGCGCCTGTACGCGACCGCGGGCGGCGAGTGGGTCTACTTCACACCCGCCGATGGACAGGTGCCGGCCACCGCGCTCGAGCGGATGTGGGCGGCGCGCGAGGGGATGGCGCTCGTCGTGGGCGGCCGCGTCCCGCGGCGCGATCCACGCGTGCGGGTGCTCATCGCGGAGCTGTACTCGAAGGGGCTGCGCTGGATCTTTCGGCTACCGGTGAAGGACATCGACAGCGTCAAGCTCTACCGCGGGGAGGATCTGCGCGGCCTCGTCGTCACCAGCCGGTCGAACTTCTTCGAGGCGGAGATGCTCATCACCCTGTGCCGGCGTCATCGCCCGGTGACCGAGGTCACCGTGGAGCATCGGCCGCGGATCGCGGGCATCCCAAAGGGCGTCACGCCGGCTTCCGCGGCGCTCGCGATCTGGGAGCTGGCCCGATTCATGGTCGCCGACTTCGCTCGAGGGCGGCGATGATCTCCTTCACCTGACCGTAGTGCTCCCACTCGTGCTCGAGGACGCGCCGCATCACGCGCCGCACGGTCCACGAGCTGCCACCGATGACCTTGGTCCCCTGCGTGTCCGACGGCTCCAATACCGCGAAGCGCTGCGCGACGACGCGGTGGATGGCCTGTAGCGTGTTGAACGGATCATCCGGCCACTTCTCCAGGCGTGACAGAAAGATGGTCTGCGAGGTCATCATGTGCTCGAGCGCCTCGCGGACGCTCCAGCTGTCCGTGTCAGGCTTGCGCTCAAGCTCGTCGGGCGTCAGCGCGCCGGCTAGCGCGATGAGCGCCGCCTGCTGTGCCTCGAAGAGGTGCAGGAAGTCGCGGAGGTCGTGCTCCTCGAGGGGGACCTGATCCTCGGGCAGAAGGGCACTCCGCTCCGGTTCGACCACCGGAAATGCCTCGGGGTCGAGGCCCTTCCAATGCTCGATCGACACGCCGCGCCCTTCGAGCAACGCGAGATACGCGCGGAACGCCTGGCGGACGTTGACGATGGCCTCGTCGCGCGTCTTCCCCGACGCGTTGCAGCCCATGACCGCGGGGATCCTCGCGAGCCAGTAGCCGCTCTCCGCCTCGATGACGTAGATCCGGGGATCGGTCATACCGCGACCAGCACCTTCCGGCCGCAATCGCGGCGCACGCTGCGCTCCCTCCCGTCGATTGCGATGCGCAGCGCGTCGACATCCACGTTCACCAGCTGCACGAGGACGCCGGGGCGCACGCCGACGCTGTCGAGGTACTCGAGGAAGCCCGGCTCGTGCTCGAACTGGTCGGGGATGCGCGCGACGGCCGCGGCCTCGCCCGGCCGCAGCGACTCGAGCGTCCGCGTCGGGCGCGGCCTCACGCCCGGCATCGGATTGCCGTGCGGGCATGTCTCGGGGTCGCCGAGGACGCGGATGAGGCGCTCCTCCATCTCGTCGCTCATGGCGTGCTCGATGCGCTCGGCCTCCTCGTGCGTCTTCCACCAGGCGTAGCCGAGGAGGTCGACGAGCATGCGCTCCGCGAGGCGATGGCGCCGCACGACCGACGCCGCCGCCGCGGTCCCGCTCTTGGTGAAGCGGATCTCGTGGTCGTCGATGGTGAGGAGTCCGTCTCGCTCCATGCGGTGGACCATCTCCGACACCGCGGCGGGCGTGACCCGGAGGAACTCCGCGAGCCGCGCGGCGATGACCCTTCCGCCCTCGTCGGCGAGGGTGTACACGGCCTGCAGGTATTCCTGGATCGCAGCCGGGACGGTGGTGGGCGGTGACATCCCGCGACGACCCTACCGCATCGCGTGCCGGGCTCAGATCGCGGAGACGCTCTCCGGCCTGCGGGTGGCTCGAGCGCGCTCGAAGGCGATGAAGCCGAGCGCCGCCGCGAGGAGCGCGACCTGGACGGCGGTCGTCTCCCAGGTCGGGAAGACGCCGAAGAAGCCGATCTCAGGCAGGAATCGTTCGGAGGTCGCCGGCACGATGCCTGCCACCTGCAACGCGTGTACGCCCGCGCCAACGAACTTCAACGCGAGGTAGTACACGAGAAGGCTTGTGAAGAGGAAGAACGGCCGGATCGGGATCCGTACGCCGAAGACGAGCATGACCACGCCGAGGGCGGCGAGACCAGCCGTGCCGATCGCGAGGCCGATCGCGAGGTCTCCGAACGCGATCGATGGCGCGATGCCCAGGTAGAACAGCGCCGTCTCGGCGCCCTCCCGGAAGACCGCCAGGAAGGCGATGAGCGCGAGCGACAGGAGGCTGTTGCGCGCCAGCGCCGAGCTGCTCTTGTCGCGGATGTATCGCTGCCACGACGAAAGGTTGGCCTTCGAATGCATCCAGTAGCTCATGTACACGAGCATCGCCGCGGCGAACAGCCCGGTGAAGCCCTCCAGGATCTCGCGGTTCGCGCCGGCCGCGGTGCTCGCCGCGAAGGCGACGTTCACCAGGATGGCCACGCCGATGCTCCCAACGATGCCGGCGCCGCCGCCCGCCCAGATCCACCGGCGCTTGTCGGCGTTGCCGCTCTTCGCGAGGAACGCAAGCAGGGCCGCGATGACGAGCAGCGCCTCGAAGCCCTCGCGCAGCAGGATGATCGCCGCGTCGAAGGCGCCGTACGTGCCCGCTGACGCCGCGAATGGCTCGATCGCGGTCCGGATGCGCGCGACCGCCTCACGCGCGCCGGCGGCGTCCGCGGGCCGCTTCGCGAGATCCGAGAGCGCCGCGGCCGTGTCGTTCTCGATCGCGCCGTACGCCGCCGTCGACCGCGCCTTCACGATGCTCTCGATGTCGGTCCAGTCGGTCCGGAACGCCACGATCGCCGCGCTCGCGCCCGCCGCGTCGCCTCGGTCGAGGGCCAGGCTGGCATCGTCGAGGTGACCGCGTGCGCTCGTGAACGTCGCGAGCGAGCGAGCGCCCGAGGATCCCGCCGCGATGCGCGGCAGCGCGTCGTCGATGGCCTCGTCCAGCGCGATCACCGCGGCGTCCGCACGCGCCGTGTCCGGATGCTCGGGGGTGGTGAGCTCCTCGGACATGGCGCGCATGCCGCTCTCGATGCGCACGTACGCCTCACGGTCACGGCCGCGGATCCCGTCCTCGATCGCGACCCAGCCCGTCTCGAACTCGTGGAAGCTGGCCCTCGCCCTCGCGATCTCGCCCGCGCGCAGCGCGTCATGCGCCGTGTCGAGGGCCTTCGTGAGCGCTTTCAGCTCGTCCGCACCGGCGGCCGCGACGCCCGTGCGCGCGCCGACCGCGTCACGCAGCGCCTCGTGCACCGTGCCGGCGAGCGCGACGACGCGATCGGCCGGCAGGAGCGCGGCCGGTACCTGGAGGCCGGGGATGGCAGCGTGAAGGTCCACGAACGCCGCGGCGACCCTCGCGTGGCCGTCGGCACTCGCGCGCGCGACGGACGCGTCGATGTCGCTCCACATCGGGAGCGCCTGGCCGAGGAAGGCGTAGGCGTCCTGGTACTCGAGCTCCTGGACGAGCCTGCCGTTGACGACCGCCGCGCTGTACTCGTCGGCGACCGCCTCGGCGAGCGTCGCGACCACGCTGGCCCGGTAGGCGATCTCGGTCGCGCGATCCTGGCCCATGACGACGCCGGCCACGCGCGCCAGCTGCTGATCCGCATCGCCGATCAGGCGCTCGAGATCCGCGAGATCTCTCGCCTGCGCGACCGCGACGACGTCGGCCGTCACCTTGCGGAGAGCGGCGTCCGCCGGCCCGTCGCGCCGAGCCAGCGCCGAGTCGATGCCGGGGAGCGTCTCCGCCGGATGCGCCGCGTGGACCACGGCGAGATCCCAACGGCCGGAGCGTGCGTCGGACAGCGCGGCGGCGAGGTGACCGCGCGCCTGGGCGATGCCCGCGCCGACGCTGATCTCCTGCGGTGTCGCCGGGCCGGATGGCGCGGGCTGGCAGGCCGTGAGAGCGATCGCCATCGCCGCCGCTCCGCCCGCGAGCGCCCGCAGCCCCCTTGTCACGGACGTTAGGCTGACCTAACTTAAACCGAGTTGTCAAGTCGGAAATCGCGTGACACGCGTGCCCGGCGGCCTGGCAGGCCCCGCAGCGGCGCCCCAGATACATTTTTCGGGTTCAGAGGCATAGCGCACCCGCGCACCGACTGACCGGTCCGGCCACGATCGGCCAGGGCCGGCCGAAAGAGGAGTCCGCAGTTGTCATCGGTCGAGATCGTCGTCCTGAGCGCGATCGCTGGCTTCACGATCTACCTCGGCCTGCCCCTCGGTCGCGTGCGGAATGCCTCCCTGCGGATGCGGTCCTTCCTGAACGCCGGCGCGACGGGAATCCTGCTCTTCCTGCTCTGGGACGTGCTGACAAAGGGGCTCGAGCCGGTAAGGACGGCGCTGGGGGAGGCGACCGCGCCGGATGGCTCGTGGCAGCCATTCGTCGAGCTTGCGGCCGTTTTCGCCGTCGCACTCACGATCGGACTCATGAGCCTCGTCTACTACGACACCTGGCTCGCCGCCCGCTCGCGTCACCACGGGGCCGAGCCGCGCGCACCGGGCCTCCGCGTCGGGCCGATCGCGCGCCTGTCGCCCGCCCGACGGCTCGCGTTCTTCATCGCCCTGGGCATCGGCTTTCACAACCTCTCGGAAGGCCTGGCCATCGGCCAGTCCGCGGCCGGGGGCGAGCTCCGCCTGGCGCTGCTGCTCGTCATCGGCTTCGGTCTGCACAACGCCACCGAGGGATTCGGGATCGTCGGACCGATGGCCGCCGAGAACGAGCTCCCGAGCTGGGGATTCCTCGGGGTCCTCGGACTGATCGGTGGCGGCCCGACCTTCGTCGGCGCGCTCATCGGGCAATCCTTCGAGAACGTCACGGTCTTCGTCGGCTTCCTGGCCCTCGCGGCCGGCTCCATCCTCTATGTGGTCATCGAGCTCCTCGCGGTCGCGCGCAAGCTTGGCCACAAGGAGTTCACGACCTGGGGCGTCCTGCTCGGGCTCGTCCTCGGCTTCGCCACGGACATGATTCTCACCGCAGCGGGTGCGTAAGGGCAGCGCGCTCTAGGCTGTATCTGCATGTTCGCAAAGCAGATCGGCATCGACCTGGGCACCGCCAACGTCATCGTGTACGTCCGAGGCAAGGGCATCGTCCTCACCGAACCCTCTGTCGTGGCCCTGGCGCACGACAACGGGTCGAACCGCCCGCGCATCGTGGCGGTGGGTGAGGAGGCTCGGCTGATGCTCGGCCGCACGCCCGGGAACATCACCGCGCAAAAGCCGATGCGCGACGGGGTGATCGCCGACTACGTCATCACCGAGTACATGCTCAAGTACTTCATCGACAAGGTCTGCGGCCGAGTCCGCATCTTCCACCCCGAGCTCATGATCTCGGTGCCCTCCGGCGTCACGAGCGTCGAACGGCGCGCGGTCAAGGACGCCGCGGTGCGCGCGGGCGCGCGCGACGCGCACCTCATCGAGGAGCCGCTCGCCGCCGCGATCGGCGCGAACATCCCGATCAGCGGTCCGAGCGGGAACCTCATCATCGGAATCGGTGGTGGCACCGCGGAGATCGCGGTCATCTCGCTCGGCGGCATCGTGGTGTCGCGTAGCGTGCGCGCCGCGGGCAACAAGCTCGACGAGGCGATCGCGAACTTCGTGCGCAAGCGCTACAACCTGATGATCGGCGAGCGCACCGCCGAGGACGTGAAGATCCAGATCGGGTCCGCGATGCCGATGGATCCGGAGCTCACCATGGAGGTGCGCGGCCGCGATCTCATCGCCGGCTTGCCGCGCACCATCACCATCGGCAGCAACGAGATCACCGAGGCGATGGACCCGGTGCTCCAGCAGATCATCACCGCGGTGAAGGGTGTCCTTGAGCAGACGCCACCCGAGCTCGCATCCGACGTCATCGACAAGGGCATGGTGCTCTCCGGTGGGGGTGCGCTCCTGCGCAACATGGACAAGCTCATGACGCAGGTGACCGGCGTGGCCTGCTACGTGGCCGAGAACCCGCTCTACTGCGTGGCCAAGGGCACCGGCCTCGCGCTCGAGCACCTCGACTTCTTCCGGCGGAGCCTCGTCGCAGTCCACTAGCGTTACCGCGTGCGCGACGCCAGCCGAGCGGACAGGGATCCCACGGAGCGCGTGGACGTCCTCGGCGTCCCCTTCGACCGCCTCGACCTGCGTGCGGCGACGGCCCGCGTGCTCGAGCGCCTCGACGCCGGGCGCCGCACGTTCCTCATCACCGCGAACCCCGAGTTCGTGATGCTCACCCGTCGCGATGAGTCGCTCGGAGCGATCGCGCGCGAGGCCGATCTCGTCATGGCCGACGGCACCGGTGTCGTGGTGGGTTCGCGCCTGCTCGGGGAGGGCCTGCGCCGCGTACCCGGACGGCTGCTGGTCGACGCGCTCACGCCGGAATTCGCGTCGCGGGGCGTCCGATTGTTTCTGCTCGGCGCCGCGCCCGGCGTCGCCGAGCGCGCCGCCGACACGCTGCGCGGGAGATCGCCGGGGCTTCGAGTGGTGGGCTGTTACGCGGGGTCGGCCGACGCCGATGACGAGACGGTCGCGCGAGTGTTCGCGGCGTCGCCCGATGTCCTGCTCGTGGCGTACGGGATGCCGAAGCAGGAGCGCTGGATCGCCCGCAACCTGGAGCGTCTCCCGTCGGTGAAGCTCGCGATCGGGGTGGGCGGCGTGTTCGACCAGCTCGCCGGCGTGCAGCGGGTCCCGCCCAAGTTCCTGCACCGCCTCGGGCTGGAGTGGCTGTGGCGTCTCATCCTCGAGCCGTCGCGCTGGCGCCGTCAGCGCGTCCTTCCCCTCTTCGCCGCCCTCGTCCTGCGGAAGCGGATCACCCACCGGTGAAGGTCGCCCTGGCGCACGAATACTTCTCGGTCCATGGCGGCGCCGAGGCCGTCGTCGAGGTCCTCCATGCGACCTGGCCCGAGGCGCCGGTCTACACCTTCTTCCACGATCGGGCGCGGTACGGTGACCTGGGCGGCTGGCGGATCGTCACCAGCTCGCTGCAGAGCTTCCCGATCGGCGGCGGCCGGCATCGTCTGCTCCTCCCGCTTTACCCAGCGGCGGCCCGGCGTCTGCGGGTGCCGGCGGAGTTCGACGTCGTACTGGTCTCGACGAGCGCGTTCATCAAAGGACTCGGTCTCCCCGACGGCACGGTCGAGGTCGCGTACTGCCACGCACCGACCCGCTATCTCTGGGATTGGACGGAGCAATACCTCGAGGAAGAAGTTCCCTCTGCGCTACGCGGACCAGTGCGCGACCTCCTGACGCGCCTTCGCGAGACCGATCGCCAATTGGCCGCGCGCGTCGACCACTGGGTCGCGAACTCGCAGGCCGTGGCCAGCCGCATCCGGACCTACTACGGACGCGACAGCGAGGTGCTCCACCCGCCAGTCGATGTGTCCTCATATGAGGCGCGCGCCGACCGCGGCGAGCACTGGCTCTTCATCGGGCGACTCTCGGCGTACAAACGCGCCGACGTCGCGGTCCGCGCGTTCGCGCGAACGCGGCGCAGGCTCATCGTCGTGGGCGACGGCCGCGAGCGCGACGCGCTCGAGCGGATCGCGCCGCAGAACGTCGTCTTCGCCGGACGCGTCGACGAGTCCACGAAGCGCCAGCTCCTATCCAGTGCGCGCGGGCTGGTCTTTCCGGCCGACGACGACTTCGGCATCGTCTGCGTCGAGGCGCTCGCCGCGGGCGCGCCGGTCGTCGCGCTCGCGAAAGGCGGCGCGCCGGAGATCGTGCGAGATGGTATCGATGGGGCGCTGGTGAGCGAGCCCGATCCCGAGCTCTTCGCCGCGGCGATCGAGCGCGTCGACGCTCAGCGGTGGGATCCTGCGGCGCTGCAGGCGTCCGCACGGCGTTTCGATGTGTCACGATTCCAAGAGCGCATCCGCGCCATCGTCCAGAGTGCCTACGAAAGAGGACGTGCCCCCGCATGAGTCGGATAAAGCTCGATATGCACACACACAGCGAGTACTCGCCCGACAGCCGGACCCCGCTTGCGGCGCAGGCGAAGGCGCTCGTGGCCGCGGGCATCGACGTGGTGTGCGCGACGGACCACAACACCATCGAGGGTGCGCTAAGGCTGCGCGAGCTCGCGGAGGGCGTGCGGGTGATCGTGGGCGAGGAGGTGTCCACGCGCGACGGCGAGATCATCGGTCTGTTCATCGAAAAGCCCATCCCGCGCGACCTCTCCGGCGAGGAGACCATCGCGCGCATCCACGACCAGGGTGGCCTGGTGTCGGTGCCGCATCCGTTCAGCCGCAATCGCATGTACCACCTGCGGCGCGATGCCCTCGACCGGCTCTGGCCGCAGATCGACTGCCTCGAGATCTTCAACGCGCGCGAGGCCTTCACCGCCGACAACCGGCGCGCCGAGGCCTACGCGAAGGAGCGCAACATCCCCGGTGCGGTCGGTAGCGACGCGCACCGCGCCTCGGAGATCGGCAGGGCCTGGATCGAGATCGAGGACTTCGCTGACCGCGACGGCTTCCTCGAGGCGCTCCGCGGCGGCGACGTGCATGGCCGCCTCACCGGCAGCGCCATCCACCTCGCGACGCGGTACGACGTCCTGCGGAAGTGGATCAGTCGACGACGGACGAAGAGCGGCGCCTAGCGCGCGGGTCCTCGCCGCATGTCGAGGACCCGACGATCGAACGGCTCGCCGAAGAGGCGGGGCACACCGACGACGTCGCCGTCCGGCGCACACTCTTCGGCCGGCGCGAGCTCATCTCGACGCTCATCCCGCTCGCGCTCATCGCCATCGCCGCGCGGGGGGTGGACTGGGGTCAGGCCGCCAGCGCGCTCGGCCGGTCGCAGGCGTCCTACGTGATCCTCGCGCTCATCGTCTATTACGCGACGTTCCCGCTGCGCGCGTGGCGCTGGGCCAGTCTCCTCCGCACCGGCGGCGCGACGATCCGCTGGAGCGACCTCCTGCGGATCCTCTTCATCGGCTGGTTCGTGAACTGCATCGTGCCGGCGAAGCTCGGCGATCTCTATCGCTCGTATCTGGTGAAGCAGCGTTTCGGGATCTCGCTCTCGCGGACCGTCGGCGTCGTCGTCGCGGAACGGCTGCTCGACCTCATCGTCGTGTTCGTCCTGCTCATCGTCGGTGGCTACGTCGCGTTCGGCCGCACCGTCGTTCCCGACCTGCGTCTGGTGTACGGCACCGGCGCCGCGCTCTTCCTCATCATCGTCGCCGGCATCGTCGGCATCTACGTCGTCGCACCGCGGCTCGCGCGCTTCTTCCCGGCGGAGGTGCGCCGCATCGGGCGCCTCTTCCGTGAAGGCGTGCTCCACAGCTTCCGCGCGCTGCCGATCGCCGGACCGCTGACGGTGCTCATCTGGGCGGCGGAGGCGCTGCGTCTCTACTTCGTGCTCACTGCGCTCGGCCTGGACATACCGCTGTCCGGGGTCGTCTTCGTCGCCGTCGCGACGTCGCTCCTGACGACCGTGCCGCTCACACCCGCAGGTTTCGGCTTCGTCGAGATCGCCATGGTCTACGTGCTCACCGAGGGCTTCGGGCTCGCGCAGCACGACGCGATCGCGGTCGCGGTCGTCGACCGTGCGGTGAGCGTGCTCTCGGTCATCATCATTGGCGCCGTCGTGTACTGGTCCTCGCGCAAGGAGCTGCAGGCATAGAGATCCAGCGGATCCGGCGCCGCGGGGTCGGTACCCGCATGTCGGTCGTCGTGATCGTCGCGCTGCTGGTGCTCGTCGGCGCGTTCGCCGCACGCAGCGCGCTCTGGTATCAGACCGCGGACTTCTTCTGCCTGTACCAGGGATCCCGAACGCTCACCCTGGGCGCCGATCCGTACGACGAGGCGACGTGGCAGGCGGCGGCCGGCGGTCTGTACCCGGACCCGCGCGGCGGCATGGTGCTGCCACCGTGTCCGGGCCGCTACGGGTACCCGCTGTGGACGGCCGTCGCGCTGCTGCCCCTCGGCGCGCTCCCCATCGAGCCGGCCTCGATCGCATGGACGACGCTGTCGATCGGCGCGTCGATCCTGGGGATGGCCGCGGCGTGGCGGGCGTTCGGCGGGACACGGCGCTACGCCGCGCTCTTCGCCGTCGCCGTCGTGATGTCACAGCCGTTCTGGATCTTCCTGCTCTCCGGGCAGATCAGCGGGCTCACGCTCGGCATCGCGGGCGTCACGGCGTGGGCGCTTGCGCGTGGACGCGAGCGCCTGGGGGGCGTGTCGCTCGTCCTGCTCGCGCTCAAGCCGCAGACCAGCGTCCTCGCCATCCCGGCGGTCCTCGCGAGCGCCCTCGTCGCGCGCCGCTGGCGGTTCATCCTCGCCGCGCTCGCGGCCGCGCTCGTCCTCACCGCGGTCCCGCTCGCGTTCGTCCACGCGTGGCCGGTCGAGTGGCTGGGCGAGGTGGGCGGCCGCCGGCTGCGCGTCATCTCACAGATGCCGACGGCGTGGGGTTTCGCGGCGCAGACCGTCGGCGACCCTGCCTGGGGCGTGATCCTCCTGGCCGCGGTCGTCGCCCTGGCCGCGCTCATCGCGAGAGGTCACGTCGACCCGGCCAGGGTATTCGTTCTCACGATCCCGTTGTCTCTGCTCGCGACGCCGTATGCCTGGACCTATGACTACCTGGTGCTCGCGGTCGCCTGGGGCTTCATCCTCGCGTGCGCCGGGCGATCCGCCGGCAGGATCCGCGGCGCTCTCCTCTTCGCCGGGCTCGCGCTCGCGGTCGCGCTGCCCTGGGTCCTGTATGCGGTGAGCTTCGGCCGCGGCGAGGAGGCGCTGTCCGCGTCGCTGGCGGCGCTCACCGCGCTCGTCGCCGCGTCCGCCGCGCGGACGACGCCGCTCGCCGTCCCGAGTGGACGGTCCCCGAGTGGACCGTCCCCAAGTGGACCGTCTTGGAGCGTCGTGTGAGGCGTGCCCTCCTCGGCGCGCTCGTCGCCGCGCTCGTGCTCGTGACGGGCGCCCTCGGCGCCGCGGCGTCGGACCACTACCGCGCCCGCGACTTCTACGCCCTCTGGTCCGGCGCGCGCCTGGTCGCCGCGGGCATCGACCCCTACGACGAGCATCGCTGGTGCGCCGAGACCGACCGCGTGTCCGTCGACGCGCGAACACCGTCGGGTGAGCCCATCTGCAAGGTCCGGTATGCGTATCCGCTCTTCACCGCAGTGCTGCTGCTGCCGCTGGGGATACTTCCGCTCGAGTGGGCCTCGTCGCTCTGGCTGGCCCTCTCACTGACGGCGGCGCTCGCCGCGGTCGCGCTCGCGTGGCGTGCGGCCGGTGGCTCGACGCGCGGCGCGCCACTGTTCATCGCCGTCGTCGTGGGATCCGAGCCGTTCTGGCTGATGATCGCGGGTGGTCAGCCCAGTGGCGTGCTCGCGCTTGGGATCGCGCTCTCGGCGTACGCGACGGCGCGCCGGCGTGAGGGCTGGGCCGGCGCGGCGCTCGCGCTCGTCGCGCTCAAGCCGAACGTGCTCGCGATCGCGGCCATCGTCGTGGCCCTTCGCGCGCTCATCGCACGTGAGTGGCGGTTCCTCGTCGGCGGCGGCGCGGCGGCGCTCGCGCTCCTCGCGCTCTCGCTCCCGGTCCGCCCGGCGTGGCCGAGCGAATGGCTGAACGAGCTCTTCGGACGGCAGATCGGACACGCGGCCGAATACGCGACCGCGTGGGGGATCGCGGCCCACGATCTCGGATCGCTCGCGTGGGGCGTGCCGCTCGTCGCCGGCCTCGTCGCGCTCTGCCTCTGGCTGGCACGAGGCGTGCCGCGGGACCGCGTCGCCCTCCTGTCCCTCGCCGTCCCGCTCTCGCTCTTCGCCACGCCGTACGCCTGGAGCTACGACTTCGTCGTGCTCGCGCTGCCGTGGGCGTTCGTGCTCGCGCGCGCCGAGCGACTCGCACCGGCCCCGGCTCGCGCCCTTCGCTACGCGCTCATCGCGGTCGGGTCATCGCTCACCTGGATCCTCTACCTGCTCGCCTTCGCACGAGAGACCGAGACGCTGTCGGCACTGGTCCCGGCGCTGACCGCCCTTCTTGTCAGCGCGGCGGCACGCGCACCGCGGGCGTCGTCGGGCGCCGTGTCCGCAGCTCGTCCCAGCGGACGAGTGGCGCCAGGCGCATGAGCTCGATGAGCGTGAGCAGCGCGACGGAGAGCTGACCGCCCTTGGCCCGGCCGCCCATGCGCGGGCGGGGATCGATGCGCAGCTGGACGAACCGGGCGTGGCGGGCGTTCGCGCGGTAGAGGACCTCGGGCAGGAAGGTCGCCGACCGCGAACGTGAGCGGATGGGCATCGCGCTGACCAGCGCGCTGCGGAACAGGAAGACCGAGCTGAACTCCTCGAGCGGAAGCGGGAAGAGCGCCTTCGCGATCCGGTGGAACGCGCGCGAAAGGATCACTCGACCGACGCGCTCGGTCCGGCGATTGCGCACGCCGACGACGATGTCGGCGTCGGCACGCGCGGCGAGGAAGCGCGAGAGCTCGGCCATCGCGATCTGTCCGTCGGCCGGGACGAGGAAGACCCACTCGCCGTGCGCCTCACGCAGCGCGGTGGTCATGGCGCCGGAGAATCCGCGATTCGTCCGGTGGTGGATGACCCGCACGCGCGGGTCATGCGCCGCGATCTCGTCGGCGAGAGCGGAGGTCCCATCGGTGCTGCCGTCGTCGACGAGCAGGAGCTCTCCGTCGTCGCCGGAAGCGGCGAGCGCCGCGAGGGCGTCGCCGGCCACCGCGGTGATGTTCGGCGCCTCATCGAAGGCCGGCATCGCGATCGTCACGAGCATCGCGCCGAGTCTAGGTCGGCGATGCGCCCCGGAGCCGGGCGCGCACGCCGACGGCCGCGACGAGCAGCAGGATCGTGAGTGCCGGCACAAGCCCCGAGCCGGTGTCGTGATATCGCGCGAACGCCGAGAGCCAGAGCAGGAGCGCGAGCGGAAGGAAGAGCACGCCCGTCGCGGCGGTGATCGCGATCCCACGCGGACCGCTGCTTGCCACGCCGACGGCCACGATCCCGCCGGCGAGGCAGAGGTACTGGTCGTAGCTCCAGGAGTAGAGCGCGCCGCCGACCGAGAGCGCGAGGAAGCCCGAGAACGCGACCGCGCCGCCCCGCGTCGGCGATCGACGCGCGGCCCACACGATCAGGATGGCGAGCGCGGCGATGGCCAGGCCCCAGAGCACCGGCCAGGCGTCGCCCGCGATGTCGCCCGCCAGGCCCGCGAACGTTGGCTGCTGCGTCGAGCGCACCAGGCGGCGCGAGGCGACCGCGCCGAGCCATGGTGTCCACCAGCCGGGGAGGGCGATCGCGGACACGATCGCCGCGACGAGGCCGATCGCCGCGGCGGTAAGGGTCGCGCGCCAGCGCCGCTCGCGCGCGAGCCACGCCGCAAGGGCCAGCGATCCGAGGACGAAGAGCTGGGGTTTGATGAGGAGCGCGAGCGACCACCACACGCCGGCGCGTCCGTCACGCCGCTTCGCGAGGTCGAGATAGACGGCGACCGCGAGCGCGAACAGCAGGTAGTCCCACTGACCCTGCAGGAAGACGAGAAAGGCCGGCCAGCTCACGGTCGCGAGCAGCAGCGCAGGGCCTGGTGCCGCGCCCACCTGACGCGCGAGCGCCCGGGCCGTGATCGCCGCGAGCGCTAGCGTACCGATGGTGAAGACGAGCGAACCGAGCGGGATGGGCAGGGGCGCGAGCGGCACGAACGCGAGCGCGATCCACGCCGGATATCCGTACACGCTCGTGTCGGGCCGCTGGGTCCCCAGTCGCTCCCACGCGGTCGGCCACGTCGTGGGGTCGTAGGGGGACTCGCCGGCGAGGATCGCGCGCGCGCCCGCGACGAGTCCCGCGTAATCGTTGACGTCCTGGACGCTGGACCAGGCCGCGAGCACGACGCCCGCGTAGAGTGCCGCGGCGGCGACGGCTGCGACGCGTCCGCGACGCACGGCCGAAGCATACGAGCCGAGCCTGCTCGGCCTGTACTTCGGGAGCCGCTATCGCGGCTCCCGGGTAGGTTGCTACCGTCACTGCGGTGCTCGCCCGACAGGACCGCGTCGTGCTCGCACTCGCGCTCGCGGCGATGGCGCTCGCGATCGCGTACGGCGCGTACCTCGCGCCGGAGTGGGATCCGAGCCGCGACGACAAGGTGCAGTACGTCGCGCTCGCGCGCGGCCTCGTCGATCGTGGGGAGTACACGCGGGCGACCGGCGGCGAGGCGTTCATCCCCGAGCCGCTTCGCTTTCCCGGCTATCCGCTCTTCCTGGCGCCGCTGTGCGCCGCCGGCTGCTCGCCGTGGCTCGTCACGATCGTGCAGGCGTTCCTGCTCGGTGCGCTCGTGCTCCTCGTCGCACGTCTGGCGGCGCCCCTCGTTGGGGCGCGCGGGGCGCGGATCGCCGCCGGGCTGGTCGCGCTGAACCCGGCCTACGCGTTCTTCGCGGCGCACACGCTCTCCGATCTGCTCGCGACGGTGCTCGGCGTCGCGACGGTCGCGTCCACCCTCGCGCTCGCGCCACGCGCGCTCACCGGCGTCGCGTCCGGCGCGTTCGCCGCCGCGGCGACGCTGGTGCGTCCGTTCCTCGTGTTCACTCTGCCGCTCACCGCGCTCGCGGTCTCGCGGCGGCAGGGCGCCCGCGCGCTCGCAGCGGCGCTGGCCGTCGCGGCCGTGACCTTCGTCGTCGCAGTCTCGCCCTACGTCGCGTACACCGAGCGGGCCTTCGGTCGACCGTTGGTCGGCAGCACCGGGGCGCAGCTGTGGCTCGGGTATTTCCAAGGTCTGGATGAGACCACGCTGGACCCGACGGAGCGGGCGCAGGCGGACTCGGGGCGCGCCGCGCTGGCCTCCTTCGACGCGACGGCGGATCGGGTCGCGCAGGCACAGGCGTTCGTGGCGCTCGACGACGAGCTGCGCGCGCGTGCGCTCGCGCTCATCGCGCACGATCCACTCGGCTTCCTGGCGCGCGGCATCACGCGCTCGGTCCAGCTGTGGGCCGGCGACATCCCGGTCCGCCCCGAGCACGCCGGTGCCGCGGTCACGGCGATCTGGGTATTCGCCAACCTCATGCTGCTCGGCGTGGGACTGGTCGGCGCGGCGCGGCTCGCGCGGCGCGGCGGGGGAGCGTTCGCGGTCCCGCTCCTCATCATCGTCGCGACGTGGCTCCTCTCATACCCGCTCTGGGCAGAGGGTCGCTTCTCGCTCCCCGCGCGACCGTTCCTCGGGATCGGCGTCGCCGCGTTCGTGGAGGACCTGCTCCGCAGGCCGCGTGTCTAGACTCGCCACGCTGATGCAGGACGCTGGCTCCCGGCGGCTCGCCCTGCTGACGGGTGTCTTTCTCCTCGTGCGCGTGGCCACCGCGCTCGTGGTGGCGCAACCCGGGTACACCGACGCCTACTACTACGTCGACGTCGCCGATCGCTTCGCGCACGGCGCGGGCCTCAGCGCCGACTTCGTGTGGAATCCGCTCGAGCTCGGGACTCTGCCGATCGTGAGCCACAAGTTCTGGATGCCGCTCGCGACGGTGCTGCAGGGCACCGGGATCGCCGCGCTGGGGCCGCTCCTCGGCGAGTTCCGCGCGGCGCAGGCGGCCATCGTCCTCGTCGCCGCATTCGTGCCCGCCGCCACCTATCTCTGCGTGCGGGCGCTCGGGGCGTCCGACCGCGCCGCGCTCCTCGGCGCGGTCGTCGTCGGCCTCGGTGGCCTGTTCGCGCCGGCCTGGGTCAGCCTCGACGGCTTCGCGCCCGCCGCTTTCCTCGGCGCGCTCTTCTTTCTCTTCTACCGATCCGCGGCGGCGGGCTCGGTACCGGCCGGCCTCGGCGCGGGTCTTCTCGTCGGCCTCCTTTATCTCGCGCGGGCAGAAGCCGCGCTCTTCGGCCTCGCGCTCGTCGCTCTCGCGCTGCGGACGCCGAGCCGTCGTGCGGGCCTCGCCGCGGCCTTCGTCGCCCTCGCCATCGGCGGTGCCTGGCTCGCTCGGAACGCTTCGGTCGGCATGCCGTCCGACCTTCTCGCGCGCGCCGCGCTGCTCGTTCGCTATGAGGACTTCTTCGCGCTCCGCTCGCCGACGCTCGACGCGTTCCTCGCTTCGCCGGGCGACGCGCTCGCCGCCAAGGGTGGCGCGCTCGTCGCGAACACCGTGACGTTCGGCTTCGCTTTCGCGCTCCTGCTGGTGCTCCCGCTGGGCCGCGGCATGCGCGATCTCTGGTCGCGGCTCGAGGTGCGGGCGTGGGCGCTGCTCGGCCTGGCGATCTTCGCCGCGCAGTCGCTGGTGTGGACGTTGCATTCGACGCGCGGGTCGTACTTCCATTCGCTCGCCGCCTTCTTCCCCTTCGGTGTGGCGATCGCCATGGCCGGCGGCGAGCGGATGCTCGCGACCCGACGGCCTGCGGTCGCGAACGTCTGGGCTCTGGGCACGGCCGTGCTCGTCGCGGCCCTCTCGGTGGGCGCGCTCGCGCAGTGGGACCTCTCGTTCAATGGCGGCGCCCGCGTGCGCGCGGCGGCGGTCGACGCCATCCCGGACGGCCCGTTCCTGGCGATCGACGCGGCCGCGTGGCGCTGGCTCTCCGGGCGCAGCGTGCTGGTCACGCCGGCCGACGGCCTCGACGTCGCAGCGTGCGTGCTCGCGACGGCACAGGCGCGCTCGATCGTGCTCGAGGAGGCGCACTTCCGCGCGTACGACGATCTCTACCGCGGCGTCGCGCGACCCGCGTGGCTCGGCGCACCGATCGAGCGCGGGCCGGTGAAGATCTTCCCGGTCACCGGCGCGCTCGACCTCCGGTGCACGCAGTAGCGATGCGAGCGACGACGCTGACCGCCATCTTCCTCGGCGCCCTCGCCGCCGCGTTCGCGCTGCTGCAGGTACCGAGCGACTCCGATCTCTTCTGGCATCTGCAGAGCGGCGAGTGGACGCTCGATCACGGGCAGATCCTCGACCACGACCTGTGGTCGTTCACGCGCACCGGCACGCCGTACAACACCGGTGCGTGGCTGGGGGACGTCGTCATGGCGCTCGTCTATCGCGCCGGGGGGTGGGTCGGGCTCGACGCGCTGCGCGCGCTGCTCGTGGGGCTCGCGGCGTTCTTCACCGCGCGCGTCACGCTGCGCGTGCAGCCGCACGCGGGCTGGGCCGTCGTGCCGGTGGTCGGCGTGATCCTCGTCTCGCGGATGGTGTGGGGCGATCGTCCACAGCTGTTCACCCTCGCGCTCTTCCCGCTGGTGCTCGACCTGTTGTTCGCGGCGCGGCTGGAGGGACGGATCCGGCGGCTCGCCGCGGTGCCGTTCGTGTTCCTGCTGTGGGCGAACACTCATAACGCCTTCGTCATCGGCCTCGTGGCCCTGGCGATCTTCGCCGTCGACGCCCTGCTCGAGGCCGCGCCCCCGGCTCGCTATCAGCTGCCGCTCGTCCTTGTCACCAGCCTGCTCGCGACGCAGCTGAACCCCGCCGGCGCCGGCGCGCTCGGCCGCGCCGCCGCGTACGGGGCGCTGCTGCCCGGCTGGATCGTGGAGGACCGTCCGCTCGACGTGCTCAGCGGCGCGGGCCTCGTGTTCGCGGCGCTGCTGCTCGCCGCGCTGGCCGCGGCGATGCTTCGCGGCCGTGAGGCCGTCGCCGCGCGGCTCGGCGCGCCGCTCCTCTGGCCTGGCCTCATCGCGATCTTCAGCATCCTGGCGCTCGCGATCCAGCGCGAGACGCCGTACGCCGGCATGGTCCTCGCGCCCTTTGTCGCGGCGATGCTCCCGGACGCGCTTGGCCGCGCGCGCGTCGTCTCTCCCCTCGTGCCGCGGACGGCGGCGCTCGTCGCGATCCTCGTGCTCGCGTCCGTCCTTGTGATCGAGACCGTGACGGCGGCGCCGGCGCAGCCCGATCTCTCGGCGTATCCGACCGGCGCGCTCGAGACGCTGCGATCCGTGCGCGGGAACGTGCTGAACGAGTACGACTGGGGTGGGTACCTCATCCGTTACGCGCCCGAACATCCGACGTTCATCGATGGGCGCGGTGAGGCGCTGTTCCTGCCCGACGTGCTTGCCGACTTCCAGCGCGTCGTCGCGCTCGCGCCGGGCTACCGCGACGTCCTGAAGCGGTGGGACATCGCGCACGCCCTGCTGCGACAGGATCGTCCGCTCGCCGGCGCGCTCGTCGAGGATGGCTGGCATCGTGCCGCGAGCGGCACGGGGTGGGTGCTGCTGTCACGTCCTTGACGTTCGCGCGCGTCTCGGCGCTCGCGCTCGCGCTCGGCGCGGCGTTCGGCGCGCTCGCCACGCTCCAGCCGGTGTCGGACTCGGACCTCTTCTGGCACCTCGAGACCGGGCGGCGCACGCTCGGCGGCGACCTCCCGCGCGCCGACGTCTTCTCATGGACGGTCGCCGGGGGGCCGGTCCTCGTCGATCAGTGGCTCGGCGATCTGCTCCTCGCGGTCGCGCGCGCGCTCGGCGACTGGCGCGGCGTCCTCGCGCTTCGCGCTCTCGCCGTCGCGGCGCTCGTCGCGACCGTCATCGAGGCCGCGCGGCACGCCCGCCCGGGCCGGCCGATCGTCGTCGTCGCCGCGGCGTTGCCGGCGATCGCGCTCTCGCGCTTCGCGTGGACGGACCGCCCGGAGCTGCTCGGCCTGGTGTGCTTCGCGGTCCTGGTTCGCCTCCTGCGTGGCGGCGACCGCGAGCTCCTCTGGACCATCCCGCTGCTCCTGATCTGGTCGCAGCTGCACGGCTCCTTCGCGCTCGGCCTCGGCCTGATCCTCGCGTCATGCGCGGCGCGCGCGCTCGAGTCGACACGCGATCGCTGGCGCTTCGCGCCGATCGCCGCGTTCGCGGTGCTCGTCACGCTGCTCACGCCCTCCGGGCTGGCGGCGTGGACGTCGTCGGGTGGCCACTTCCTGATCCCGCCGCGCTTCGTCGCCGAGGAAGGCGTGCCCGATGCGCGGACGCTCCCCGGGCTGCTCTTCCTGGTGACGCTCGGTCTGGTCGTTGCGACGGCGATGCTCGGCCGACGCGCGACGCTGCGCGAAGCCGCGCTCCTCGTCCCCGTGGCGTTCGTCGCGCTCACGGCGGCGCGGCACACGCCGCTCCTCGCGATCGCCGCCGCGCCGTTCTTCGCGTCGGCCTGGCCCGATCCGCTTGCCCGATGGCGGACGAGGGATGAGCGCACCGATGAGCGCGCCGGCGGAGCGTCCGGGCAGCCCCTGTCCTCGCTGCTGGCTACGCGCGCCCGCGGGTCCGGCGGGTCCTTTGGCGGTCGGGCGCGCTGGGCGCAGACGCTCGTCGAGGGAGTGCCCCGGCCGCTCGCCGGCGGGCTCGTCGCTCGTCCGCCACCTCGCAAGCGGATCGGGCCAAGCTGAGGCGAAGAACGGCGCGGCGGCGATCGCGAGGAGCGGCG